>JAUSAU010000067.1 GCA_030652345.1 Coriobacteriia bacterium
CGGGAACGTGACGCGCGCTCTCGGCGGTGAGACCGTCTGGGACGCCGGGACGGCCGATAAGGACGAGAGCGCCGAGGAAGCCGCGGAGTACGGCGAGGTGGTCGAGGTCTACGCGCCGATCCGCGTCAGCGCGACCGGGCAGCCCGTCGGCGTCTTCGAGGTCTACATGCCGTACGGGCCCATCCGCACGCAGGTCAGGGATTCGTTGCTGTGGGTCTGGATCGCGGCCGTCGGATCGGCGCTCGTGCTCTATCTCGTCCAGTTGCGGCTCGTGAAGAGCGCAGCCGACCGACTGCGGGCCACCGAGGCCGAGGTCGATGAGGTCAACACCCGCCTTCAGCGCTCACTCGAAGAGGCGGAGGAGCACTCGATCGGGACGTTGCGTGCGCTCAACGCGGCGGTCGACGCCAAGGACAGTTACACGGCGCGCCACTCTCTGCACGTGGCGGATGCGGCTGTCGCGATCGGGAAGCGGATCGGGCTGTCGGAGCGCGACCTCATCAACCTGGAGCGTGCCGCACTCCTCCATGACCTGGGCAAGATCGGTATCCCGGAGTCGATCCTGCTCAAGCCGAAGCGGTTGACGCGCGAGGAGTTCCTCATCGTCCGCGATCACAGTGAGATCGGCGCTCGGATCATCGAGTCGATCCCGTTCCTTCAGGACCTGGTCCCCATCGTCCGGTACCACCACGAGCGCTGGGACGGCACCGGCTATCCCGAGGAGTTGGCCGGCGAGAAGGTCCCGCTGCTGGCGCGCGTCCTTGCGGTGGCGGATGCGTTCGAGGCGATGACCGCCGACCGACCGTACCGCCGGGCGATGCGCGTCGAGGTGGCGCGGGAGGAGCTCGAGCGCAACGCCGGTCTGCAGTTCGATCCGGTGCTGGTCAAGGCGCTGGTCGATGCGCTCGCGGCAGGGGAGATCACGGTTCCCGGCAGGGGTGCGTGAGCGTCGCGCGCGCCCGGTCGACACCTCCCGGGCGCGGACAGAACGGCGATACGCCCGGACGCGTTGGCTGTGTGGTCGATTTCGCCGTACAAACGCGATAGGCGACCGCTCGGAGCATCTGCAGGCCCGCTCAGAACAATGTGGTGCATTTCTCGGATTTGCCGTTGACGCTGTTTCCGGGGTCGGATACTGTACTTCTTGTCCCGAGAAGTCGGACCGAGCGAGCGTTGAAAACCGGAGTACCAGCTGCTGCCCGACTTGGGCGTCCGCGTGTGAGGGAATTGTCGCGAGGCGATCTTTCCACCGGGGCCGGGGAAGGCGTGAAACGGGAATCCGGTGACTAGATGTCCCCGCAGGCGAGGTTTCTCGGGACACCTCTGTTGAGAGACCAGGCGCCACCCCGATCGATGGGGTGGCGCTTGTTTCATTCTCGGACCATGCCGGCCGGGGCTCCGGTCGCCCGGCGTCTCCTTTCGCCCGCGCGGCGCGCCCCGGCCGCGCGTTCGTCGTGCCATCTTCCCGCCCGTCGCACCGGTGTCAGTCCCGCGTTGTATACCGAACATATGTTCGATACAGTGACGGGACGGAAAGCCCCGGCGGGCTTCCGGCGAGATGTGAGGAAGGTGCTCACGACGTGGGCCGCAACACTGCGATCAAGGGTTTCGATGCGAAGAAGGCCGGCCAGCCGCTCAGTCTGTTCGAGAGCGCCGGCCGTCGTCCCGTCGTGCTCGAACTGCTCTCGTCTCCCTGGGTCATGCGCGGGTCCGACGTCGATGCTCCGAAGCGCGCGGAGGTCGAGGTCCCTGTCGAATGGGACGGGCGTCTCGGCCGACCAGCCGTCTTCACGTGGAAGGGCAAGCGCTACACGGTCGACCAGCTCGTCCAGCAATGGGCGGTCGATGCCCTGTGGTGGGACCGGGGGCGCGCCGTGAGCCGGCGTTGTTTCCGCGTCATCGCGCGCGGTGGCGTCTACGACCTCGCATACGACCGCATCCGCGAACGCTGGCTCCTCGTCGGCGTGCTCGACTGACCCGCAACACGAGGTGGTCCTCCCATGCCCGGTTTCGTGCACCTCCACGTGCACTCCCATTTCAGCTTCATGGACGGCGCGGCGTCCCTCGATGGTCTCGTGGGGCGGGCGGGGCATCTCGGCATGCCCGCGATCGCCCTGACCGATCACCAGGGGCTCTCGGGCGCGATCCGCTTCTACCGCACCGCGCTCAAGGCGGGCATCAAGCCGATCCTCGGGGCGGAGATCGTCGTGGAGGCTGCAGGCATCGAGGGGGCTGAGTCGGACCTGCCGCCCGCGGAGCGCCTCGCGCGTCCGCGCCCGGCCGGGTTCGGCCGGGCGAGCGCCGCCGGCTTCCACCTGACGCTGCTGTGCCGGGACATGACCGGCTACCGCAACCTGTGCACGCTGCTGTCGCGGGCGCACCTGCGCGCGGACGGCGCCGAGGACGACCTCGGCGGTGCGCGCTCCGTCGTCACGCTGCATGACCTCTCACGGCTGAGCGAGGGCCTCATCGCGCTGTCGGGGTGCGGCAACGGTGAGGTCGGCGCCTCGGTGCTGGCCGGGGTGCCCTGGCGCGCCCGGGCGGCCGCCACGCGCCTCGCGCGCTGCTTCGCGCCGGGCGACTTCCACATCGAACTCATGCACGCGATGACGCCGGAGGCGCCGGAGTACCTGCGCACGCTCGCGGACCTCGCCGCCGCGTTGAAGCTGCCCGACGCGAGGTGCTCGCGACCTATCCCGAGTGCCGCAGCCACCCCCTGCGCGACGAGAAGCGCTACGGGATGCTGCTCGACCTGACCGAGAAGCTCGATCACGTCCCGATGCACCTCGGCACGCATCTCGGAGGCTTCCTCATCACGCGCGAGCCGGTCGACACGTGGTCGCCGCTCCAGTGGGCCGCCAAAGGCACGGTCGTCTCTCAGTACGATAAGGACGACGTCGAGGCGCTCGGACTCGTGAAGATGGACATCCTCGGCCTGCGCATGCACTCGGCGATCAGTGCGACGGTGGACCTCGCGCGTGCGCGGGTGGGCGCGGACGCCGTCCCCGAGCCGTTCCTGCTGCCGCACGACGACCCCAAGGTCTACGACATGATCGCCGCGGCGGACACGGTCGGGATGTTCCAGCTCGAGTCGAGCGGGCAGCGCAACCTCGCGCTGCGGCTGCAGGAGCGCACGTTCGAGGACATCATCGCGGCGATCTCACTCTTCCGTCCCGGACCGCTCGAGGCGGAGATGATCACGCCCTTCATCCGGCGCCGCCACGGGCTCGAGCCGGTCGTCGTGCCGCATCCCGCGATGGGTGCGTGTCTCGCGGACTCGTACGGCGTGATCATCTATCAGGAGCAGGTGCTCCAGGTCGCCCAGGGTGTGGCCGGCTACTCGCTGGCGGAGGCGGACTCCTTCCGCCGCGCGATGACCAAGGACCGCAGCCGCGCGGAGATGGAGTCGCTCCACGGCGGGTTCGTCGAGCGGGCGGTGGCGCTCGGCTCGACCCGCGAGACGGCCGAGGAGGTCTTCCGGCAGCTGCAGGGCTTCGCCGCCTACGGCTTCAACAAGGCGCATGCGGCGTGCTTCGCGGTGGTCAGCTACGCGAGTGCCTGGCTCAAGACGTACTACCCGGCCGAGTTCGCCGCGGCGATCCTCGACCACGAGCCGATGGGCTTCTACTCGCCGCGCCTCGTGCTCGACGACGCGCGGCGCCACGGCATCGCCGTGCTCCCGCCGCACGTGAACGACTCGAGTGCCGGCTACACGGTGGAAATGGACGGGCGCGGGATCCGCGTCGGGCTCAAGGACCTCCACAACATGAACGCCCGGCTCCTCGCCGCGATCCGGGACGAGCGCGCGCTGCGCCCGTTCGACGACCTGACCGACTTCCTGCGGCGCACGCGCGCGGAGATCGACGCGGCGGAGTCGCTCATCCGCGTGGGCGCGCTCGACGGGATCGGGACCACCGACGCCGGGCGTCCGCCGACCCGCGACGAGCAGCTCGCGCTGCTCCCCGAGCTCAAGGCCGTGCTGCAGCGGGAGGGGATCGCGGGCGAGCGCGCACAGCTGATGGCGCCGTCGCGCGCCCGGGACCCCGAAGACCCCGCGCACGTGAGCGGCTGGACGCCCGTGCGGCGTCTCGGCGCCGAACTCGAGTACCTCGGACTTGCGATCACCTGCCACCCGCTCGATCTGGCACGCGAGGACCTCGAGGCTCGCGGAGTGGTCTGGGCGCGCGACCTGCCCCGACTCGGGGACCGCACCCGCGTGCTCGTCGCCGGCGTGCGCGAACGTGCGCAGACGCCGCGGACGCGCTCGGGCAAGCGGGTGTGCTTCCTCACGCTCGAGGATCCCACCGGGCTGCTCGACGTCGTCGTCTTCCCCGAGGCGCTCCAGCGCAGCGGCGAGACGATCGTGAAGCACCGCAGCTACCTGGTCGAAGGCGTGCTCCAGAACAACTGCGAGCGCGGCATCGCGATCGTCGCCGACATCGTGAAGCCGTATGTGGTGCGCACCACAGGCGGCGCGCCGGTACGGCTGCGTCGCGGCGTCGGGACCGCGCCGATGGGCCCGTTCCGCGGCAGCGCGGGACACGCGGACGAGGACGAGTGGGCGGAAGCTGAGCGGGCAGGCGCCTAGTACGCCCGCACGGTCTCGACGACCACCACGGGACCGTCCGGCGAGTCGGCGGTGCCGTCCTTGATGCGCCCTTCCGCGCCGATGAACGAACCCATGAGCGTGAAGAGCCGCGCCTCCGAGACCTCGTCGGGGATCAGGACCGCGATGACCACGGAGCTCATCGAACTCGTGGCGGGCTGGTTGACGAGCCGCCAGGTACCTCCGTCGATGTCGACGTGATCGAGCCAGCCCTTGGCGACCACGCGGCCGCCGGCCAGCGTCTCCAGGCCCGGTTCCGGTGCGGCCACCTTGGAGAACGGCGGCACCGGACCGGTCGCCGATCCCTCCGAGGGTGTATCCCTGCTGCCCGAGCGAGGGGGCCTCGGCAGCGGCTCAGCAGTGCAGGCGACGAGAACGAGCGCGGTCGCGACGAGCAGGATGATGAGACGTCGTCGGCGCATGGTCACTCCCCGGGTCCGTAGCGGTCCTTCGGATCACGTGCGCTCCGCCGTCCCCCGTAGCGCACGGCATCGTCGCCGAAGCGCTCCCGTAGTTCGTCCACGGCATGCTCGACCGCGCGACGGCGCGCGACGGTCCGCGCATCCACGATCGCTTCCTCGGTGACCGGCAGCTCGAGCTGTGAGGGGACCGCCTCGAACCCGCTGACGCCCACACCGAGGAGGCGCACGCCGACGCCCGGGTTCCACAGTGATGCCAGGAGGCGCATCGCGGCCGCGGTCACGTCGTCGGTCGACGCGGTGGGGCCGGCGAGCGTCTCCTGCGCGGTCCGGGTGCTGAAGTCGCCGAAGCGGATCTTCAGGTGCACCGTGCGGCCGGTGAGCTGCTTGCGCCGCAGCCGCAGAGCCACATGCTCGGCCAGGCCGGAGACAGCGGCACGGACCTCGCCTGTCTCGCGGATGTCGGCCGAGAAGGTGCGTTCGTTGCTGACGGATTTGACCGGGTCGCGCTCGCGCACGGGTCGCGGGTCGATCCCGGAGGCGCGACGCACCGACGCCGGTCCGTGAGCGCCGAGCACCTGCCGCGCGGTCTCGTCGTCGAGGGCAGCGAGATCCCCGAGGGTGCGGATGCCGAGCGCCCGCAGCCGACTCGCGGTGGTGGGGCCGATACCCGGCATGAGGCCGACGGCGAGCGGTGCGAGGAATTCGCGCTCCTCACCCGGCCACACGACGGTGAGTCCGTGCGGCTTGTTGCGGTCCGAGGCGATCTTGGCGACGGTCTTGGAGCCGGCGATGCCGACGGAGCACGACAGACCGATCGCATCGACCGCGGCCATGATCTCGCGGGCGACGGCGACCGGGTGCCGCCCGCGCTCGCCGGGTGTCGCATCGAGGTACGCCTCGTCGATCGACGCGCCCTGGACCTCCGGGGACATGCGGGCGAAGATCTCGAAGACCTGCTGGGACAGCTCGCCGTATCGATCGAACCGACCGCGCGTCCAGATCGCGTCGGGAGGCAGGAGCTGCTTTGCGCGTGCCGATGGCATCGCCGAGCGCACGCCGTACCGTCGCGCCTCGTACGAGGCCGCGGCGATGACGCCACGCTTGTCCGGCGAGCCGCCGACCACGACCGGCTTCCCCCGCCACTCCGGGTTGTCGAGTTGCTCCACCGAGGCGAAGAACGCGTCCATGTCGACGTGGAGGACCGCTCGTCCCTTCCAGGGTCGGGGCGCCTCAGGTCCGGTCGTGTGCGCGCAGGTACGTTCCATGCGACGATGATAGCCGCGCACACCGACACGCGCACACGAGGTCACACGAAGGAGAACGCATGCGGATCGGAGCGCACGTACCTGTGGCGGGCGGCCTGCCCGGTGCCGTCGACTACGCGGTCGAGACCGGCTGCGAGACGATCCAGGTCTTCGCCAAGAGCCCGCGTCAGTGGAAGAGCCCGAAGCGCGATCCCGAGGAGGCAGCCGCCTTCCGCGAGGGATGTGCGGCGCGCGGTGTCTTTCCGGTGTTCAGCCATGCGAGCTACCTGATCAATCTCGGCGCCGACGATCCCGAACAGTGGGCCAAGTCGATCGCCGCACTGGCCGACGAACTCGATCGGGCCGCTCTCATCGGGGCAGCCGGTGTCGTCTGCCACCTGGGTCGACGTTTCGCCGATGGTGAGGATGAGTGCGTCGCTCGTGTCGTCGAGACGGTCGTGCGGGCCTACGACCTCGCTCAGCCCGGTGCACCCGCGATCGTCCTCGAGAACAGCGCGGGTGCCGGGCGGCAGTTCGGTGTCACACCCGACGAGCTGGCGGTCACGCTCAACGCGGTCCGCGCTGCCGGCGTCCCGGCGGCGCTCTGTTTCGACACCTGCCACGGCCTTGCGGCGGGCATCGACGTCCGCGGGAGCAGCGGCTGGGACATCCTGCTCGACCGGCTCGATGAGCTGTGCGGGCCGCCCCCGATCGTCCTGATCCACGCGAACGACTGCAAAGGCGATCTCGGGTCGCACAAGGACCGCCACGAGTGGATCGGCGACGGCTGCATGGGCGAGGCTGGGTTCTCTGCGATGTTCGCGGACCCGCGGCTCGCAGAGGCGGCCGCGATCTGCGAGATGCCGGGCGAGGTGCCGGTGAAGGACGTCGAGAACGTCAGGCGCCTGAAGCGGCTTCGTGACGGCGACGCGGCGTCCGGCGATCCAGGCCCAGCGAGCGCCTGACCGCGGATACCGTGCCGGCGAGGTCGCTCACCGCGATCTCGAGATGGCCGTCGGCATCCTCGAACTGCGCGACGGTCAACAGTTCCCCGAGACGCTCGGGCGCCATCCTGAGCGGGTCCGGGCGCTCGGCACCGTTGAAGTAGACGCGTTCGATCGCAGGGGCGATCTTCGCTTCGATCCCGGAGCGCGAGCCGCGCAGGACCGCCGCGCGCATGCCGCTGCGGATCAGGTGGACGATGACGTCCTCCTCGTGCTCCTCGACCATGATCAGGTCGCGTGCGGACGCGCCCGCGACAGTGCGCATGACCGAGAGTGCCCGATCGAGAGCACGCCCGGCGTCACGGAAGCGGATCGCGTCCTCGTAGCGCCCGTCGTGTGCGGCGTCCTGCTGGAGGCGCACGAGGCGCTCGCGGAAGGTGCTGTCGTCGTCGAACACCGCGAGAGCGGCGGCGAGACGGATGCCGTAGTCGCGGGTGTCCGGGCGGGTGACGCACGGCGCCGGGCAGGAACCGGCGTCACGATAGGCGCACGGGGTCGCGGCGAGTCGCGCATCGAGCCGTCTCGCGCACCTGCGCAGGCCGAAGATCTCGGTGAGTCGGTCGGCGAGCGTCTGCGCCGCCCAACGGCTCGTGAACGGCCCGATCAGCCGCCCGCGCAGACGGGGAGCCGGCACCACCCGGAGGCCCGGATAGGCGGAGGCGGTGTCGATCCGGATGAGGTAGACGTCACGCGAACGGTGCGCTGCGGGGTTGTACATCGGTTGGTGCCGGTCCACGAGCCGCCGCTCGAGGAGCGCCGCGTCCAGCGGTGACGCCATCTGTACCGCCGTGATGGAGGCTACCGAGCACGCTAGCTCGTCCTCGCCGCCGCCCGGATAGAAGTACGCGCGCGTGCGAAGGCGCAGGCTCTTGGCCCGACCGACGAAGACGACCGATCCGCTCGCGTCGCGGAACAGATAGACGCCGGGCTCGTCCGGGATGCCCTTGGTCAGGCGAAGATGCTCGGCGAGTTCGCCCTGCCGACCGAGACCGCAGAAGCTGGCGAGGTCGCCGACGGTGGTGATCCCGATGGCGAGAAGGTCCGGGATGAGTGTCTGGAGGATCTCTGCCGTGGCGCGCGCGTCGTTACCGGCGCGGTGGTCGGGCACGGTCGGCGTGCCGAGTTCCGTGGCGAGCGACCCGAGGCTGTAGCGCCGCAGGTCGGGCCGCAGGCGGCGTGCGAGCGAGAGCGTGTCGATCGTCGGACGCTGGAACGGCGACCCCCAGAGTTCCTCGGCCTCGTAGTCGAGGAAGCTCAGGTCGAACCGGTAGTTGTGCGCGACCAGGACGGCGCCGTGGGCGTACGCCCGGAACTCCTCGAGGACCTCATGGACGAGGGGAGCGTGGGCGACCATCCCCGATGTGATGCCGGTGAGGTCCTCGACCGCGCGGGGGATGGACTCGGTGGGGCGCACGAGTCGCTCGAAGGATGAGATGGTGCAGTCCGCGCGGAAACGCACGGCTCCGACCTCGATGATGCTGTTCCGTCCCGGTTTGCAGCCGGTGGTCTCGAGGTCGACCGCGACGAATTCGCAGTCTGCGAGGAGCTTGCCGCTCAACATACCTGTGTTCGCGCTTCCGTCGGGTGACGCGTCAGGCTCCGAACAGGGGAAATCATAGCACGCACGGCATTCCATCCCCCGGAGTGTGCCGCTGCTCACCCTCGTATTGCCGCGACCGTGAAGCGGGTCTAGCATGAATGGGTGCGTGCAGTGACCACACGCCGGCCGCAAGCAGTGACCGACGACGTGAGAGGTTGGACCATGCGATTCTTCCTTGTTGGACGAGACCGTTCCACCGGCCAGGTCCGGATGGTCTCGGAGGAGATGTTCACCTCCCGTCAGGAGGCTCTCGATTCACTCTCCGACCAGGCGTCTCTTGCCGAGGTGGATCTCTTCGTCGTCGATATCGAGGCAGTCACGCCGGTCGTCGTCTATCGCCCTGCCGCCGTGCCCGTCGTCGTGCCTGATGCGATCCCCGACGAGCCGATGGCGGGCGCGTGGGAAGCCCCGGAGGTCGAAGTGCCGGTACCCGCCGACCTTCTGGAGCCGATCGTGGAGCCGGTCGGGGATCCGGAGGCGGTCCTGACGACCGAGGACGGACTTGCCGGCGCGTTGCGCCGTGCGGCCACGAGGATGGAAGAGGACGGCGTCCTGCCGGCCCCGACCGTCGAGGACGTCCTTGCATCGCAGGCGCCCGAGCCCGCCGTGGAAGAGGCACCCGAGCCTGAGCCCAAGCCGCTGCCGGTCACGGAGTCCGACGATGACGGACTCGCCGACGAGCTCGACGCGCTGGCAAGTGCCGCATCCGTGACGATGGCGGGCGAGCCCGTCGCCGAGCCCGAGCCCGTGGCCGAGCCCGAGCCCGTCGCCGAGCCGGTATCCGTGATCGATCTGCCCGCGCCGGCGCCCGAGGAGTCGGAGCCGATCGACCTCGAGCCGGTGGTCCCCGATGTCGCCGCGTGGCCGTGGGAGGCGCCCGTCTCCGACGAACTCGTCGCTGCGGAGGCGCCCGCAGCCGCCGCGGTGGCGGAGATGACCGTCGTCGAGCCGGCGTCAGAGCAGTTCCGCCCGTCCGGACTCGACGAGGCCGCCGCTGAGGCGCCGAGCATGCTCACCGCTCCGGACGACGACTTCATGCCGCGGCCCGTGATCATGGGGGACTACGCGGAGCCCCAGGCGTCCGTTCCCGAGCCGATCGCCGAGCCCATTGACGACGTGCTCGAGGCCGAGCCCGGATCGCCCTCCGCTGTGCTCGAGACGCCGTCCGCACTCGAGGACCTCGGCATCCCGAGCGAGTGGCTCGAGGCTGCGCCGCCGACCATCGAGTTCGAGGCTGGTCCCGCCGATGCTGAGCCGGTCGACGAGTCGATCGCGGCGGCCCTCGACTCTGCGATCGCGGCTCCGGAGCCGCGTCCGTACGAGCCCGCGCCCGTCGACATGGATGCCTACGCCTGCGAGGACTGCGTGTACGCCGGAACGTGCCCGAAGGCCGGCCAGGACAGGCCTGCCACGTGCGGCTCGTTCCAGTGGAAGTCCGTGTGAGCACACCCCGCCCCACATTCCCGTTCACCGCGATCGTCGGGCAGGAGACGCTCAAGACCGCTCTGCTCATCAACGCCGTCGACCCCCGGGTCGGCGGCGTTCTCATCCGCGGTGAGAAGGGCACGGCGAAGTCGACCGCGGTGCGCGCGCTCGCGATGGTGCTCCCGCCGATCGACGTGGTCGAAGGTTGCCGTTTCTCGTGCGACCCCGGATCGCCGGCGGACCTCTGCGAGGAGTGCCGCGTGCGTGCGGAGGCCGGGGAGCTGCCGGTCGCGTCGCGTCGTCCGCGGGTGGTGGACCTTCCCGTCTCGGCCACGGAGGACCGGCTCGTCGGCACGCTCGACATCGAGGCCGCCATCAAGAGGGGTGAGCGCCGCTTCGAGGCCGGTCTCCTGGCGGCCGCCAACCGCGGGATACTCTACGTCGACGAAGTGAACCTCCTCGACGATCACCTGGTCGACACGTTGCTCGACTCGGCCGCGATGGGCGTGAACCACGTGGAGCGTGAGGGCATCGCGTTCGAACATTCCGCGCGATTCATGCTGGTCGGGACGATGAACCCGGAGGAGGGCGACGTCCGCCCTCAGCTCCTCGACCGGTTCGGACTCTGCGCCGACGTCGTCGGCCTGTCGATCCCGGCCGACCGGGTCGAGGTCCTGGAGCGCCGTCAGGCGCATGAGGACGATGCGAAGTCGTTCCGCCGTAAGTGGGACGCCGAGGAGCGCTCTCTCGAGGCATCGCTCAAGCGCGCTCGAGATCTCGTGCGGCGAGTGAAGATCCCCCGGGAGCTCCTGTTCTTCATCGCGACCGTCTGTTCGGAGGCCGGCGTGGACGGTCACCGGGCCGATCTGACCATGGCTCGGGCAGCGGGAGCGCTCGCGGCTCTCGACGGCCGTCTGGAAGCCACCGTGGACGACGCGAGAAGGATCGCCTCGCTCGTGCTCGCGCATCGCATGCACCGTCGTCCGTTCGACGACGTATCGATCGACCAGCTCACCCTCGACAGCCTGCTGATGACGCAGGCGGGGGAGGACGGAGCCGGTGAGAGCGAGCCGACGGGCGGGGAGCCCGCCTCCGGCGCCGGGCGTCCCATCGCGGCAGTCCTGCGTGTGGCGGGCGAGCCGGACGCTTCAGCGGCGGTCCCCGAGGGTGCCGATCTTGTGGCGCCTCTCGATCGCATGCGGCGCGCCGGTCAGGGGCGGCGTCAGGAGAGCCGCTCCGATGACGGTCGCGGGCGCTACACGCGATCCGAGGAGCCCAAGAGGGGTGCGCGGCCCGACGTGGCCGTGGACGCCACCATCCGGACGGCTGCGTCGCGCGGTCGCGCCGCAGAGGGTGAGATGGCGGTCGAGGTGCGTCCCGAGGACGTCCGAAGCAAGGTACGCACGCGTCGCGTCGGAGCGTCGGTCGTCTTCTGTGTCGACGGGAGCGGGTCGATGGGAGCCGCCAGCCGCATGGACGCGGCGAAGGCGGCGATCATGCAGCTGCTCGTCGATGCCTACCAGCGGCGCGACCGGGTCGGACTCGTCTCGTTCCGGGGCGAAGGCGCTGAGGTGCTGCTCACTCCGACGTCGAGCGTGGAGCTGGCCAATCTCAAGCTCAGGACGATGCCGACCGGAGGCGCGACCCCGCTGGCCGCCGGGATCCGCCAGTCACTCGACCTGCTCGCGGCCGAGACCCGGCGCGATGCGAAGGTGATCCCGTGGCTCGTGCTCGTCACTGACGGGCGCGCGAACGTCGGGCTCAAGGGCGGGCTCGGTTCCGAGGATGCCAAGGTCATGGCCGCCAGAGCCAAGGAGCAAAAGGTCCACACGCTCGTCGTGGACACGTCTCCGCCGACGTCGGCGGGGGCTTCGGCGCGCGAGATCGCCCGCCTTTCGGGCGCGGAGTACGTCCGACTGCCCGCGGACGACGGTACGGCGATGGCGGGTGCCATCAAGGAGCGCCTGGAGGCTGTCTAGCGTGTGCACCGGCACGCTGACGGGTAGGTGTCACAAGGGTCGTGTATCATCGAGAAACTGCACGTCGTCATGAGGGGGACCGATGAGAGTCGAAGTCAAGCTGCGCCGCGTCCTGTGGATGTCGGTCGTAGCGATCGTGGTCGCGCTGCTCGCAGCGCCGTCGGTAGGGTACGGAAACGAGACAACGTTCACTTCGCCGACCATGCTCGGGTCATCGTCGACCAACCCCAACCCGCCATCGGGTGATCCGAGTTTCTGGCGCCAAGGCTGGGGCAACAGTGTCAACCCCAACCTCACGGTGTCAACGTCGGGATGGGGTCGGACAGTCGACGGCATGTACTACTTCGTCGACCGTTTGCAGTACCACCCGGTCGATTTCGCCACCACGGATGCGTATCAGCACGCGGTCTTCGGTCCGGGCGGCTTTCACTTCAGCGGCACCTTGGACCTACTCGGGGTGTTCGCCTACCCGCCGTCCGGTGGATGGACTTACAGCATCCCCGGCATGACGCAGCCCTACGAGGGCGAGTGGTTCATGCATCTCGAGGCTTATGGGTATGACGCCAATGGGCACTTTGCCCACTCCGTTGACACGTCCCCCGTGGCGATCTTCGTGGACGTGACACCGCCGACGGCCGTCGCCAGCGTGACCGTCACGCCGAACGACGGGTCGATCGTGCCGTCCGAGACGGCCGTGGGCAGCGGAACGCGCGCCACGGTCTACTGGAAGGGCGCGGACTACGACCTGCTTTCAGGGACGGCCTTCTATCGCGTCTACGTCGACGGTCAGTTGGCGTTCAACGGGGCGACCACTCCCACGATGCCGGATCTGTTCCACGAGAACATCGTCACCAAGGACTTCCGCCAGACCGTTGCGACGGAGACCCACGGACCGGCGCCCATCTGGTACAACCCGGACTGGACCCGTTCCTACAAGGTGACCGCGGAAGACCTCGCTCCCGGTCGCCATACGCTCCAGGTCTCGGCGGTCGACCGTGCCGAGAACGAGGGCGCGAAGAGCGCGGCCGCCGTCTTCTACTCGGATCCTGACACCCCGACGGTGTCGATCACCTCGCCGACCGGCAGCCACGTCGGACGCATCGGCGTCTTCTCGGCTGACGCCACCGACGCCGGCGGCATGCGCGACGTCACCTTCCTCATCGACGGCGAGCCGATCGGGACCGACTCGAGCGCACCGTACTCGCTGACCAAGGACATGCTGTCGTACCCGGACAAGTCGTACACGCTGACCGTCCAGGCGCGCGACATGTTCGGGCGCATCGCGTCGAGGAGCAAGGAGATCATCGTCGACAAGGTCGTCCCTGTCGCGAGCAGCTTCCGCCACGGCCCGAGCCCGTTCTTCCCCGTGAAGCGCGATCGCTACAAGGACTACTCGACCATCTCGTTCAGCCTCAACAGGTCCGCCTACGTCGCTCTCTCGATCACCAACTCGAGCGGCACAGTCGTGCGGACCTACTCGAAGTCGGGTGTCGCCGGTGCGAACTCGTTCCGCTGGGACGGCAAGTGGTCCGACGGCAAGGTGCGCACGGGGCGCTTCGGCTACCAGCTGCGTGTCTACGACGGCTACGGCGGATCGACGTACACGACCAAGCTCACGACGACGATCCGCAACTACGAGATCGTCAAGATCGGCCGCAACAGAGTGAAGATCGTTCCGCGGTAGTACCGTCCCGGAATCAACGTCAGCGGCCGGCCCCCTTCTCGGGGACCGGCCGCTGTGTGTTTCCGGCTCGGAGTGGGCCTGTAAGCCGGGTTCTGTCGTGGACGACCATCTATCTGCGACCGCCGTTACCGACGGCCTGATGCGGGCGTACCCGAGCGATGACCGGGCCGGTCTTGACCGCTCCTATTCGCCCTTGCTCCGGGTGGGGTTTGCCAAGCCGCCATGTCACCATGGCGCTGGTGCGCTCTTACCGCACCGTTTCAGCTTTTCTCCCGACCTGTACCGGCAAGCCCGAAGGGGCGCGCCGGGCGGTATCGGGGGAGTCTTCTTTTCTGTGGCACTTTCCGTCGCCTCGCGGCGCCAGGCCGTTAGCCTGCACCCTGCCCTGTGGAGCCCGGACTTTCCTCACGCGCGCGTACAGGTACGCGCCCGCGCGGCCGCCCGGCCCACTCCGAGACGCGATTCTAGCAGGTTTGGCGCGGACTGAAGCCGCGCCAAACGGCCGGTTTGCAGCGGACGCCCTTCGGTTGCCGCTGAAACCGGCGACGCGTGGGGGTCAGGGCGTGTCGTGACGTCCTTGGGCTTGGAGCTTGGCCCAGGCGTCCTTGAGCGTCAGCGTCCGGTTGAAGACGAGTGCCGCGTCCGTGGAGTCCGGATCGGGGCAGAAGTAGCCGAGGCGCTCGAACTGCACGGTCTGACCGACAGGAACGTCGGCGAGCGACGGCTCGACGTAGCAGCCCGTCAGTACGGTCTCGGACGAGGGATTGATGCTCTCGAACAGGTCGCTGCCGTCCGCGCCCGGGTGCGTGTCGCTGAAGAGGTGGTCGTAGAGGCGGATCTGTGCCGAGAGCGTGTGCGCGGCGGAGAGCCAGTGCAACGTGCCCTTGGGACGACGCTCGTCGGGGGACGACCCACCGCGTGTCGCGGGATCGTACGTGCATCGAAGCTCGACCACGCGGCCGTCGTCGTCCTTGACCACGTCGGTGCAGGTCACGAAGTAGGCGGAGCGCAGACGTACCTCGCGACCGGGCGCGAGCCGGAAGAACTTCTTGGGGGGATCCTCCATGAAGTCGTCGCGCTCGATCCACAGCTCGCGGGTGAACGGCACCATGCGCGTGCCCGCCGAGGGGTCCTCGGGGTTGTTGGGGACTTCCATCTCCTCGACGAGTCCCTCGGGGTAGTTCTCGATGACGACCTTGATGGGGTCGATGACCGCGAAGCGGCGGAGCGCGTCCCGGTTCAGTACGTTGCGCACCGCGTGCTCGAGCATCTCGACCTCGTTGACGCTGTCGGCACGCGCGACGCCGATCATGCCCACGAAGTCCCGGATGCCCTCGGCGGGGAAGCCGCGACGACGCAGGCCTGAGATGGTGGGCATCCGAGGGTCGTCCCAGCCGCGGACGTGGTCCTCGTTGACGAGGCGCAGCAGCACGCGCTTGGACAGCACGGTATGGGTGAGGTTGAGTCGCGCGAACTCGTACTGGCGCGGTCGCGAGGGCACCGGCAGGTTCTCGATGAACCAGTCGTAGAGCGGCCGGTGATCCTGGAACTCCAGGGTGCAGATCGAGTGCGTGATGCCTTCGATCGCGTCGGACTGCCCGTGTGCGAAGTCGTACGAGGGGTAGATGCACCAGGCGTCACCGGTGCGCGGGTGCGTCGCGTGGAGGATGCGGTAGATGACCGGGTCGCGGAAGTTGATGTTGCCCGACGCCATGTCGATCTTCGCGCGCAGGACGCGGGCGCCGTTCGGGAACTCGCCGGCGCGCATCCGTGCGAACAGGTCGAGGTTCTCCTCGACGCTGCGGTCGCGCCAGGGGCTGTTCGTGCCCGGCTCCGTCAACGTGCCGCGGTGCGAGCGGATCTCATCAGCTGAGAGGTCGTCCACGTACGCCTTGCCGGCGCGGATGAGCTCGACGGCCCACTCGTAGAGCTGCGCGAAGTAGTCGGAGGCGAAGAAGAGGTTCTCGCCCCAGTCGAAGCCGAGCCAGCGCACGTCGGCCTCGATGGAGTCGATGTACTCCTGCTCTTCCTTCAGCGGGTTCGTGTCGTCGAAGCGCAGGTGACAGCGCCCACCGAACTCGGTCGCGATGCCGAAGTTCAGACAGATCGACTTCGCGTGACCGATGTGGAGGTAGCCGTTGGGCTCGGGCGGGAACCGGGTGACCACGGATGCGATGCGGCCGTCACGCAGGTCGGCGGCGACGATGTCGCGGACGAAGTCGGTCCGCTCAGCGGGGGTGGGGTTCTCGGTGTCCATGGTCGCGAACGATAGCACAAGAGTGAGCACGAATCCGCCTTGGGAACGCAAAGAGCGGAGACCGAAGTCTCCGCTCGTGATTGCTGGTAGCCCGTACGGGATTCGAACCCGTGATCTCCGCCTTGAGAGGGCGATATCCTAACCGCTAGACGAACGGGCCATGTTGTCAAACCGTCGAACACTGTCTTGGCTGGGGCGGAAGGAGTCGAACCCTCACACACGGGACCAGAACCCGCTGTCCTACCATTAGACTACGCCCCACCGAGGCAATGTACGTGCCGCTCCCGCTCGGGGCGCGGAGAGAGATTTTACGGACGGGGGCGGGAGCCGTCAACCCCGTTGCGAACGGCGGCCGCGGCCGGTCAGCCGGCGAGTGCGCGGGCGGCCGCGATACGGGAGAGTGTGCGCTCGAGTCCGAGCAGTTCGAGCGACTCGAAGAGCGGCGGACTGACCGTGGATCCCGTGACGGCGACCCGGACGGCCTGGAAGACCACCTTCGGCTTGAGCCCGACCCGTTCTGGCACCGCGCGCAACGCCTCCTCGATCACATCGTGCGTGTAGGGATCCGCGCGCCCGAGCGTCTCCGCGACGTCGTCGAGTGCGATCCCGACGCCCTCGACGCCCAGTACCTTCTCCGCGATGGCCGGGTCGATCCCGACTCCGTCACCGAACAGGAAGGCGACCGTCGCCGCCACTTCGTCGAGGCGCTTCACGCGAACCGATACGAGCGGTGCCAGTCCGAGCAGCCATTCGCGGCGCCCCTGAAGATCGCTCTCAGCCGCCAGACCCGCGCTCACGAGCCAGGGGATGATCCGGTCGACGAAGTCCGAAGGAGCGAGTTCGCGGATGTAGGCGCCGTTGAGCCAGTCGAGCTTCTCCACGTCGAAGATCGCCGGGTTGCTCGAGACGCGGTCGAACGAGAAGTTCTTGCACAGCGTCTCCGCGTCGAAGACGGTCGTCTCGCCGTCGAGGGACCAGCCGAGCAGTGCGAGATAGTTGAGCACCGCCTCGGGCAGGTATCCGGCGTCACGATACTCCTCGACGGACGCCGCTCCGTGCCGCTTGCTGAGCTTCTTGCCGTCCGCCCCCCAGATCATGGAGAGATGAGCGAACACGGGGGGTTCGTGGCCGAGCGCCTCGAAGACGAGGATCTGCCGCGGGGTGTTCGAGAGGTGGTCGTCGCCGCGCACGACGTGGCTGATCTCCATCAGCTCGTCGTCGATGACCGTAGCGAAGTTGTAGGTGGGCGTGCCATCGGTGCGCACGAGGACGAAGTCGTCGAGCGAGGCGGCGGGGAACGCGAGCTCCCCGCGGATGGCATCGGTGAAGACGACGTCGCCGCGGTCCTCGGGGACGGCGAGGCGCCAGACGTGGGGTTCGCCCGCTGCGATGCGCGATGCGACCTTCTCGGGGTCGAGGCGACGGCACGTGCGATCGTAGCCCGCCGCGCCGCTGTTCTCACGGGCGGCGTCGCGCTTGGCCGCGAGATCCTCAGCGGTGCAGAAGCATGGGTAGGCCGATCCGTTCGCCTTCATGCGATCGAGTGCCGGGCCGTAGGTGTCGCCCCGCTGCGTCTGATAGTACGGTCCGAAGTCGCCGCCGGCCTCGGGCCCCTCGTCCCAGTCGAGTCCCATCCAACGCAGCCCCGCGAGGATCGCGCGGACGTTCTCGTCGGTGGAGCGCTCGGGATCGGTGTCGTCGATGCGCAGGATGAACGTGCCGCCCATCCGGCGGGCGAACGCCCAGTTGTAGATGGCGGTGCGCGCGCCGCCGATGTGCAGCAGGCCGGTCGGGCTGGGCGCGAATCTGACGCGGACGTTCTCGGGCACGGGAGGCCTCCGGATGGACGAGAGGGGAGTATCGCGAGTTCGGGCGTCTATCCTACAACGGCGGCGCTTCCCACGTCTTTGCAGGGTGGCGCGCCGCGTGCTACAGTCACCGACGACTCATCAAGAGGCGCCCCCGCGAGGGGGTGCAGAGGGCCGAGGGACCGCACCCGTCGACGCCCCGGCAACCTGCTCCGAAAGTGGAGGAAGGTGCCAAATTGCGGCAGGCAGCACGTGCCTGACAGATGAGGGAATAGCGAGACGCACACGCGTGTGTGCACTCACGAGGCCCTCGTCCGATATCAGGCGAGGGTTTTCTTGTTGTGCCGGCATCGTTCGCCCGCCACCCCTGAAGGCGGGCGGTACGCGAGAAGGAGGATCCATGTCAGAGCGCGATTTTGTGTTCACGTCGGAGTCCGTGACCGAGGGTCACCCGGACAAGATCTGCGACCAGATCTCCGACGCCGTCCTTGACGCCATCATCAGTCGCGAGAACGAGCTCGCGGCCGAGGGATACGTCACGGACACGGGCCAGAAGGCCGCCGCGGACTACGTCCGCGTCGCCTGCGAGACGCTCATCACCACCGGGCTCGTCGTCGTGGCGGGCGAGATCCGCACGCATGCCTACGTCGACATCCCCAAGATCGTCCGCGAGACCATCAAGGGCATCGGCTACACGCGCGCCAAGTACGGCTTCGACTACGAGACCTGCGGCGTCATCACCTCCATCGACGAGCAGAGCGCGGACATCGCGCGCGGCGTCGATGAGTCGTTCGAGGTCCAGCATGGCGCCGGCGCCGATCCGCTCGATCTCGAGGGCGCGGGCGACCAGGGCATGATGTTCGGCTACGCCTGCAACGAGACCTCGACGCTCATGCCGATGCCGATCTACCTCGCGCAGAAGCTCGCCGAGCGCCTGACCGAGGTGCGCAAGGACGGCACGCTCGACTATCTGCGTCCCGACGGCAAGACCCAGGTCACCGTCCGCTACGTGGACGGCAAGCCGGTCGAGGTCACCAACGTGCTCATCTCCTCGCAGCACGCCGAGGGCGTCGATATCGACACGCAGATGAAGAGCGACTTCATCACGCACATCATCACACCGGTCCTCGAGGCCGAGGGCGTGAAGTGGGACGACGCGAAGATCTACGTCAACCCGACCGGCCGCTTCGTCATCGGCGGCCCCATGGGCGACACCGGCCTCACCGGCCGCAAGATCATCGTCGACACCTACGGCGGGTACGGCCGCCACGGCGGCGGCGCGTTCTCGGGCAAGGACTGCACGAAGGTCGACCGCTCGGCCGCCTACGCCGCGCGCTGGGTCGCCAAGAACGTCGTGGCCGCCGGTCTTGCCGAGCGCTGCGAGGTCGAGCTCGCCTACGCGATCGGCGTCGCGCACCCGCTCTCCGTGCTCGTCGAGACGTTCGGCACCGAGACGGTCCCGGTGGAGCGTATCGAGGCCGCCGTGTCGAAGGTCTTCGACCTGCGCCCGGGCGCGATCGTCCGTGACCTCGACCTGCGCCGTCCGATCTACAAGAAGACCGCCGCCTACGGCCACGTCGGCCGTGAGGATGCGGACTTCACGTGGGAGAAGACCGACCGCGTCGACGCGCTGAAGGCCGCCGCCGGGATCTAGACCGGCGTCGGAGTCGAGTGAACCGCGAGGCCCCCGACGCGTCTATGTCGGGGGCCTCCGCTATGCTGGCGGACATGGATCCGAGACCCGACATACACGTTGCCCGCGTCGTCGTCGACGTGCCGACGCGCGCGCTGACCGAGCCGTTCGACTACCTGGTGCCCGGCCGGCTGGCGATGGGTGTCCGGGTGGGCGCGCCGGTGCTCGTGCCGTTCGGTGGTCAGCGGGTGGTCGGGTATGTGGTCGAGGCCGACGCCGTCACATCGTTCCAGGGCGAGCTTCGCGACATCGAGGCCGTTCTCGGGGAGCCGCTCTTCGGCGAGCACGCGTTCGCGCTGGCCGACTGGATCGCCCGGGAGTACGTCTGCACACTGGCCGACGCCCTGCGGCTCTTCCTCCCTCCGGGAGGGTCGCCGTCGGCGGTCGCGGTCTACCGGACCGCGGGCGAGCGTCCCGCGGCTCCCCTCAAGGGCCGCGTCTGGGACGAGGTCGCGCGGGCCGGCGAGATCACCTCGGGCCACCTCCGCGGGCTCGACCAACGCTTCGGCGCCGCCGCGTCCGAGATGGCCCGCTCCGGTCGCCTCGATCGTGAGTGGCGTCTCAAGCCGGCGGTCGTCGGCGCCGTGGACGACCGGTGGGCGGAGCTGACCGGCGTGGACTTCTCGCCGCGCGCGGGTGCGACTGCCCAGCGCGCGGTCCTCGACGCCCTGAGCGCCGGCCCGGTGCGCATAGCCGAGCTCACCGCCGAACTCGGCGCTGTGGGCGGCGCCATCACCCGGCTGCAGGAGGCCGGTGCGGTGGCCGTCACCAAGCGCCGCCGCATGAGGACGCCGACCCGGACGACGCGCAGCGCCCCGCGCCACGAGACCCTCTCGGCCGGACAGTCCGCGGCGCTCGTCGCGTTGGCGTGCGCTGCTGCCGGGTCGTGTGTCCTGCTGGAGGGCGTCACCGGCTCGGGCAAGACCGAGGTCTACCTCCGCGCGATCGAGGGTGTCATCGCGGATGGCGGATCGGCGATTGTCCTCGTGCCTGAGATATCGCTCACGCCGCAGACCGTCGGGCGTTTCCGGGCGCGCTTCGGTGATCTCGTCGCCGTGCTTCACAGCCGTCTTGCGGCGGGGGAGCGCTACGACCAATGGGACCAGGTGCGTGCGGGTACCGCGCGTGTCATCGTCGGCCCGCGTTCTGCACTGTTCGCACCGGCTCACGATCTGCGCCTCGTGGTCATCGATGAGGAGCACGAGCCCTCATACAAGCAGGGATCGGCTCCGCGCTACCACGCCCGCGCCGTCGCGGAGCGTCTGTGTTCGGCGACGGGCGCGGTGCTCGCGCTCGGGAGCGCCACGCCGTCGATGGAGAGCCGCGCCGCCGCGCACGCGGGTCGCTACGGCCTCGTCCTGTTACCGGAGCGCATGGCCGGGGGCACGATGCCGCCGGTCGAGGTCGTCGACATGGCCGAGGAGTTCCGCGACGGGCATCGCTCGATGTTCTCGCGTCCGCTCACGCGTGCCCTCGAGGATGTGCGCGAGCGCGGCGCCAAGGCCGTCCTGTTCCTGAACCGGCGCGGGTTCGCCTCGTTCGTGCTGTGCCGGGAGTGCGGGCACGTCCCGCGCTGCGCGAACTGCTCGGTGGCGCTCACGTATCACGAGGTGGGCGCGCGCCTGACATGTCATCACTGTGGCGCGCGCGAGGCGCTGCCGGCGCGGTGCCCCAAGTGCGACAGCCCGTTCCTGCGTCAGTTCGGGGCCGGCACCCAGCGTGTCGAGGCGGAGCTGCGGGCGCTGCTTCCCGGGATGGCGGTCGTTCGCATGGACGCCGACACGACGGGCGGCAAGGGCGGTCACGAGCGGCGCCTCGCGGAGTTCGAGGAGCTCAAGAGCGGCATCCTGCTCGGTACACAGATGGTGGCGAAAGGACTCGACTACCCCGAAGTGGAGCTCGTCGGCGTGATCAACGCGGACACGACGTTGCACATGCCGGACTTCCGCTCCGGCGAGCGCACGTTCCAGTTGCTCGAGCAGGTCGGCGGACGCGCCGGCCGGGGGGTGGCCGGCGGCTGCGTGGTCGTCCAGACGTACTGGCCGGACCACCCGGCGATCCGTGCGGCCGCGGCGCACGACGCGGAGATCTTCTACAGCGAGGAGCGCCCGCTGCGAGAATCGCTCGGCTATCCGCCGTACGGGCGCCTGGCCCTCGTCGTCGCGACGGCGCCGAGCGCCGATGCAGCGCGTCTGGCCGCGACCGCGATCGCCGAGCGCCTGCGGGCGATCATCCCGGAGGGGTGGCAGGTGCTCGGTCCGAGCCCCGCTCCGCTCGCCAAGGTCAAGAACGCGTACCGCTGGCACGCGCTGCTCAAGGCGCCGGCTGCGGCGGACGTGCCGGCCGCACTCCGGGACGCGCTTGCGGGCGCCGACGTGCCGGACGGCGTGGCGATCGCGCCCGATGTCGATCCGCTCGACATGATGTAGCGCGCGGGCTGCGGTGTAGAATGACTGCGGGCGGCACGCCGCGTGCTTTCACGGCGGCGAGACCGCCCTTTGACGTAGACGCTGCGACAGATGGACACGATGGACATCCTCTCTCACCCCAATCCCGCGCTCAAGCAGCGCGCCCAGGACATCGATCCGACGACCGATGCCGGACTGATGCCGCTCATCAAGGCGATGGCGAAGGCCATGTACGACGGGCCGGGCATCGGCCTGGCCGCGACTCAGGTCGGCGTGCAGAAGCGCGTCATCGTCTTCGATCTGGACGACGGCCTCATCGCCCTGTGCAACCCCACCATCGCCGAGACATCGGCTGAGACGGTGCTGGAGGACGAAGGGTGTCTGTCGCTTCCGGGCATCACGGTGCCGGTCGAGAGGCCCGTCCACTGCGTCTGCGAGGCCGTCGACTTGCGGGGCAACCCGTTCCGCATGGAGGCCGAGGGGCTTCTCGCGCGCCTTCTCCAGCACGAGGTCGACCACCTCGACGGCTTGCTCATCATCGACCGGGCCACGCCTGACGAGCGGAGGGCGGCGCTGCGCCGCTACCGCGAGGAGAACGAGAAGCCGTAGAGGGTGCGGGGGGAGGGGATCCGTTGAGGATCGTGTTCATGGGGACGCCGTCCTTCGCCGTCCCGTCACTTGACGCGTGCCTCGCCGGCCACCGGGTCGTCGCGGTCTACACGCGACCCGACAAGGCGGTGGGGCGCGGCAAGCGCATCGTCTTCTCCGCGGTCAAGGAGCGGGCGCTGCAAGTCGGCGTGCCGGTCGAGCAGCCCGCATCGCTCCGTGACGCCGACACCATCGACCGGCTCGCCGCGTACGCACCCGACGTCGTCGTCGTCGCTGCGTACGGCCTCATCCTTCCGCGCGCCGTGCTCGACGTCCCCGTGAACGGGTGCGTGAACGTCCACGGCTCGCTCCTGCCGCGCTGGCGCGGGGCGGCCCCGGTGCAACGCGCCATCCTCGCCGGCGATCGCGTGACCGGCGTCTCGATCATGCGGATGGAGGAGGGGCTCGACACCGGACCGTACGCGGCCGTCGCCGAGGTCCCCATCGCCGCGCTCACGACCGATGAGCTCACCGGTGCGCTCGCTGCGGCGGGTGCACGTGCACTGACCGATGTTCTGACAGGGATCGAAGGTGGCTCCGTGGCTTGGACCATGCAGGATGAAGCGTCCGTCACCTACGCGGAGAAGGTGACCGCCGCCGATGTCGCGCTCGACCCCGGGCTGAGTGTCGAGCAGGCGCTGCGGCGCGTGCGGGCGTCGTCCGGGAGCGCGCCGACCCGCGTGCTGCTCGAGGGCCGCCGCCTCGTGGTGCTCGCAGCGTCAGCCAGCGACTCGATCGTCGGCAGCGGTGAGGCGACGTGTGACGGCGCGGTCGTCCTGGGACTGAGCGACGGCGCGGTACGCCTCGATAGGCTCGTTCCCGAGGGTCGCTCCGCGATGCCGGGCGATGCGTTCGCCCGCGGGGCGCGCCTGCCTGCCCGCTGCGTGTGGGCTTCGGCATGAGCGTCGCACCCGCGCGCCAGGCCGCGCTGACCGTCCTGCATCGCGTGCGCGAGCGTGGCGCCTTCGGCCCGGAGACACTCGACGCCGTACTGCGCGCCTCGGGGCTCTCAGCACAGGACACCGCATTCGCCACCCGGTTGACGTACGGGACGCTCGAGACCCAGGGAACCCTCGACGATGCCATCGACCGCTTCGCGTCACGTCCGGATGCCATCGAGCCGCTCGTGCGCGATGCGCTGAGACTGGCCGCCTACGAGATCCTCTTCGCCCGCACTCCCGCTCGTGCGGCGGTCAACGAGGGCGTCGAGGCCGTGAAGGCGATACGCAAGCAGGCCGGCGGACTCGCCAACGCGATCCTTCGCAAGATCGCCGGTGCCGCCACGGACTTCCCCTGGGGCGACCCTGCGACCGACGATGACGCGCTGGCCCGCGCCACCGCCCACCCGCGCTGGATCGTCGACCTGTGGGTCCGCGAGCTCGGCCGTGAGCGGGCGACCGCCGCACTCTACGGCGACTTGGAGCCGGCTCCGCTCTACCTGTGGCACAACCCGGTCCGCGGCAGCATCGTCGAGGCACTCGACATGCTTTCCGACGACGGCGCCGAGCCCGTCGCGGAGGAGCCGCCCGGCTGCATCCGTGCGGACAAGGTCCAGTCGGCGGTCCGGGGGCGCGCGGTGGGCGAGGGTCGCGTGCTCGTCGCCGATGCCGCGGCACAACTGGCGGTTCGCGCGGCACGGCCGCGCGCGGGCGCGGTGATCGTCGACGTCGCCTCTGGACGCGGGACCAAGACCGTCGAGGCACAGGCGATCGCCGTTGCCGACGGCGCCCCGGCCACCGTCTACGCACTCGACATCCACCCGTTCAAGGCGGACGTCCTGGCGCGTCGCATGCGGGATCTCGAGGTACCCGGTGTGGTCACCGTCATCGGTGACGCGACCGACCTGGCCTCGGTCGAGGGATTGCCGGCCGCGGGGACCGTCGACTCGGTGATCGTGGACGCACCCTGCAGCGGCCTCGGCGCACTGCGTCGCCGGCCGGAGAAGCGGTGGCGGCTCCGGCCCGGGGACTCCGCGCGGCTCGCCGTCCTGCAGTCCGCGATGCTGGCGCAGGCCGCCTCGCTTGTCAGGGTCGGCGGCGTGGTGGTCTACTCTACGTGCACCGTGAGCAGAGTCGAGAACGAGGACGTCGTCGCCGCATTCCTGGCGGCGTCGCAGGGGGCCTTCATCACGGCGGATCTCACCGTTGCGGTCCCCGAGGCTTGGAGGGACGCCATCGGTCCCGAGGGTTGGTTCCAGTCGGTACAGCGTGAGGGCGGGCCGGACGGGCACTTCGTCGCGGCGCTCGAGCGCGTTCGTTAGGGGATCGGCCGCGCGCGGCCGACGTCGTCGAGGAGGGCGCATGCGTTCCACCCGTATCGTCGAGATGCTCGAGGTCACCGAGGCAGCCGCGTTGGCGGCGGGCCGCTGGATGGGCAAGGGCGACAAGCACGCAGCGGATGACGCCGCCGTCGAGGGCATGCGTACCGCCTTCAACAGCGTCGACATCGACGGCACCATCGTCATCGGTGAGGGCGAGCGCGATGAGGCGCCGATGCTCTTCATCGGCGAGAAGGTCGGCCGGGGCGGCGAGGAGATCGACATCGCGGTCGACCCGCTCGAGGGCACGAACCTGACCGCCTACGGGCAGTCGAACTCGCTGGCGGTGCTGGCGTTCGGGCCCAAGGGCTCGCTCCTGCACGCGCCCGACACGTACATGAAGAAGGTCGCCGTCGGGCCGTCGGCCTACAACGCCGTCCACATCGACGCGAGCCCGACCGAGAACATCCGCAACGTCGCCAAGGCGCTGAAGCGTGACGTCGAGGACATCGTCGTCTGTATCCTCGAGCGCGAGCGCCACACGGAGCTCATCGCCGAGGTGCGCGAGGTCGGTGCGCGGATCCGTCTGATCAGCGACGGCGACGTCTTCGGTGCTGTGGCCACCGCGATCGAGGGCACCGGCATCCATCTCTATCTCGGCATCGGCGCCGCACCGGAGGGCGTGCTCGCCTGCTCCGCGATGAAGTGCATCGGCGGCTGCTTCATGGGCCGCTTCGAGTGGCGCTCGGAGGAGGAGAAGGCGCGTGCGGTGGCGATGGGCACGCCCCACATCGACGGCATCCTGGACATGGACACGCTGGTCAACACCGACGAGGCCGCGTTCATCGCATCCGGTGTCACCGACGGTGAGCTGCTGCGCGGCGTGCGGTACTTCGGCAGCGGTGCGCGGACGAACTCCGTGGCGATGGACGCCAAGAGCAAGACGGTCCGATTCATCGACACGATCTACCGCACCGGCGACGAGCAGTTCTGGGTGCGTCGCGACTAGCGGGACCGAGATCTGCGGGAGACACGCGAAGGGCGGCCCATCAGGGCCGCCCTTCGAACGCGGATGCGAGGTGTGCTGACTACTCCGCGGACGGGCACCCGCCGCACGCGGGCGTGCTTCCGGCGGCGGCGCAGCCTCCCTCGGCCGGCGCCTCCTTCTTGCGGTAGTCCGTGTTGTGGAAGCCGGACCCCTTGAAGTGGACGCCGACCGCATGGAAGACCTGCTTCGTCTCGCCGCCACACATCGGGCAGGGGACCGCTGCGTCGTCGGACGCAGGGCGTGTGATCTCGAAGACCTCGGAACACTTCTTGCACTTGAAGTCGTAGGCGGGCATATTCACGCCTTCCTCGTGTCGATGGAACGTCAACGGCAGTAAGCACGGTGCGTGCCGTAGGGCGGCATGATACGACCTGCGATATCGGTCCTGCAACACGAGCATTGGTATACTGATGAACATGAGACTTCCCTGGAAGCGGCGTCCGCAGGACGCCGCATCGTCTGAACAGCAGTCCGGACCGGTTCCGGCCGACAGCGCGGCACCCGTCCCGGACGGGGGAGCTGCGTCTCTCGACGTCGCCCCGGCGGTCTCCGCGCCCGCGACGCCTGTCCCCATCGGCGCTCCCATCGGTGGCGGACCGCTCCCGGCCGATCCCGCCGACGCACCGTTGACCGGGGCCATCGGCGAGCGACCCCCGGCACCCACACCGACCATCGGCGCCATCCCGTCGGTCGAGACGTCGGCGTTCTTCGCGTCGGCGCCTGCACCGGCACCCGCGCCCAAGCGCACTCCGGCGCAGGCCATGGCCGCGGCCGCTGCCGCCTCGGAGATGCTCTCCTCCCGGGCTCCCGAGACATCGCCCGCAGCGCAGACCCCCACGACGCCTCCCGCAACCCCATCTCCGGACGCGTCCGGCGCGATGCCCGGTGCTCCGGCCCCGGCACCGGTGCCAGCACCGGCCACACCCGCCATCAAGCGCCGGGGCCTCATACCCCGCTGGCTGCCCTGGGCTGCCGGGATCACGGCGCTCGTCGTGCTCCTCACGGTGCTCGGCGCGGTCTTCCTGTCGCGTTCGAGCATCGTCCGCGTCCCCTCCCTGCAGGGCCTCGAGCAGAAGGCCGCGCGCACGCGGCTGCAGGAGCTCGGACTGACCCTGGTCGTCGGTGACGAGCGCTTCTCCGCCTCATCTCCGGTGGGCACGATCATCGACCAGCAGCCCGCTCCCGGCACGCAGGTCAAGGACGGCACGGTCGTCCGGGTCGCGGTGTCCGCGGGCTCGGAGTCCTTCGCGATGCCGGACATGGTCGGCCAGTCGCTCGACGCCGCTCGCAAGAAGCTTCGCGATCGGGGCCTGTCGGTCGAGTTCCAGACCGTCCCGTCCGACAAGGACCAGGGCACCGTGGTCTCCTCCGTCCCATCCCCGGGCGTGACCGTCCAGACCGGTGACACCGTCCGCCTGACCATCGCCGCGGGCACGAGCGGCAGCGATACGCTGCTCCCGTCAGACCTCAAGGGCAAGACGATCGTGCTGGACCCGATGCCGATGCCGGCCGGGACAGCCGCCGACACCACGATGGACATCGCCCGCCGGGTCCGTGCCCTCCTCGAAGCCTCCGGTGCCCGCGTCGTGATGACCCGCTCCGTCGTCGACACGGGGGACGCGGCCAATACGCTGGCGCGTTCACGCCGGGCGAAGGAGACGTCCTCGAGCGCCCTCGTTGGCTTCTCGGTGACGCAGTCCGGTGCCACGGGCATCGCCGTGATGAGCGTGCCGAACACCTCCACCACACAGACGACCTACATGAAGTCGCTCGCGTTGACGCAGGCGCTGACCGACACGCTCAAGTCCAGCTTCGCGGGGCTGACGTCAGCCACCGCGGCCAACGACACGATCCTGACGGACACCGGCGTGCCGGCGGTCCGCATCCGGCTCGGCATGATCGGCTCCAGCGCGGACAAGCTCTCGTTCACCGATCCCGAATGGGCTGACAACGTGGCCAAGGCGACCTATCGGGCGATCGCACAGGTATACGGAGGCAAGTGACCGGTTCGCACGACACCGTAGCGACCTCCGTGTCGCACGCAGCACGCCGGGCGATCGGCGTGCTGACTGCGTTCGCCCTTGCGTTCACCGGGCCGCTGGCCGCTCCCGCGACGGCGGTCGCCGGTGTCACGGAGGTCCGCAAGCAACTCGCGGCGGTGCGAGCCGAGGTCAAGGCGGCCGGGCGCGAGTACGACGTGGCGATCAACGCACTGGAGCGCACCGACGACCGCATCGCCGCGACGAACAAGCAACTCAAGCTCGAGCTCAAGAACCTCACGGCCGCCGAGGTGCGGCTGGGCCAGCGCGCCGACGCACTCTACCGCGGCGGAGGGCAGATGGGGATGGCCGACTTCATCCTCGGCGCCGCGACGTGGGAGGACTTCGTGACGCGTCTGGACTACGCGACCATGATCGCCTCATCGGATGCGACGTTGATCGGCACCGTCAAGAACACCAGGGTCAGACTCGCCGAGAAGAAGAAGACGCTGGAGACCGCCCGCGTGACGCAGGTCCAGACGACGAAGATCTTCAGGGCCAAGCGCTCCGCCATCCAGTCGCGGCTCGCCTCCAAGCAGGCGCAGTACGACAAGCTCATGGCGGCGCTCGCAGCGGCGATGGCCATCGAGAACCCGGGTGGCGGAAACTATCCGCCGGGCCCGAACGGTCAGGTCTTCCCGGTCCAGGGCGTCTACTACTACTCGAACACCTGGGGAGCCGCCCGTTCGGGCGGCCGCCGTCGCCATAAGGGCACCGACATCATGGCCCGCACCGGTACCCGGTGTGTGGCGACGACCAACGGCACGATCCGCTCGAAGAGCAGCGGACTCGGCGGCCTTACCATCTATCTGCAGGGTGACAACGGCTGGGAGTACTACTACGCGCATCTCAACGGCTACGCGGTCCGCAGCGGACGCGTGAAGGCCGGGCAGGTCATCGGCTACGTGGGATCGACCGGGAATGCGCGTGGCGGGTCGCCGCACCTGCACTTCCAGATGGGGCCACGCGGCAACTGGGTCAACCCGTACCCGTACCTGCGCCGGATGGAGTAGCGTCCGCTCCTCGTCGCGTGTAGCATTGCCCGGTGCGGAGCGTCACGCTCCGCGGATAGAGTTCCACCGTGTCGGGAGCCGCGATCGTGCGGCTGAGAGGCGGCCCCAGAAGGCCGCGACCGAGATGACGGCGCCGGTAATGCGGCTCCGCACGACGGATCCGGGAACGAGCCCGTTCCCGCTTTCGAACCACTCCCACACGGTCGTCGCGGGGCTGCTCGCCGAGCAGGCCCATCGAGGGAGAGGGAAGCGATGACCGGTTCCAGGACGAGGATCCTCGTCGAGATCGCGCTCGTGGTGGCGCTGGCCACCGTACTCGACTTCATCAAGGTGTGGCAGATGCCCATGGGCGGGACGGTCTCGCTCGGCATGCTGCCCATCCTCGTGATCGCATTGCGTCGCGGGCTCGCGCCGGGACTCGTCGCGGGAGCCCTGTCCGGCGTGGTCGCGCTGCTGTTCAACGCGCAGGTCTACAACTGGGCCCAGTTCCTGCTCGACTACCCGCTCGCTTTCGCCGCCGTCGGAGGCGCGGGCTCTCTCGCCGTCGTGTGGCGTTGGGCGGTCGACCGGGGGACCGCGGCCCGGGACGCCGCGTGGATCGTGCCCGCGGCGGTCATGCTGGGCGCCGGGGCCCGTCTGTTCATGCACTGGGAGTCGGGCATCCTCTTCTTCGCCCAGTACGCTCCCGCGGGTCAGCCCGGCTGGCTCTACTCGCTCATCTATAACGGTTCGTACATGCTCCCCTCGGGGATACTGTGCGCGGTGGCTGCGGCCATCGTCCTGCCGGCGCTCGAGAAGGCGGTCCCGGTTCGATGAGCACACTCGTCGTCGGAGCGGCTCCGGCCTGCACCCGGGATGCTGTGATCTTCTATCGGGAGCTGCTCGCGGCGGCCGGTCACGTGGTCGCGGCCGACGGCGCGGGCGAATGGTGCATCGAGCACGGCCGCTCGCCCGACCTCGTCATCGGGGACTTCGACAGCGCGGCTCCGGGTGCGCGTGAGCGCCTTGAGTCCGCAGGGGTCCCGGTCCTCGCATTCGACACGGACAAGGATGAGACGGACCTCGAGCTGGGGGTCGCCGTAGCGCTGCAGCGCTACGGGTCGCCGATCACCCTGACGGCCGCGTTCACCGGTCGGCTCGACCACACGCTCGCCGCGCTCGGAGCGCTCACGCGCGCAGGCGCGGGAGCTCGTGCGCTCGAGCCCGAGTGGGGAGTGCACCTGGTCTGTCCCGGCGCTCCGATCCTGATGCGGCTGTCATCCGGAGTGCCGTTCGCGCTGCAAAGCCCCGCGGGAGCCGACGGGGTCACGATCACCGGCGGGCGCTGGCCCCTCCGTCTCGCGACACTCGAGCCGCTGTCCGGCCGTGGCGTGAGCAACGAGGCCCTTGGTGGCCCGCTCACGGTGAGCGTAGAGGCGGGAGCCGTCCTGCTGATCGTCCGTGCGACCCCGACACCGGCGGGTCTATACTCGTCGGACTGAACGGCTCCCGGGACGGTATGGAGCGCGATTGAACGTCTGGCAGATTCGAGCCGCCGCGGTCGCTGCGGCGATCATGACCGCCGCCGCCGCGGCCACCGGATCGTGGTGGGCCGCCCTTGGCGGTGTCGCCGCCTGCCTGCTCGTCGTCGCACTCGTGAGTCCCGCGCTGCGGCGCGAGACCCCGTCTCGGCCCGTCGTGCGCACGCCGGCCGGTGCGGATGCGGCCGTCGTCGTCGAGGCGCTCTTCGCGAGCGCCGCGGCCAGGACCGACGCGCTCGCGGCGCACCTGTGGCTCGAGGACGAGCCGACCGCGACGCTGCGGCTGGTGGCGGCGTCCGGACCACGGCTGCCCGCGCCGTCCCCGGTCGCGACCGACGACCCGACGATGGGTGCGGCTCTCGCCGACGGTCAGGCTCGTTTCGCCGCGATCGCCCGCGTACGCGAAGGCGGGGCGGACACGACCATCTGGCGTTTCGCGGTGCCGGTGGGCGCCGATGAGGCGCGCGGCATCGCCGCAGTGGACGTCGCATGCGCCGATTGCGAGCCCGAGGCCACAGCGCTGACCGAGATCACCTCGGCGCTGCGCGGCGCCCTGACGGCGGCGCTCGCGCTGCACGTGGCCAGGGGCGAGACGCAGACGGCGCGGCTCCTGGTCGATGCGGCGCAGGAACTCAGCAGCAGGCTGTGCCCGGAAGACGTGCTGCGCTCCACGCTCGATCGCGCGATGCAGATGTCCCACGCCGCGACAGGGAGCATCATGCTGCGTCGTGACGAGGGCGGAGCGATGACGATCGTCGAGTCACGCGGACTGTCACATGAGGTGGTATCCGAGACCGTCGTGCGTGACGGTGAGGGCATCGCGGGGTGGGTGCTGGCGTCCGGTTCCTCGATGCTCGTCGAGGACATGCCGGGCCGTCCGGCCTCCGGTCGCCACGGTGTGCGCTCGGCGGTCTGTGTCCCGATCGGCGACGAGCACGGGACCCTTGGTGTCCTGAACGTCGGCTCCCGGGCGTTCCCGGCGCGCTTCACCGACGAGCATCGGCGCGCCCTCGAGGCGCTCGGCTCGCAAGCGGCGATCGCGCTGCGCAACGCCCGTGCGATGGAGCGCTCGCAGGACCTCTACCTCTCGAGCCTGCAGGCCCTCGCGGTCGCGCTCGAGACGAAGGACCCCTACAGCATCGGCGCCGCGGGCCGGGTCGCGGACCTGGCGCTCGCGCTCGGTCGGCAGATGCACCTCGATCCGGAGGACCTGCAGTCGGTCCACGTCGCGGCGATCCTGCACGATATCGGGATGGGAATGGCGGCCGGGCCGGTCGGCGCGTCGGGGCGCCCGCTCACCACGGTCGATCGCGGACTGCTGCGTGCGCACCCGCGGGTCGCGGCTGATGTGCTCACGCGACTGCCGGCGCTCGAGGCCGTCGTCCCGATCGTCTTCCATCACCACGAGCACTTCGACGGGCACGGCTACGACGGCGGACTGGCCGGCGAGGCGATCCCGGTGGGGTCGCGCATCCTGGCGGTCGCCGACGCCTACGTCTCGATGACGGCACAGCGACCGTATCGGCGGGCGCTCACCGCGCGGGAGGCCCTGGACGAGCTGAACGCCAAGTCGGGCTCTCAATTCGACCCTGAGGTCGTCGAGGCGTTTCGCCGCCTCCTTCGAGAGAACCCCGACCTGGCGTTCACAGACCGGTAGCAGCGACGCCCCCCGAGAGGAGCGCCGCGACGATACGTCTTACGCGCGGGTGATCTTGCCGGCCTTCATGCACTTCGTGCACACGTTGACCTGCTTGACCGAACCGTTGATGACCGCGTGCACCTTCTGGATGTTCGGTCGGATGATGCGGTTGGGCACGCGGTGCGAATGGCTGACGTTGCGGCCCGCGGCGGGATGCTTGCCACAGACGGTGCAGATCTTCGACATCGTTCGTCTCCTTCGAAATGTCCGTCGGTCCACGGTGGACGCCGACGGTGTCACGTTCCTCAAGGCAGAGCGCATGGCAGGATAGCACAGCGGCTCGGGACGACTCAAGCACGGCCACGCGCGATGCGCCGGCCCTCCTCGGGCAGCAGGACGGTGCATACCCGCAGCGTCCACGTATATACTCTCACGGAGATGCTTGGCGATGACGCGGAGTGTGCGCGTCGTGACCTGACGGGGGTGCACGGTGGGACGATACACGCGTGACATGCTCATCAGGGACGTGCTCACGTCGCACGAGGCCGCGCCCTCGGTCTTCGAGCGGCACGAGCTCGGATGCCCCATGTGTCTGGCCGCGGAACTCAGACGCTCGCGTCGGTCGCCACGATGCACGACATCTCGGTCGACGCACTCATAGACGACCTGAACGCGCTGCCCGTGCGTGACGGCGAGGAGGACGCATGACAGACATACCGACCGGTGCGGTCCAGATCAGCAACGACGTGCTCGCGGACATCGCGGGCTACTCGGCGCTGGAGTGCTACGGGATCGTCGGCATGGCCAGCCCGACCCTGCGGGACGGCGTCGCCCAGCTTCTGTCGCTCGACAAGCTGCGCCGCGGTGTCCGCGTCCACTCCGACGGCGAGGACGTGCAGGTGGACCTCTACGTCGTCGCCGAGTACGGAACCAACCTCTCCGAGGTCTCCCACAACATGTCCGAGCGCGTGCGCTACGTCCTGCAGAGCAACGCCGAAGTGCGCGTAGCCGCGGTGAACGTCCACGTCCAGGGCATCAAGGTCCGCAAGTGACAAAGGACGAACGGATGCCCCACAACCACAGGCCGAATGCGGTCGAACTGATCGTCTCGGCGGCCACGGCGCTGAAGGACAAGCGCGACGAGGTCAACAAGCTCAACGTCTTCCCGGTTCCCGACGGGGACACCGGCACCAACATGTCCCTGACGATGGACGCCGTCGTCGCCGAGGTCCGGAAGCTTCCCGAGGGTGCGACGCTGGCCGAGATCGCGCACGCCATCACGCACGGTTCGCTCATGGGGGCGCGTGGCAACTCCGGCGTCATCCTCAGCCAGATCCTCCGCGGCCTGTGCGAGGGTTTCACGGGTGTCGACCACGTCGATGTACAGACGGTCGCCGCCGCTCTGGACCGCTCGGTCACCGTAGCGTTCCAGGCGGTCCGCAAGCCCGTCGAGGGAACGATGCTCACCGTCCTTCGCGACGCGGCGACCGCCGCGCCGCGCGCGGCTGAGGCGGGGGAGGACATCACCGGCGTGCTCGAGGCCGTCGTGATCGAGGCGTTCGAGTCGGTCCGCCGCACTCCCGACCTGCTCCCGGTGCTCAAGGAGTCCGGTGTCGTGGATGCCGGCGGCTACGGCCTGGCCATCCTGTTCGAGGGGTTCTCGGCAGGGCTCTCCGGCCACGAGATCCGATCGTTCGACGTGACCGTGCGCGAGAACGTCGAGCCGATCCTGTCGACCGGAACAACCGATGACTGGGACGACGACGAGTATCTGTACTGCACGGAGTTCCTGATGTTCGGCACCGGCATGGACCGCGTCGCCATCGAGGATTTCATGGTCTCCATCGGCGGCTCCCAGCTCGTCGTCGGCACTCCCGACCAGCTCAAGGTCCACGTGCACACGGACGATCCCTCCGAGGCGCTCGCCTACGCTCTCCAGGTCGGCGAGGTCGCCGAGGTCCACGTCCACAACATGCGCCGCCAGAGCGCCGAGCGGGCACAGTCGCTGCGGGACGAAGCGCAGGATCTCAAGCCGCTCGGGTTCGTCGCGGTCGCTGCGGGCGAGGGGCTGACCGAGATCCTCAAGAGCCTCGGGGTCGATGCGGTGGTGGGCGGCGGTCAGACGATGAACCCGTCGACCGCGGAGCTGCTCGAGGCCATCGACGCCGTGCCCGCCCACACGGTCATCGTCCTTCCGAACAACAAGAACATCATCATGGCGGCGAACCAGACCGTCGGACTGGCCAGCAAGGAGGTCGGCGTGGTCCCCACGACCGCCGTGCCCCAGGC
>JAUSAU010000030.1 GCA_030652345.1 Coriobacteriia bacterium
GCGCGCGACGTTCCACGCGGCACGTAGCAGCTCCGGACCGGAGGTGTATGCCGTGTGCGGGCTCAGCCCGCACCGCGTTCTGCCGCGGGTGCACGCGCCGAGATCGGCCGGGAACTCGCGCTCCGCCAGCTCACCCGAGAGATCTCCGGCGTCTATCCCGAGGACCTCCCAGAAGAAGACGCCCGCGAGGCCCGCGTCGGCGCACGCGGCGAGCGGTTCGGGACCGTAGACCACGTCGCCCACGCATGTCACGCCGGCCCGGAGCGATTCGAGCGCGCCGAGGGCGGCCGACGCGGCGAAGTCATCGTCGCTCATGGCGAGGATCGCTGCGGTCACACGGCTGAGGAACGGCCGCATGGGCATCGGGGGGATGAGCCCTCCGAGCACGGTGAGTGACAGGTGGGTGTGGGCGTTGACGAGGCCCGGCATGAGCACGCAGCCCTCGAAGCTCTCCACGGCCTCGTCGGGCGCCGCGGCCCGCACATGCTCGAAGGTGCCGACCGCCTCGATCCGGGCACCGCGCGCCAAGACCGCGCCGTCGCGGATCGGCCGCCCCGTGACGGGCAGGACCCAGTCGGCGGTGAGTATCACGCCCGGGTCCCTGCGCCAGCGCACCGATCCAGCACGGACTGTGTGGTCAAGACGGTCCCTCCTCCGGGGAGTCAGGCTACCGGAGGCGGGTGGGAAGCGCCAGCGGGGACGGGCACCGTCACAGCCGGTGCAGCTTCATCATCTGCCGCGTCCGGCGCCATGCGAGCCGGTAGCTGCCCACCTGCAGCCAGTACATGATGTAGGTGATCCGCTTCATGATGATCGCGAATCGGCCTGAGACGTTGAGCTTGAACATCCAGCCGACGCCCCAACCGGGCCCGACGCTCACGAACTCGCCATGCATGTGCGGTGCGAAGCGCGACGGCGCGCCGCCGCGGGCCTCGGCGAGGATGGAGTCCGCCGCGCACTCGGCCTCGCGGATGGCGAACTGCGCGAGCATCGGCAGCACGCGCCCTTCCTTCGGGTCCTTGAAGGCGGCGACGTCGCCGACGACGTAGATGTCGTCGTGGCCCTCGGCCTTCAGCGTCTCATCGCACAGGAGCCGGCCCGAGTTGTCGACGCTCAAGCCCCAGTCCACGGCGTCAGGGTCGGCGTGCGCGCCGCCACACCACACGAGCACGGGGGAGGGCACCTCTCGGCCGGACTCCACGGTGGCGACGCCGTCCTCCACCTTCACGAGCTTCTCGCCGAGCAGGACCTCGACGCCCATCTTCGCCAGACGCCGACGCGCCCTGACCCTCTGGGGGGCCGGGAGGTCGAACAGGATGTCGGTGCGGCCCTCTATCAGGCGGAGGTGCATCTCGGCGGGGTCCATACCGGCGCGGCGGATCATCCGCGGGAGTACGGCGGCGATCGTGCCGACGACTTCGATGCCGGTGGCGCCTCCGCCGACGACCGTGAAGCTGAGCGCGCGTTCGCGGTCCGCGCGGTCGGGTAGGGTCGCCGCCAGCTTGAACTGCACCTCGATGGAGCGCTGCAGCTTCTGCGCGTCGGAGACGGACCACATGGTGATCGCGTGCTCCTTCAGACCCGGGACGGGCGGTGTCGTGGCGATGGCGCCCGTGGCGACCACCATGCGCCAGTACGGGATCTCACAGATGGCTTCGTCGCGCGGGCCTACGCTGATCGAGGCGCGGTCCGGGTGCACGCACTCCAGCCGCTCGTAGACGCAGCGGACCGGTAGGCCGCGGAAGATGTCCAGGTGCCACAGTTCGGCGAACTGTGGCCGGGGCGTGCCGGCCGCCACGAGGTCCAGTTCGGAGAGCGCCTGCTGGTAGGGGCGCGCCTCGACGAGCACGATCTCAAGGTCGTCGCTCGGCTTCGCGCGGTGGGCCAGCGTGACCGCCAAGGTCATGCCGGCATAGCCTCCGCCTGCGATGACGACGCGCTTCTTGGCCGTTCTGGCGGCACAGCTTCTCGGATCGACGATCTCCATCGGTGAGTCCTTCCGGCAGGTGGGGACACGAGTGTGATGATGCCCCAGGGACGTCATGTCTAAGTCATCGTCCGCTGCCGGGCGGGCGGCAATGCTGGAAGCGTCGCACATCACCATACAGTGAGTCGCGCCGGACCGCGCGCCACTGGCGGTCTCTGGCGCGACTCACTCATGGCGACTACCCTTGGCGCATGAGACCCCCACTATCGGACATCGCGCACTCGACCGCTACCGCGCACCGCATGCTGCCCGCCGGTTCGCCGGTCGTCGCCATGGTCTCCGGAGGCGCGGACTCTGTCGCGCTGCTGCGCCTGCTCGCCTCCGGGGCGCTGGGCGAGCTCGCGCTCTCGGTCCTGCACGTCGATCACATGTTGCGGGACGCCGAGTCCGACGCCGACGCAGCGTTCGTGGCCGCGACGTGCGCGGGGCTCGGTGTGGCGTGCCGCGTGGTCCGCTACGACGTGGGGGCGTACGCCCGGGCCGACGGCCTCAACCTCGAGGACGCCGGCCGGCGGGTCCGCTATCGCTTCGCCGGCGAGGAGCTCGACGCGCGCTGCGCCGCGGATGGGATGCCCGAGTCCGCCGGCCGCATCGCGGTCGCGCACACGCTCGACGACCGGATGGAGACGTTCCTGATGCGTCTGGCGACCGGATCGGGCGCCGGGGGCCTCGCGGGCATGCCGCATGTGCGCGGCCGCGTCGTGCGTCCCCTGCTCGACGCTCGTCGCACGGATGTGGTCGCCTACCTGGACGACCTCGGGCAGGCCTGGCGCGAGGACGCGACCAACGCGGACACGTCGCGCCTGCGTGCGCGGGTTCGCGCCGAGCTCCTGCCCCTGCTCGAGTCGGTCAATCCGCGCTTCGATGAAGCGCTGGCACGCATGTGGACGGTCCTCGGTGGCGAGGACGACCTTCTCGATGAGATGGCGCGGGCGTCTGCGGCCGATCTCGTCATCGTGCGCCCCGGGGAGGTCCGCTTCGA
>JAUSAU010000087.1 GCA_030652345.1 Coriobacteriia bacterium
TCCTGCGCGTAGTCGGTGATCTTGAGGTACCACTGCTCGAGCTCGCGCTTCTCGACACGGCTCTTGCACCGCCAGCACACGCCGTCGCCCACGACCTGCTCGTTGGCGAGCACCGTCTTGCACGACGGGCACCAGTTCACCGGCGAGGACTTGCGCTCCACCAGCCCGCGCTCCCAGAACTTCAGGAAGATCCACTGGCCCCAGCGGTAGTAGTCCACGTCGCAGCTGCGGACGGTGCGGTTCCAGTCATACGAGAAGCCCATGCGCTTGAACGACGCAGCCTGCGTCTCGATGTTGGCGTAGGTCCACTTCGCGGGGTGCGAACTGCTCTTGATCGCGGCGTTCTCGGCAGGCAGGCCGAACGCGTCCCACCCGATCGGGTGCAGCACGTTGCAGCCGTTCATGACCGCGTGGCGCGCGATGACGTCGCCGATGGTGTAGTTGCGCACGTGCCCCATGTGGATGTCGCCCGAGGGGTACGGGAACATCTCGAGCACGTACTTCTTGGGGCGCGCGTCGTCCTCGGTGACGGTGTAGAGCCCGTCGGCCTCCCAGGACTGCTGCCACTTCGGCTCGATGGCGTGCGGATCGTACTTCGCCACGGTGGTTCCTCCAGGCATCGGATGTCTGCGCGATGCATTCTAGCGAATCGGGAGGCGTGGCGACCGAACCGGGCGGTGGCGGCCGGCTCGGCTCTCAGGTCAGCGGGCTCCCGAAGAATCGCCAGTAGATGCGCCAGAACGACGTCACGCCCGGGAAGTGCGGCGTGTAGCGGTACAGCGAGTGCGTCGAGGCGTTGGTGGGATAGACCGCCTTGCCGTCGATCGGAAGGGACCCGCCGGCGTGCCAGGACTCCCGGTTGTGCTTGAGCTTCTGGGCGCCCCACCAGATCTGGTTGCCGAACCCCTTGTACTGCGTGTACGTGTGCGAGTCCGCCTTGCCGCATCCCGTCGCCCAGTCATACGCGTTCTGAGTCGGGTTCGTGCGCGTGATGAGCGACTGCTCCTTCTGGAGCGTGACGATGATGCACTTCGGACTGACGCCCCACGCGTACGCGGCGTCCGAGATCATCTGAGCGGTCGTCTTGCGCACGCCGGCGTGGTCGGGAGCCGAATACGACTTCAACGTACCCGGCTGGCGGTCGAGGAACGCCTGTATCGCCGCGGGCGACATGGAGTCCGCATCCAGGAACGCGGCGTCCGTGATCACCGTGTTCGGGTCGAACGCCTGCGGGGTCCCACCCGACCCGCCCGCCCCTGCAGCCGCGGCCGCCGCGTCGGCAGCCTCCTGTTCGCGAACGAGCCGGGCGAGCTCGGCGCCGAGCGACTTCACGAACGCCTGTTGCTGTGCGATGGCCACGTCGACCCGTCGCTGCCGGGCGTCCGCCTGCTTGCGCAGTGCGACGAAGTCGGACTCGCGCTGTGCCTGCTGCTCGCGCAGGAACTCGCTCTGGCTGCGCGCGGCGGCGAGCTCGGCGAGCATGTCGGCATCGGCCGTCTGTATGTAGGAGAGCAGATCGAGACGCGAGAAGAGGTCGTCGAACGTGCCCGACGAGAGGAGCGCCTCGACCAGGTCGAGCCCCCCGGTCCGGTACATCGCCGCAGCGCGGTCGTCGAACGCCTGCTGGCGGTCGGCGACCTCAGCGTCGAGACGGAGCAACTCCTCCTCGGTCGTGAGGGTGTTCATGCGCGCGGCATCAAGGCCATCGCTGGCCTGGTCGTGCTCGTCGAGCGCAGCGCCGAGTTCCTCGCGGAGAGCGGCGAGCTGCGTGATCGCAGCGGCGACCGCCGCCCGCTTCGACGCGACCGACTGCGGCGCGGCGGAGACCGGCGCGGCGGAGAGCGCCACGACCATGGCGAGCAGCGCCGCGGCGACGGCCATGGCGTATGTCCGATGACGAGACGTCGTCGTGACTCCTTCGGTATCCGGGCGATCAGCGCGACGACGGACCCGACACATCCGCCCCGGCACACTCCGTCCACGATACACCGAGCGCGCCCGTCCGCGCCCGTGACCACACACGTCGGGCCGGTCGTTTGCACGACCGGCCCGTGTATGTCCGTTGGTGGAGCCAAGGGGGATCGAACCCCTGACCTCTTGGCTGCCAGCCAAGCGCTCTCCCAGCTGAGCTATGGCCCCACATCTGGGGCGCCCGTAGGCGCGAAGGACAGTATACGAACGGGCTCGTGCCCGGTCAACAGCGGTTTCCGGCGGGTCCGGGACTCGGCGGCAGAGGCGCGATCAGGCGCGCGAGCGGCCGCTCACGGCTTCTCCCCCACCGGTTCGACCAGGTGGGCCGGCGGGCCCTCGAGCGACGGCTCGAGCACGGTCGCCTCACCCTTGCGAGCCACCACGACGGCGAGCACCTCGCTGGCGGCCATGCCCGCCAGGATCAGCGCCGCTCCGGCCCATCCGCGCACGCCCAGTTGCTCATGCGCCAGCCACCATCCGAACAGCCCGCCGAAAGCAGGCTCGCAGATCAGGATGAGCGCCGTGCGTGTCGGCGACAGGTGTTTCTGCGCATAGGTCTGTATCGCGAAGGCGACCGCTGAGGCGAGGACGCCGGTCACGAGCAGTGCCGTCCACAGGCTGGCGCCCGTCGGCACCGGCGGACGCTCGATGAGCAGTCCCACCGTCCCGGTGACGAGCGCACACGTAGCGAGCTGCACGAAAGCCAGCGGCCGCGCATCGTGCCGTCCGACCGACCCCAGGACGATCATGTGCGCCGAGTACGCGACCGCGCACAGCAGCACGAGCGTGTCGCCGCGGTTCCACCCGCCGAGCGACCCTCCGCCGGACAGGAGCCACAACCCCGCAACGGCGGTCGCAACGCCGAGCCACGCGGTCCACCGGGGCATCCGGCGCATGAAGACCGCCTGCATGAACGGCGTGATCACCACGAACATGCCGGTGATGAACGCCGCCTTGCTCGGTGACGTCTCCGCCAGGCCGAGCGTCTGCAGGACATAGCCGGCCGTCAGGAAGACGCCCGCGACCAGCCCGGCGCGCAGGGTGCCCGGCTCGAAGAGCCGGAACGTCTTGGGGAAGATCAGCGCGAACGCGATCGTCGCGATCAGGAAGCGCAGGCCGATGAACGACCACGCAGGGTAGGCCGAGACCGCGTCCTTGACCATGACGAATGTCCCGCCCCACACCGTGCAGACCGCGACCAAGCCCAGCGTGGAGAGCCAGCGCAGGGAGGCCGGACTCACGACCGGGACTCCTCCGGCTCCTCGCTGTCCGCATCACGGGCGGCAGAAGCGGCGGACGCGTTCACGATCTCCGCCGGCAGCTCCAGGCGCGGCGCGTCGCTCCACAGCTTGTCGAGGCGGTAGAACTCGCGCTCGTCCGGCTGGAAGACGTGGACCACGAAGTCGCCGTAGTCGAGCAGGACCCACTTCAGTTCGCGCTCGCCCTCGCGACCGATCGGCTTGACGCCGTGATCACGCAGGATGCCCTCGACCGCGTCGGCGATCGCGTGGACCTGGCGGTCGTTCGCGCCCGTGGCGAGCAGGAAGTAGTCGGTGACGACGAGCAGCTCCGCGACGCGGAGCGCCACGACGTCCGCGGCCTTCTTCTCGGCGGCGGCTTCAGCGGCGATCCGGACGATCGCCTCGATGTCGGTCTTGTCGACCGTGACGGACTTGGTCAAAACGGTTTCCTTCACTCTTCAAGGCGCGTCTAGGGACCGGCCGGAGGCTGGTAGTCGGCGCCGATGATCACGATGAGGTCGGTGAGCTCCTGCGGGGCGGACTGGATCTTGACCTCGCCCGCACCGATCGCCTTGCGAACGGCGGCCGCATCGACTTCCGTGCCATGGTACAGAAGAATCTGCGTCACTTTGAAATCGAAGTTGGGCGCGTTCCCGCTGTCGACGACGCGGAAGCCGGCACGGATGAGCTGCTGTGCAGCCTTGCCCGCGATCCCCGGCGTCCCGATGCCGTTGTAGACGATGACGCGCGGTGCGCTCTTCTGCTCGTCGAGCTTCACGCCCCACCACTGAAGCAAGAGGTCGGCCACCTCCCGGCGCTGGGGCTCGAAGTAGCGCTGGTCGCCGACGATGACCGGCTTGACCGGCAGCGGAGCGATCCACACGTTCTTCTGGTTGACCGACGCGAAGAACGACTCCAGATCGGACTTCTCACCCTTCGTCAGGTCCGTGAGCGTGGCGCGCTGGACGAGCTGGTCGACGTTCTGGCTCTTCAGCAACGCCTGATACGCCTCGCCGTCGACCACGATGTAGCGATTGAACGGGACGTAGAGGTAGTTCGAGACGGCGTCCTTGCTGACCTCCGGGCCCTGGACGTAGCTCTCGCCGAGCCGCTCGAACCCCTGCCCGGGGACCTCGACGAACGCGCCGTCAGGGATGGCGATGCCGAGCACGCGCTTGCCGGCACGCTCGATCTTGATCGCTGTGAAGCCGATCGCCTGCCCGTTCGTGGTGCCGATGACGAGCAGGTTGTCCTTGGCACGCTCCGCCATCGACGGCCCCTGTGCGGCCAGCCGCTTGGCGTTCCAGCGGGCGAACGCGTTGATGCCCATCGCCAGGCCGTAGAGCGACGCCAGCAGGATCGCCGCTATGAGCAGGAAGCTCCCGGCGGATGTGGCCGCGCGTGCGGCGCCGGAGGTGAACCGGCCCAGTCCGTCACCGACCTGTTCGCGGACGCGCTCGGTCTTCTCGGCCTTGCGCGCCTTCTTGCCCGAGCGCGAACTGCGCTTCGAGGAGCGGTACCCGGCGCCGCCGGCGTCCGCCTCCTTGTCCTGCGGCGTCGTGCGCGGCAGCGCGCCGGAGTGCACGCGGTCGGCCGGGGTCTCGGCGGCCGTGCCGTCGAGCTCCTCGGCGGCCGGTGACCCGGTCGCGTGCGGGCCGAGCCCGCCACGGCGCTTGCTGCGGCTCATCACTCCACCGCCTCGAGGTCGAACAGGGGCCGGCCGGTCTCACGTTCGATCGAGAACGACACGGCGGCCGAGACAGGGTGGAGCGGGCGACCGGTCTCCATCAGATAGGCGAGCGAACGGGCGTACCCGCGACGGAAGCACTCAGCGAGGTCGTCGCTCGCACACGACCAGCGGATGCCCTCCACGCCCGGGAAGTCCCGCGACGGCTCGATCATGTCGGCAAGATAGACGATCCTGTCGAGGTCCGACATCGGGACGGCGCCGACGGTGTGGACCGCGATCGCCGAGAGTACCGCCTCGCCGAGCCCGGGGAGCTCGGTGCGCAGCAGCGCGGCCGCGACCCGCGCGTGCAGCAGGTAGGGATGCTCCCGCTCGAACTGCAGGAGCGGCATCGACAACGACGCGGCCTGGGCAAGCAGCGCCTCGTCGGTCTCATCGCGGCAGTAGTCGTGCAGGAGGCCGGCGAGCTCCGCCTTCTCCTCGTCGACGCCGAAGCGCTGCGCCAGCGCACGCGCCGTCACCGCCACCCGCTCGCAGTGCGCGAGCGAGGGTGCGGAGAGGCGCGCTCGAGCGAGCGCGTACGCGCGCGCGACGGCCTCAGACGACGGGTTCACAGTACAGGCCGTTCTTCTCGATGTAGGCCGCGACGGCCTCGGGCAGCAGGTACCTGACCGGGCGGTGCGCTGCGACCCGCTGCCGGATGTCGCTCGACGAGATCGCGAGCGCGGGGACCTCCATGTACTCGACGTGCGGCAGCCGGACGTCCTGGCCCTCGGCCAGCGGCGCCGTGAGGTCAGGCTCGAAGCCGGGCCGCGTCGCCGCTATGAACGTGCACAGCTCGGCGAAGCGCCCGGCGTCCTTCCACGTGAGGATCTCCCGCACCGCATCCGCACCGGTGATGAAGAACGGTTCGGCCTTCGGACCGTACGCGTCGCGCAGCGAGCGCATGGTGTCGACCGTGTAGGTGTCTCCCGGGCGGTCCACCTCAAGCCGTGAGACCTCGAAGTCCGGGTTCGACGCAGTGGCGACGACCGTCATGAGATAGCGGTCCTCGGGCGACGAGACATGCCGGTGCGTCTTGCGTACCGGTCTGCCCGTGGGCATGAAGACGACGCGGTCCAGGTTGAACTGGACGAGCGCCTCCTCGGCGGCGACCAGATGACCGTAGTGGATCGGGTCGAAGGTCCCGCCCATCACGCCGAGTCGAAGGGTCTTTCTCACTCCCGGATCTGCCCGCTCCCCATCGCCATGAACTTCGTCGACGTGAGCGCGGTGAGGCCCATGGGCCCCCGCGCGTGAAGCTTCTGCGTGGAGATGCCGATCTCGGCGCCGAGGCCGAACTCCCCGCCGTCGGTGAAGCGCGTCGACGCGTTGACGTAGACGGCGGCTGCATCGATCTCGTTGAGGAACCGCTTCGCGGCGTTGTAGTCCTCGGTCACGATCGCCTCGGAATGCGTCGTGCCGTAGGTGTTGATGTGAGTGATCGCCTCATCGAGACCGGAGACGATCTTGCACGAGATCTTCTTGTCGAGGAACTCCATGCCCCAGTCCTCTTCGGTGGCGGCACGGATGCGCGTCACCGCACCGAGCGAGCGCGTCGGCTCGTCGGCGGCGATCTCGACGCCCTCCTGCTCGAGCGCCTTGAGGATCGGCGGGAGGATGCACTCGTAGACCTCTTCGTCCACCAGCAGCGACTCTGCGGAGTTGCAGACGCCGGGGCGGCTCACCTTCGCGTTGACGACGATGCGCTTCGCCATCTCGGGATCGGCCGACGAGTGGATGTAGATGTGACAGTTGCCGACGCCCGTCTCGATGACCGGCACCTTCGAGTTCTCGACGACCGACTTGATGAGGCCGGCGCCGCCGCGCGGGATGAGCACGTCGATGAGGCCATGCAGCGTCATCAGCTCGTCGGCGGCCTCGCGCTCGGTCGTCTCGATGATCTGGATCGAGTCGGCGGGCAGACCGGCGCCGGTCGCGGCATTGGCCAGGACCCGCGCCAGCGCGACACACGACTCGATCGCCATCGAGCCGCCGCGCAGGAGCACCGCGTTGCCGGTCTTGATGCACAGAGCGGCGGCATCCGCGGTCACGTTCGGGCGGGCCTCATAGATCATCGCGACCACGCCAAGCGGGACGCGGACCTGCTGGAGCCAGATGCCGTTGGCCATACGGAAGCCGGAGACGACCTCCCCGATGGGGTCGGGCAGCAGGGCCAGGGACTTCACGGCCTCCGAGATCGCCTTGAGCCGGGCGGGATCCAGTTCGAGACGATCGAGCAGCGCCTCCGCGGTGTTGTTCGCCTTGGCGGCCTTCATGTCGCGCCAGTTCGCCGCGAGGATCTCATCCTGCTTCGCCATGATCGCGTGCGACATGGCGAGCAGGGCGCGGTTGCGCTGCTGCGTGGAGGTCGCGGCCAGCGCACGGGACGCGGCACGAGCTGCTACGGCCATATCCTTGACATGCGACATCGTGAGCATCCCCTCGTACCCACCGGCCGGGCTCATCGCGACCCCGGCCGGCTTGGCTTGCCTACAGTATGACGAGGCGGTCCCGGTGGACGACCTCTTTGCCGGCGAGTTCGGGCGCTTGCAGTGCGATCTCGGGTGACTTCCGTCCCATGACCCTCGCCAGGTCGTTCGAAGAGATGTCAGCCAGGCCCCGCGCGACCTGCCTGCCCGACTCGTCGACCACCTCGATCGGGTCCCCTGTGAGGAACACCCCATCGACGCGGACGACGCCCGCCGGAAGCAGGCTCTTGCCGCGCAAGCATAGCGCGTCACGCGCGCCACCGTCCACGACGACGGTGCCCTTCGGATGGCGGGCGAAGGCGATCCAGAGCTTGCGCGCCTCGACCTCGCCCTCCCCGCCCGCGAAGTACGTCCCGACCGGCTCTCCCTTGAACGCGTCGATGAGGACGTCGGGGCGGTGCCCGTCGCAGACGACCATCGGGATCCCGGCTTTCATCAGGATCCGCGCGGCGTCGAGTTTGGTCACCATGCCGCCGGTCCCGACCGAACTGCCGGACCCGCCCGCGGCTGCCACGAGCTCATCCGTCACCTCGTCCACATGCGCGAGCAACGCCGCGTCGCCGGACTCCGCCGGGTTCGCGTCGTAGAGGCCCTCGATGTCGGTGAGCAGGACCACGAGGTCCGCGTGAACCATCACGCCGACCAGCGCGGCGAGCGTGTCGTTGTCGCCGAACCGGATCTCGTCGACCGCCGTGGTGTCGTTCTCGTTGACGACCGGCACCACGTCCATCTCGAGCAGCCGTTCGAGCGTCTGGCATGCGTAGAGGTACGCCTGGCGGTGACCGGTGTCGTGTCGCGTGAGCAGGATCTGCGCGACAGGGATGCCGGCGGCGCCCATGATCTGGGCGTACGTGCCGATGAGGTGGACCTGGCCGATCGCCGCGGTCGCCTGCAACCCGGTGAGCTCGTCGGGGCGCTCGGTCAGCCCCATGGTCTCCATCCCGGCGGAGATGGCGCCCGATGAGACGACGACCACATGGGTGCCCAGCGCGCGCAACGCGGCGCACTGGCGCGCGAGGTCGGCGATCCAGGCGCGGTCGATGCGCCCGTCCTCACCGGTGAGCGTCGAGGTGCCGACCTTGATGACGACTCGCTTGCCGCGTGCCATGGACGCTCCGCAGATGCCGGGGGCTGACTGCACACATGATAGAGGACGCGCGGGAAGCGCTACTCGATCGCACCCTCGGCGTCGAACTCGAAGCTGACCGAGCCGATCGTGATCGTGTCGCCATCGGCAGCGCCCGCCCGGATCAGCGCCTGCTCGACACCGGCACGGCGGAGACGGCGCTGGAGGTGCACGACCGCCTCCTCGTTGCCCATCTCCGTCATGACGACCATCCGCTCGATGTGGCGCCCGCGAACGAGCCAGCCGCCGTCCAGGTCGCGCTCGACCTTGATGTCCTCGTCCTCGGGCGGGCTGTAGACGTAGACCGCCTGGTACGGCTGCTCCTCGCGGTGCGCGGACAAGCGCTGCTCGTGGACCATCTCGCCGACGCGCAGCATCAGCGGCTCCATGCCCTCACCCGTGACCGCCGACACCGCGAAGTACGGGATCTCCAGCTCTTCGGCGTAGGCGCGGACAGCCTCGGACGCCTCTGAGGCGCCTTCGATGTCCACCTTGTTGCCCACGATCACGCGCGGGCGCTTGGCGAGCTCGTCCGCGTGCGCCGCGAGCTCCGCGTCGATCGCGGCGATCCCTTCGACAGGGTCGCGCTCGTCGTAGCCGCCGGTGAGGTCGACGACGTGCAGGATGAGCGCCGTCCGCTCGATATGGCGCAGGAACGCGTGACCCAGCCCGGCGCCCTCGCTCGCACCCTCGATCAGCCCCGGCACGTCGGCGACGACATAGCTGTACGACCCGACCTTGACGACGCCGAGGTTCGGCACCAGCGTGGTGAACGGGTAGTCGGCGATCTTGGGGCGCGCCGCGGACATGTGCGCGATGAGGGATGACTTGCCCACGCTCGGGAAGCCCACGAGGGCGGCGTCGGCGAGCAGCTTCATCTCGAGCGTGATCCAGCGGTCCTCCGCGGGCTCACCGAGTTCCGCGAAGGCTGGCGCGCGTCTCGTCGGAGTGACGAAGTGAGTGTTGCCGCGGCCGCCGTGCCCTCCGCGGGCGACGACCGCCCGCTGGCCGACGTGGGTGAGGTCGGCGATGAGGCGCCCGGTCTCCTCGTCCCGCACGACGGTGCCGAGCGGGACCTTGAGCACGAGGTCCTCGCCGACTGCTCCGTCCATGCGGCTGCCCTTGCCGTGCGTGCCGCGCGGGGCCTTGAAGTGGCGCTTGTACTGGTAGTCGATGAGCGTGGAGGCAGCCGCATCGGCCTCGAGCACGACCGCGCCGCCCCGGCCGCCGTCACCGCCGTCCGGGCCACCCTTGGGCACGTGCTTCTCCCGCCGGAAGGACCTGCAGCCCGCGCCGCCGTCCCCGGCCTTCACATAGATCTTCGCTTCATCGACGAACATGCTGCTCACCCTCTCCGGGTGGAGTCTTCCCCGCACGCGCCGTCAGGGCGCGCTTCGAGGCGAGAAACGAGCGACGAGCCCCCCGCCCCAAGTCAGCTGGGCGGGGGGCTCGGCTCGTCAGTCTTAGTGGATCCGGTTACTCAGCCGCCAGAAGGCGGATGTGCACCTTGCGGACCTTGCCGCGGGTGAACTCGACGACGCCGTGCGCCTTGGCGAACAGCGTGTCGTCGCTGCCGCGTCCGACGTTGTCACCGGGGCGGATCGCGGTGCCGCGCTGGCGGACCAGGATCGAACCGGCGGTCACGACCTGACCGGAGAACCGCTTGACGCCGAGCCGCTGAGAGTTGGAGTCACGACCGTTGCGGGTCGACCCCATACCTTTCTTGTGGGCCATCTCGCTCTACACCTGCCCTTTGTCTACTCGGCCGGCTCGGCCGGCTTGGTGGTCTTCTTCACTGCCGGCTTCTTGGCGGCCGGCTTCTTGGCGGCCGTCTCGCCGTCGGTCTTCTTCGCAGCCGGCTTCTTGGCCGCAGGCTTCTTCTCGGCGACCGCAGCGTCGGCCTTCTTGGCCGGAGCCTTCTTGGCGGCCGGCTTCTCGGCTGCAGCGTCGGCCTTCTTGGCCGGAGCCTTCTTGGCGGCCGGCTTCTCGGCGACGGCAGCCTCAGCCTTCTTGGCTACCGGCTTCTTGGCCGGCTTCTCCTCGACGACGACGGCCACGGGGGCCTCCGCCTTCTTGGCAGCCTTCTTGGCACCCACGAGCGCGATGTCGGTCACCTTGATCAGCGTGAGACCCTGGCGATGACCCTTGAGCTTCTTGGAGCCCTTGCGCTTGCGGAACTTGAACACGAGGACCTTGTCGGCCTTGCCATGACCGAGGACCTCGGCCGTGACGGTCGCGTTCGCAGCGTCGGCGCCGGTGAGGACCTTATCACCGTCGGCGACGAGGAGTGCGGGGAGGGTGACGACAGCGCCAGCCTCGGCATCGAGCAGCTCGACGGAGACCGTCTCGCCCACCTCGACCTTGTGCTGCTTGCCGCCGCTCTTGACCACAGCGTACATATCGATGTCACCTAACTGCTCGGTTTATTGCGCGAGGAGGTATGTTAGCACACGCGTTCCCCTGCGCAAACCCCGACGCTACGGCGCCGGGAGTGTCCACGGACGGGCGGTACGGTCAGACGTTCACCGCATCGCCTTCTCGATCGATCCCGCCTTGCCTTCGATGAGCGTCCGCACCTCGGCCGCCCCGCAATCCGGGTCGGCGACGATGGCGACCTGCCTCCGCGTCTCGGCTCGGAGCGACGCCACCACGTTGCGGCCCGGCTGGTTCACGATCGCGTACGTCTCGGGATTGATCCCGAACAGGTACGCGGCGCTCTTGCCGGCGAGCAGTATCTCACGCATGCGCCGCTCGACCATGATCCGGCGCGTCGCCTCGGACAGAACCCTTCCCTGGCCTTTGCAGGTCGGACAGGGGTCGGTGAGCACGTTGTAGAGGCCGTCGGTGACGTTCTTGCGCGTCATCTCCACGAGGCCCAGGCGGGAGATCTCCATCACTCGGGTCTTGGTCCGGTCACGTTCGAGCGCCTCGTTCAGGCGCCGGAAGAGCTCGGCACGGTGGAACGCATCCTCCATGTCGATGAAGTCGATGACGATGATCCCGCCGATGTCGCGAAGACGCAGCTGCCGCACGACCTCATCCGCGGCCTCGAGGTTCGTGCGCAGGATCGTGTCCTCGAGATTCTTGCGACCGGTGAAGCTGCCCGTGTTCACGTCCACCGCGGTCAGCGCCTCGGTCTGGTCGATGGCGATGTAGCCGCCGGACGGCAGGCGCACCGCTCGCTCGAGCACGGCGTCGATCTGCTCGTTGATGCCGAAGTAGTCGAACAGCGTGACGCGCTCGCGGTAGAGCTGGACCCGTCGCACGAGGTTGGGCGAGGTCTTCTTCAGGAACGAGACGACCTTGTCGAACGTGACCTTGTCATCGATGAGCAGGCGCCGGTAGTCCTCCGAGAAGACGTCGCGCACGAAGCGCAGGGCGAGGTCCATCTCGGTGTAGATGACCTCCGGCGGCAACGCCTCGGTCGCTTGATGCTGGACGCGCTTCCACAGTCGCGAGAGGAACTCGAGATCGGAGAGCAGGTCCTTCTCGCTCGCCCCGGCGGCGGCGGTCCGCACGATGAGCCCGGTGCCCTTCTGGGCGTTCGCCTCGATGACCCCGTGCAGGCGCTCGCGTTCGTCGTCGGGCAGCTTGCGCGAGATCCCAATGAACTCGGAGAACGGCATGAGCACGAGGAAGCGACCCGGCAGCGTCACGTCGGTGGTGACACGGGCGCCCTTGGTCCCCATGGGGTCCTTGAGTACCTGCACCATGACCTGCTGGCCCGGCTTGAGCAGCGCCTGGATGTCACGGCGCGGCACGCCCTCGACGCCGTCGATGGTCTCGGAGACCACCTCGTCGACGTAGAGGAACGCGTTCTTCTCGAGCCCGATGTCGACGAAGGCCGCCTGCATGCCCGGCAGCACGTCACGGACGCGCGCGAGGTAGACGTTGCCCACCACCGAGCGCTTCGCGCGTTCGATATAGAACTCTGAGAGCTTGCCGTCCTCGAGCACGCCGACACGCGTCTCGGAACTGTCGTGGGAGATCAGCATCTCCCGGACGATCTCGGCCACCCTACTCGCACTCCTTCGAGCCGGTACGCCGCACTAGGCGTCCTGCTCTTCCACGCGGAGCCCGGTGCGCGTCACGTACGTGACGGCACCGTCGAGGCGGGCCGATCGCAGTGCCTCTGTGACAAGGGCCTCGGGCCGCAGCGACCCCCACGGACCCATACGGACCGTGAACGTGGCGACGGACCGACCGTCGTCCCCGGTGACCCGTGTCCCTTCAGGGAGACAGACCTCCAGGTCATAAACCTTGTGCTTGCCCTTGTGCACCAACTCGAGGCTCCCCGACGCGACCACGTCTTGAAGCGCCTCCGCAAACCGGTCCGGACCCATGTCCGGGCCTTCCAGCACGACCTCGTACTCGGCCAGCGTCATCGCCGCCGCGAGGGAGGGCTCGCGCTCCGGTACGTACGACACCCCCGTGGGTGTCAGACCATCGGGCGAGGCCCCGCGCAGTATCTCGAGCGCCTCGGCGGGGGGCACGAAGCGGGCGAGCCACAGGTCGTAGGATTCGGCACGGCCCTCGGTCCCTACCGGTAGTGCCGGGCCGAACGCGACCTTCATGCGCGGGGAGAACCCCTGCGTCACAGCATACTCCAGCCCGGCTCGCCGGACAGTCCGCTCGCAGGAGTGGATCACTTCGAGGTGGCTCAGGAAGCGCAGGCGGCCGATCTTGCCGTACGTGACGCGCATACGGAAGGTGGTGTCAGCCACGGCTCGCACCCCCCAGCACGATGTCGACGCCGAGGTCGGTGCAGACTCCGCAGGCGGTACATCCGGTAAACGAGCAGTCGGGCGTCACTTCGCCGGCCATGCCGCGCCGACGCTCCTCGACCAGGTAGCGGCGCGAGATACCCGCGGAGATGTGGTCCCAGGGAAGCGCTGCCTCGGGGTCGCGAGGATGTGTCGCCAGCGCGACCGGATCGAGCCCTTCGGCCTCGAACGCGTCGAGCCAGCGACGGAGCGAGAACTCCTCGGTCCACGCGTCGAACGTGCCGCCGGTGCGCCACACGCGCTCGATGACGCGCGCCATCTCGCGCCCGCCGCGCGCGAGGCCGCCCTCGAGGAAGCTCACGTCGGCGTCGTGCCAGTGCAGGTCGCACCCCTTGCGCGGGATCACCTCGCGAAGCAGCGCCTGGCGCTCGCGCACCTCCTCGAGCGTCAACTGGCCGTCCCACTGGAACGGCGTGTGTGCCTTGGGAACGAAGGTCGAGACCGAGACGCCGACCTTCACGGAGCTGCGCTGGTTGGGAGCGACCGAGTCGCGCGCCGCGGCGAGCACCTTGACGACGAGGTCGCCGATGCCGCGCACGTCGTCGAGCGTCTCGGTGGGAAGGCCGATAATGAAGTAGAGCTTGCTGCGGTGCCAGCCCTCGCCGACGGCGGCGCGGA
>JAUSAU010000106.1 GCA_030652345.1 Coriobacteriia bacterium
CCCCCAAGTACGCCGGCAAGGACATGGCGAACCCGACCGCCGAGATCCTCTCCGCCACACTCATGCTCAAGCACCTCGGTGAGGACGACGCGGCCGACCGCATCCAGGCCGCGATCCGCACCGTGCTCGCGCGCGGCGAGAAGGTCACCTACGACGTCCGCCGTTCGGTCACGGGAAGCACGGATGGCGCCGTCGGCACGCAGGCGTACGCCGACGCGCTGATCGCCGAGCTGTAGCACCAGACCGCTTCCGCCCGACGACGAGGAGTCCCGACGGTGTCCGACGAGATCCGCGAACCGGGCGATCCGCAGCCCACGGATGCCGCATCGCCGCCACATCGGCGGGCGAGCGACGCGCACGAGCCGATCGCGCTCGACGATCGCCCACTGGAGGGGCTGGCCCCCGAGGCGCCCGATGAGGGCTGGTGGTCCGACATAGACCGGCGCCACAAGGGGCTGATCATCGCCGGTGTGTCGGTCGTCGTCGCGCTGCTCGCGATAGGCGTCGGTGTCGGCGTCGCGATGATCGGCTCGCGCATGAACTCCCCCGAGACCGCACCGGCGCCGATCACCGGTTCGATCCCCGAGACGGAGACGGCGCAGCCTGAGGCCGAGCCGGTGTCGGTCCCGGACACCTCGACGCCGGCGACGGCCGCGCCCGCTCCCGTGCCGGCGATCGGCCGAGCCCGGCTCCTGGCGTATCGCCAGGACGGCGCCGTGTGGGTCGTCGGTGAGTCGGGCGAGGACCCGCGCCGCGTATTCAACTCGTCGGCGGGGCCGTTCGCGCTCTCTCCGGACGGGGCCAGCATCGCCATCATCGACACCGCGAGCGAGACGCTCTCGATCGTCGACGTCGCCAGCGGCCGCTCCGTCGTGGTGGGCAAGGCCGTCCCGGACCGCCCCAGCTGGGCGGCGGACTCGTCCGTGTTCGTCTACAGCTCCCAGAAGGTCGGCACGCACGACACCGAAGTCGACCGGGTCAAGCGCGACGGGACCGGTCGTGTCTCGCTCGGGCTCGGCTTCGGCGGCAGGTTCATGCCCGACGGCCGCATCGCCGCGATCTCCGCGAAGCGCAGCCAGGCCGGGACGCCGATCGAGGTCCTCGCCGACGGAGCGGCAGCCAGATTGCTCGGCACGACGATCTCACCCAACGCTCTGGCGCCGCTCACCGGTTCGGTCGTCTTCGCGGACGCGGGCGGACTCGTGGTCCAGGGCACGCCGCGCCCGCCCTCGCTCGAGGTGATCGGCTATGACGGGACGGGGCTCCGGGAGCTGGTGGCCCGGCCGACCGTCGCTGAGGGTGTGTTCTTCGGCGATGTCTTCGCCTCGCCCGATCTGACCCGGGTCGCCTACACCGAGGCAGGGGACGACGGGTACTCGCGCATGTTCTGTATCCGCGCGACGGGCGGCGCGCCGGTCTCGCTCTCCACGCGTCGCGACGCCTACATCCTCGGCTGGACCGCCGACGGGTCCGAGATCGTCTACATCGACGGCAACCAGATGCAGGAGGAGCCGACGCGCCTGATGGCGATCCGGCCCGACGGCACCGGCCGCCGCACGATCATCGACGGGGCGACCTACTGAGATGTCGATCTCACGCTGAGGCCGGGACCTCTTCCGGCTCCGGGATCGTGAGGGAGACGACGCGATCGCGTCCGCTGTACTTGGCGCTGTACATCGCGGCGTCCGCCTGCCGGAGCATCTCGTCGAGGTCGGGGGGCGGCTCGATGAACGTCACGCAGCCGATCGATGCCTTGACGCCCGCCCCGTAGACCTTCGACAGGCCCGCGAGGCCTTCGCGGACGTGCTCGAGCGCGACACACGCCTCCTGACGACCGGTCTCGGGCAGCAGGATCACGAACTCGTCCCCGCCGAGGCGGGCGACCACGTCGATGCGGCGCAGGTTCGCGTCGAGCGTGCGCGCGACATCCCGCAACAGCCGGTCCCCTGCGTCGTGCCCGAGCGTGTCGTTGACCAGCTTGAAGTGGTCGAGGTCGAGGTAGGCGACCGTGAAGATGCCGCCGTATCGCTGGACTCGTTCCAGCTCGATCTCTGCGGCCTCGGTGAAGCTGCGGCTGTTGGCCGTGCCGGTGAGCGCGTCGGTCCTCGCGAGGCTGCGTTCCGCGTCGAGTGCCCGGTGCAGCCGAGTGAGCACCTCGGCCACGATCCACGCTATGACGGTGATCGACAGCGCGTTCCAGGCGATGGTGAGCGGGTCGATCGTCGCGGTCGTCGTCAGGTCTGCGGTGAGTTCGGCGAGTCCCGCGAGCAGCGCTGCACTGTGGCCGCCCGGTCGGCCCAGGTACCAGGACATGACCGCGGCCGGCACGACGTAGAGCACGGCGAGCGAGATGTGCGTCCCGGTCATCTGGTCGATGAACGCGATCACGAGGATCGCCGAGATGGACCCCCCGAGCACGAGGGGCCCTCGCTGGCCGAGCCCGCGGGCCCGGTCGAACGCTTCCTTCAGATATGGATCCATGACGTTACCTCGTCGCACGTGATGTCCGTCGCCTCGAGGAGTCGCGCCTCTGCCTCTGCGGGGACGGTGAAGTCGTCCTCGAGAAGCGCCAATGGCGGCTCGACTCCCGAGACGCGGCGTGCGCCCTCACGCCACGGCTCCGGTAGAGCATCGGGAAGCGAACTCCCTGCCAGTTCGGACGCGAGCACGGTCCAGCAGCGGGGCACGACGTTCTGCCAGCCGTAGCCACCGCCTCCGCAGGCAACCAGGCGGCCGTCCGCGCATCCCTCGGCGATCGCGATGATGCGGCGTACGCAGTCGCGATACCCGTCGGTCGTGAGCCCGAGCGAGGTGAGCGGGTCGGCGTGATGCGCATCGGCGCCGCATTGGGCGACGACGAGGTCTGCCCGGGATCCGGCCGCCGCCGGTTCGATGACCCGCTCGAACACCCGCCGGTAGCAGGCGTCGGTCGCGCCCTCCGGCAGAGGTACGTTCACCGCGGATCCTTCGCCGTGCCCGCATCCGCGCTCGATCGGGTAGCCGGTCCCGGGGTAGAGCCGGTCTCCGGTCTCGTGCACGGAGATGGTGAGCACGCGCGGATCGTCGTAGAACGCGGCCTGCACGCCGTCGCCGTGGTGCGCGTCGATGTCGATGTAGAGGATCCGGAGCGCGGGATCCGCCTTGAGGGCCGCGGCGATCGCGACGGCGCAGTCGTTGTAGACGCAGAACCCGGCCGCGTGCGTGCGATGCGCGTGGTGCAGTCCGCCGGCCACCGAGAACGCACGCCGCCACCGGCCCGAGAGCACCGCACGGGTGGCGGTCAGGGTCGCACCGGCGACAAGGGCGGCGGCTTCGTGCATCCCCGGGAAGGCCGGCGTGTCCGGCGTTCCGAGGCCGGCCCGCGGTATCCATCGGGCCGGTGAGCTCCCCGACGCCTCGCGGACCGCGGCGATGTACGCCGGGGAGTGGGCGAGCAGGAGCTCGGAGTCGTTGGCGGCGATCGGCTCGATGACGTCGAGTGTGCCCGGGAGGTCGTTCCCGGGCGCTGAAAGCAGTCCGTACGCCTGCATGAGCGCAACGGCGAGGGTGAAGCGCTCGGGCCGGAGCGGGTGATCCACTCCAAGGTCGTACGCCGCGAGCCCGGGACCGTAGATGAGGCAGGCATCCATGCGGGGAGTATGCCCGTTCATTCCGGCGTTGTCCGTCCCGGGACCCTCGGCTATACTGCGAACCCAATCACATATCGCTATCAGGCTTTGACGGGGAGTAGTAGAGGCGAATCCCAGCCTCAGAGAGTCGGGGACGGTGGAAACCCGACGCGGGACGCTTCGAATCTGGCCCCCGAGCCATTCGGAAGAACGGGACCGGCCAACGCGCGGACGACCTCCGCGGGGCCGGCGACAAGTAAGCCGAGTCGGTATGGCTACCGTTAACCGAGCCGCACGAGTGGGCGCATCGCCCGCGTGACCCGCCTCTTGACGGGTATCGCGGATGCGATGCGTCAAACGGGGTGGTACCGCGGGAGGCTTCTCTCGTCCCTGGCCGGGGGCGAGGTATGTCTTTTTCCGCGGTTCTTTCGTCTCTTGAGGCGTACGAGGACCAGCGATCCCGCCGGCCGAACCCACCTCCCACATCACGACCTTCGTGCGGATCCGTGACGGTCCCGCCACAGCGACTCGACTTCGACGAGGAGTGTGGGATGGAACTGCGCAGCGATCGCATGAAGAAGGGCGTCAGCAAGGCGCCGCACCGCAGCCTGCTCAAGGCTGACGGCCTCATCGACGAGGAGATCTCCCGGCCGCTCATCGCGGTCGTCAACTCCGCGAACGAGATCATCCCCGGTCACCTCATGCTCGGTCACGTCGCCGACGCGGTGAAGACCGGCATCCGCATGGCCGGCGGTACCCCGCTCGAGTTCGCCACCATCGGCATCTGCGACGGGCTGGCGATGAACCACGCCGGGATGCGCTACTCGCTCGCGTCGCGCGAGGTCATCGCCGACTCCGTCGAGCTCGTCGTCGAGGCGCACGCCTTCGACGCGATGGTGCTCATCCCCAACTGCGACAAGGTCGTCCCCGGCATGCTCATGGCCGCGGCGCGCCTCGACATCCCCGCGATCGTGGTCAGCGGCGGCCCGATGCTCGCCGGTACCTACGGCGGTAAGGACGTCGATCTCGACACGGTGTTCACGGCGGTCGGCAAGGTCGCGCGCGGCGAGATGACCGAGAAGCAGCTCTGCGCCCTCGAGAACGACGCCTGCCCGACGTGCGGCTCGTGCGCGGGACTCTTCACCGCCAACTCGATGAACTGCCTCACCGAGGCGATCGGCATGGCGCTTCCCGGCAACGGCACGATCCCGGCGGTCTTCTCCGAGCGCCTGCGCCTCGCGAAGTACGCCGGCATGAAGATCATGGACCTGCTCGAACGCGGCATCACCGCGCGCCAGATCATGACCCCCGCGGCGATCCGCAACGGGATGTCGCTCGACATGGCGTTCGGCGGCTCGTCCAACACCGTCCTGCATCTCACGGCGATCGCGCACGAGGCGGGCGCGGACATCACGCTGGACGACTGGAGCGCGGTGTCGGCAGCCACGCCGAACCTCGTGCGCGTCAGCCCCGCGAGCGACTTCCACATGCAAGACCTCCACGCCGACGGCGGCATCCCGGCGATCATGGCCGAGCTCGCGAAGAAGGGCCTCATCGACCTCGACGCGCTCACCGTCACCGGCGAGCCGATTGGTGCGACCGTTGCCGCCGGCGGGAAGCGCGGCCTCGGCGTCATCCACGACATCGAGGACCCGTACTACGCCCAGGGCGGCCTGCGCGTGATGAAGGGCAACCTCGCCCCGCGCGGCG
>JAUSAU010000037.1 GCA_030652345.1 Coriobacteriia bacterium
CCACTCATCGAGTCGCGGCTCGCCCACTGGCATTCCGTTCGATTCTCGGGAGGTCAGCGGCCGGAGTTCGATCCTGCGACGCTCGAACAGGACGGCTTCTGCGCGTGGATGGAGATCGCTGACGCCCGCGAGCCAGACGGCGTGCGGCGCCGATCGATCGTGCTGCGCGACGAGATCGACGGGCTCGCGTTCCTGCGCGCCTTCGACATCCCGGAGGCGCTGCACGTCATCTGCGGGCGGGGATTCGGCACCGACGAGACCCTCGACGCCTACCTGGATCAGCTCGACGGCGACCGGCTGGTGGATGCCGTCCGCCGTCTCATCGATGAGATCGACACCGCGCTGCTCGAAGGCGCCAGCGACACGAACACGCTCGAGAACATCCGCTGGCGGCACGAGCGGGTCTTCGCCGAGACGATAGCGCGACGCAGGATCGTCGCATGGGGCACGCCTGAGGCGGTCATCACCACACCCGAGGTCATGGAGCGGGTGCGCGCCGTCGCGTCCGGCGATGACATGGAAGGGGACTCCTGGGACGACATCGGCCTGCTGCCGGTGTGGATCGAGTATGGCTGGATCGACGACAGCGGCTGGTGGATCTCTCTGGTTCGGGAGTTCTTCACGCGCGAGGCGTTTCCCGGGACTGCGCTGCCATCGAACCGACCCGTGGTGGTTCCGCGGCCGACCAAGGGTCCGGCGCCGGAGCCATCCGGGACGGGACGGATCCTGACCGCGGAATACATCCGCATGCTGCTGCGCGCCGGCCGGGTGGACCAAGCGTGGTTCGCCGTCGTCGATGCGCTGATGGCGCCGGGCAACACGGATGCGCTGTGGCCGCTCGTGATGAAATGCATCGCGGCGGTCGAGCGCGAGGTGGGCAGCGACGTCGCGCTGCAACGCTGGTACGACCTCGAAGAGGCGTACGAGAATGGGCGCGCGGAGTGAGGCGCGTGCTCGCCGCGTTCTGTCTCGCTCTGACGCTCGCAGCGCTCAGCGCATGCGGGCCGCTTCCGCACGCCGCGACACGCGCGCCACGCGCCGGGGCCGTCGCATCCGCCACTCCCGCTCCGAACGCGGTAGAGACCGCGACCGTCGTCGAGGTCACGGACGGCGACACCGTCCGGGTGCGCACTGTGGCGCGTGGCGTGCGTGACGTGCGGCTGATCGGTATGGACACCCCGGAGACGGAGACGCGGACCGACCCCTACGGCGCCCAGGCGTCGGCGTTCGTGCGGACAACCGTGCCGGCGGGCCGGACGGTGTGGCTCGAGTACGACGTCGAGGCGAGCGACATGTACGGTCGCGATCTCGCCTACCTGTGGCTGTCCGAACCCACTGCCGATTCCGCGCGCACCGAGATGCTCAACGCGGTGCTCGTGGCGCAGGGCTTCGCGCGCCTCTACACCTACCCGCCCAACGTGAAGTACACCGACCTGCTACTCGCATTGCAGGGTGAGGCACGCGATGCGAACCGGGGCTTGTGGGCGCTGCCGGTCACTGAGGCGGCCGAGGACGTCCGCGTGTGCGTGACACCCCACGGCCGCGCCTACCATCGGCCCGACTGCGTCCTCATCAGAGCGAGCGAGATTGCGACCCTGAGCGTGAGCGAGGCGCTCGACTTGGGGAAGTCGGCCTGCCGGCGGTGCCAGCCGCCCCGGTAGGGTAACCACTCCCTATGCACAGAGACGCCGATGAATCCCCGTACGACATCTCGGCGATCACGGAGCAGCTGTTCGTGGCCTCCCGACCGCGGTCTCGCCACGTCGAACATGTGCGGGGGCTCGGCGTGGACCTCGTCATCAGCATGGTGTGGTTCGCGCCGCCGCGCGAGCTGGCGAAGCCGCCGTTCCATATCGTGCGGCTGCCGAGCATCGACAACCCGCTGTTCCCGATCCCGCTGTGGGTACTGCGTCGCGGAGTGACCGCGGCGCTGCTCGTGATCGGAGCGGGCGGGCGGGTGCTCGTCTACTGTCGCGCCGGGATGCACCGCAGTGTGGCGATGGCCGCGTGCATCCTCGTGGCCCTCGGGATGAGTTCGGACGAGGCGATGAGCACGATCGAGGCGTCCCGCGCCATCGCCGACCCGCACGCGCGGCACATCGAGTCGCGGATCCGTGCGTTCGAACGCGACTGGCTCAAGCGACAACGGCCGGCGACGGTGGAGGTGCCGAGATGACGAAGAAGCGCGTCCGGCGCATCAAGGTGATCATCAACCCGGCCGCGGGCCAGCCGGAGCCGGTCCTCGGGGTGCTCAACGAAGCGTTCGCGCCGACGGGCATCGAGTGGGACGTCGCGATCACGCACGGATCCGGGGACGCGGAGACGGCCGCGCGCGAGGCGGTGGCGGACGGCTATGACTTCGTCGGCGCGTACGGCGGAGACGGCACGATCGCCGAGGTGGCGTCGGGTCTGGCCGAGGGCAAGGTGCCATTCCTGCTGCTACCCGGCGGCACGGGCAACGTGCTGGCGGCCGAGCTCGGCATCCCGGCTGACCTCGCGTCGGCCGCGGCGCTGCTGGCCGGTGAGCACGAGATCCGGCGGGTCGACCTGGGGCGCTCGGGCGGGAAGTGGTTCGTCGTGCGACTCACGATGGGACTCGAGGTCGCGGTGGTGGACGCGGCGACCCCCGACCTGAAGAGCCGGTTCGGCTGGCTCGCCTACGCGTACGCGGGGTTCGCGGCGCTGTCGACCGCGCCCGTGGCGACCTACACGATCACCGTGGACGGCGAGACCTTCGAGGCCGACGGCCTCGCACTCATCGTGGCGAACTCGGCGAGCACCGGCGTGGCGGGGACGCGGCTCGTGGACGGAGTGGACGTCTCGGACGGCCGGCTCGACGTGGTGGTGCTGCAGGGTGCCGACCTGTCATCGATGCTCGGCAGCGCCGCCGACGCCGCGCAGGGCCTTCCGCCGCGCGCGTTCGCCCGCTGGTCGGGCAAGGAGATCCGCGTGGACGCGACCCCCGAGCAGACGGTCGTCTCAGACGGCGAGGAGGCCGGGGTCACGCCGATCGAGGTCTGCGTGGTGGCGGGGGCGCTGCGGGTCGTGGTGCCGAAGGGCGCTTGACCACTCGCGAGGGCAGTCGTAGTCTCTACTTAGTCGAACGACTAAGTAGATGGGTCATATGACTAATCAGCACCCACGCTCCGTGCCCGCCCCCAGCTCCCCTGAGCTCGCCGCGCTCCTCGACGAGGTGGCGCGCGGGGTCACGATCACGCTCGTGCGCGACGGGCGTCCGGTCGCGGTCCTCAGCCCTCCTGCGGACGCCGATGCGCTCGAATCGTCCGTGATCGCACGGGAGTCGCGCGCCGCCTACGCCCCGCTCGAGGCGGACCGCGCACAGCCGGCGACCGCGATCCTCCGGCTCGTGGGGGGCGTGGGAGCCCGCTCTGTGCTTGGCGTGTTCGTGAAGGATCCGGAGCGCGCGGTGCATCAACGCGAGATCGCTCGCAGGGCGGGCGTGGGTCTGCGCTCCGCTCAGCTGGCACTCGAACGCCTCGAGTCGCTCGGACTGATCACCTCCGAGCGTGACGGGAACCGCCGCTACTACCGGGCGAACCGGAGCGGACGCTTCGAGGAGCTGCGTGGGCTGCTCGGGCGGGAGTTCGGCCTCGCCGGGGTGATCGCCGCGTCGCTCGAGGGGTTCGGCGACCGGATCGCGTGGGCCTTCATCTTCGGCTCGGCCGCCGAGGGGCGGGACACTGTCGAGAGTGATGTTGACCTCTTCGTGGTGGGCGAGGTCACGCGGGATGAACTGGTCCCGGCGATCGCGCAGGCGCAGCGCGACGCGGGTCGGGAGATCGACCTCGTGTTGTACCGACCGCATGACCTAGTCGAGAAGCGTGCTCAGGGAAACCACTTCATCACCGCCGCGCTCGCGGGGCCGCGCATCGACGTGATCGGAAGCGCGAATGACGCCTGACGGCCTGGAGCGGCGCGAGACGTCCGCCCAAGAGATCGCCGCGCTGTTCGGGCGCTACGCTGTCGCCCTGGCCGATGCCGGAGTGGCAGAGCAGAGCGCCGATGGCCGATACATCGACGCGTACACGGCCGGCTTCCTGCTGGCGAAGATCGTCGTACGGGCGTCGGGGTATCGCGTGCGCGGTGGTGAGAACCATCGCGACACCCTCAGCGCCGTGCCTTGGCTGATGGGTTCGACCGCCCAGCGGAGTGTCGACGTGCTCGACGCAGCACGGAAGCAGCGGAACGTGGATCTCTATGACGGAGCGGGGACGGTGGAGGACTCCGACGTGCGCGACCTCGTCTCGAGGGTTCGTACCTTCGAGAGTGAGGTGCGGGCCTGGCTGGACGCCCGGCATCCGGAATTGCGTGGCGAGTGAACTACGCGCGTTCTGCGCCTGTGTACTGTCTCCAGTGCTCCAAGTGCGCCGCTCAGAGGCCCTCAGCGATACGGTCCAGGTAGGCCGATACGCTCAGTGCGTGGGCCGCCGCCATCTTGGCGAGCGTGTCGCAGCGTGGGACTCCCGAGCCGGACTCGATCCGAGAGACCTGCCGCGCCGAGAGGCCCGGGATGTCTGACTGACGCAGTCCCTGCGCCACGCGGACCGCCTTGACGGCCCCGCCGAATCGGCGATCGAATGCCAGGCGCTGAAGCCGGGCCGCCTCGCGGAATGCGGGATCGAGAGCGAAACGGATGGTCTCCAGTCCGACGTGGGTGTCGCCGCACTCCCAGTGCAGGAAGCTCCCGTCCGGGTCGACGGTGAATCGTTGGCGTTCGCTCCTGGGAAGCCGGGCGAGCGCCGGAACGGCGTCGAAGGAGAGCTCGTAGCTGTCGAGGGCGCAGCTGCGGACGATCAGCCGGTCGTCGGCGACGATCGCATCGGCGATCAGTCCGTCCTGGGCGCCGATGCGCCACGCGTTGACGACGCGCTGCGGGATGACGGGACTCGTGTGCACGAGCGTGTTGCGAAGCGTCCTCAGATTGGCCCTCTCGAACATCGGGAGGAACCATGTGCAGTCCACATCCGCTCTGACGAACAGGGCGCGGAGTCTGTGGATCGAGTTCGCCTCGTGGACGAGTCGTGCGACAGGCTCGAGTTCGGAGGCCGAGGCGAAGATGAAGTAGTTGGCGCCGGATTCCCGCACATCGAGCGCCGCGGCGGCGGCCAGGGAGAGAACGGAAGTCCGTGGCCCGCCGGGAAGCGCCCCCTCGAACCCGGGGTCGGCCATCACAACCGTCAGATCGCGCGTGGTCGACATGTCTAGCCCTCCCGTCCGGTCTTGTCGGGGCCGTACGGACAGTGTAGCAGGGAATCGGACACAACGGAATCAGGTGCGAAACGCACAATGTCTACCAACGAGACGGCCGTATAGGCGCCCACGCGCCCACAGACTGATCATCCCGCGACGGTCTAACCGCTTTCCAAACCGGGCTTAGGGGACTCCTGCTCGCGAGAGGCGCCATGTAGACTGGCCGTGTCGGCACCCGGCGCGAGGAGCACGCCCATGGACACCCGGACTCGCAACGTCCTGATCGCGGTGTTCGTGGCCGCGGCCCTCGGTGTATGCGGCTGCTGCGGGGCGACCGGGCTCTTCGCGCTGCTGTCCGGCGGTGGCTCCGCCGTCACGCTCAAGGGAGTCACGCGCTCCGACGACCCGGTCAAGCGCGTGGCCGTCCAACTTGCGCTGCGCAAGGTGGTCGCGGCGCATCGTCGCGCGATGCTGAGGACCGCCGTCGCGCTGTGCGAGGGGCCCTCCGACGCACCGATGCCGAAGTGGACCGCAGACTACAGAGCGGCTCAGGCCGCCTGGAAGGACGCCGCGAGCGCTGCGGCAGAGCTCGACGCTCTGGGCGCCAAGCTGCCCGACTACGCCGAGCCCGACGTGTCGTTCCTGCCGACCGAGCGATCGGTCGATGGCGCCTCCCTGTTCGCGCCGACGGTCGCCTACGCTAAGACCCCGCTCCCCGCGTCCCTGCCCATGGAGGCGTGGAAGGCCGGCCCCGACGCCGAGGTCTCGCTGGACGTGTCGAAGGAGGCGAAGGCCGCGATCGCGGATCGGACGAAGGCGTCGGCCGTGGTCATGGCCTTCGACGCGGCACCCCCGGGCAAGAAGATCAGCGCGATCGCGGGCTACTACGAGGGCGACGCGAACAAGGCGTCCGCCGCACTCCAATCCGGCTTCAAGGCGTGCGCAGACGCGCGGACCTCCGATGGGAAGTTCTACGACGTCGCCTCGCGCATCGCGACGGCCATCGAGGCCGCGGCGGATGTCGCGCTCTACGTCGGCGACCTGGCGACCGGGGGCGGCAAGGTCTCGCTCGGTAAGGCCGTCTCGCGCCAGCTCGTCCGCCGGCTCATCACGCCTCGCAACCTCGCGAAGAACGCTGTCGCAGCGCTTGGCGAGCGGCCGTTCACGATGGTGATCGGGAACGTCGACACGGCGATCGGGCTCATGGGCAAGGGCGTCGTGGTCGCCACGGGCGAAGAGGCGGCGCCGCTGACGTGGGCGGGGCGCGACTCGGGCGCGGTGAACACGGTCATCACCCTGGCCAACTTCCGCGATCCGAAGGGCTGGGTCTCCAACGTGGCGCAGGCCGCCAAGGACAACCCCGGCACGTGGAAGAGCTTCTACGGTATGGGGGCGCTCGCGGGCGATCTCACGCAGCTCGGGGTCAACGGGCTGCAGGTGGATGCCGACGGCGACACGGCCAAGCTCGAACCGGCGCCGATCGGGTACGCCGACGCGCCCGACGGACTGGACCTGAATGCCGCATCCGCCGCCGCGGACCGCTCCTACGCCGAGGCACTGCAGATGTCGAACGACTATCAGGCGGCGAACGCGGCCGTACTCGGGAAGTGGACAGGCCCGGAGACCTACCTGGTGGCGGATCCGCAGCCGGTGGAGGAGTCGCCCGCGAACACCGGAGGCGCGGAGGCCGGCGGCCTTGCCGGCACGTATGCCGGGACCATCCACATCGGCCCGCCGAACCACAAGCCCGAGGCGACGTTCCCCGTGCCGATCACTATCGAGGTCCGGTCGGACGGGACGTTCACCGCGACGGCCAAGGACTCGGGCACGCCGCCCGCGCTGTACCGGTCGGAATTCGCCGCCACGGAGTATCGCTTCGATGCGAAGTGGACCGGGACCGTGTCCGCGGACGGCTCGCTGAAGGGTACGGGGACCGAGGAGCGGGACGTGCGCGCGAATGCGGTGATCGGCGTGAACGGCTGGCTGGACGAACCTCCTCAGCCCTCGACGATCACCGGCCGCATCGAGTCGGGTCGCTTCACCGGCTCGACGTCGGTGCAGGGGATTCGGATCGAGGCATCGAAGGGGAACTGATTGTCGGGTCGGCGAGGGTGGAGGCGCCGCGTTGTCTGGCGCTGTAGAGCGCGGACGCTCCAGTGCTCGCGGATAGCGAGCGCCTCGTAGAGCCGGGACCTTCTCAGCGAGTGGGTCGTCTCGTACCGCAGGCATCGGAAACCCAGCGGCGGATCCTACTTCATGCCGTCGGAAGACGTCGAGTCGGCTATGCCGCGAGTCGCGGCTGTTCTGGCTGCGGCTGATGTCGACTACGTGTTCTCGGGTCACGCCGGGGCGAGTCTCGTCGATCGGCACGCGTCGTTCGACGTGGCCGACGTCAGCGTCAAAGACCGCGTGGCCGCGGGAGAGGCCTTGCTCCGCGGCGGCGCACGGCGGGTCGAGCGTGGTGGCAACACCAGCGTGGTCGAGCCGTACTACCGGGCGGCCGCGTTCTATGGGTACCAGGTGCCGAAGGGGGAGATGAAGGTCGCCTCCGACATCCAGCTCTACCTGGACCTCTACGACTATCCGCTGCGAGGCCGTGAGCAGGCCGACCACCTCTACGAGCGCCGGCTGCGCTCATGGGTCGAACGGGATGATGAGCTGTGAGCGGGCTTGACCCCGTCCTTCTGCGTGGGCTCGCGGCCGTGGCGCCGTACCTCGACGAGGTCGTCATCGCCGGCGGCGGTCCGAATGGCAGCGAGGCCTACTCGCGCACAGCTGCGATCAGGGCTTGGACACGTTCGTAGGCGTCGCGTTTGATCCGCTCGGCCTCTTCGCCGTCGGCTTCCATGAACAGTGCGACTGATGCCGGTCCGAAGTGCTCCGTGGACGCGAACTTGCTCTCAAGAATCGCGAGGGCCTGCACCACGAGTCCGTGCTTCGCGAGCGGCTCGAACTCCTCGGCAACGGCTGAGACCCCGCCCGGGTAGTTCGCGATCGTGAACCAGATGTCGTAGGCGTCCTTCTCCTTCACACGGGAATCCAGCGCCGAGCTCTTCATCACAAGGTAGGGGACGACGCAGGCGACGCGCACTGTGACTGTATCGATTGCGCCGCTCGGCAGACGCGCCTCGATCTGGCGTTCGACGGATTCGTCGAAGAGGAGGTCGGCTCCCCGGGCCTTGCGGGGCTTCATGTCCTGAACGAGCTGCGTCCGGTGCCTCTTGCCCGTCCCGCCGTACTCGCCCGCCAGGAAGTCGACCTCGACGGCGATCACTCCGCCCTGCGACTCGACGTCCTTGAACCATATGAACGGCTGTCCCTTGTCCTGGACGTAGTCGTGTTCGACGAGGATCGCGCTGATGTTCGCGTACACCTCATCGGTCTCGGCCAGGTGATTCAAGGCGATGTCCACATCGGTGCTGCCGACGTGCCCCGAAGCATCGGGCATGAGAAGGAACGGCACCCAGCCGCCGACGATGATCATCTCGTCGCGGTACTCGCCGAGGATGTGGACGAGTTCTACCATCACGGACTTGGCCGCTTCGACGGCATCCGGCGGGTAGTCGAGCATGCTCTTCACCATGACGGTCGTAGCTCCCTTTCAAGAATCTCTTGGGCGGCCTCTGCGCCGCGCCCCGGCATGGAGCAGAGATCCAAGTACATCTGCACCGGAGAGACGGCCCGAAGGCCGTAGCGATCGGTCGACCCGTCGTAGACGCCCTCGTCGAACGGTCGAAGAAGGACCACATTCGCCCCGGAATCCACCGGCTTCAGGCCGGCGCCGGCGGCGGCGCTTTCCATGCGTGAGGACACGTAGATGGTCGCCCGGTTATAGCGCACCCGGGGGGCCAGCAGACGTGCGCCGGAGAATCCGGTCAGCGCGTATGTCACGCTGCTCTCGCGACACCACTCGGCTACTGACGCCTCGGCCTCGCTGAGGTTGTCGAGTGAGAAGTACTGGGCCACACCGTTCTGCTTGTAGTCGTACGCGGCCGCCCATGCCTCCAGCATCGCCTCCGGCTGCGTTGCCCGGACGCCGCTCTCGCCGGTCACGAGCCATTCTCGCTGCTCCAGTTGACGCTTGATCCTGGATGCCAGGCCGATACTCACACGGCCAACCTGCGACAACTGCTGAACCTGCCACTCGCGGCGCGGCTCATTCAGGAGCAGCCGCACGATTCTTGATGACTTCGGAGAGAAGAGTGAGGGCTCCCCGCGGTCTTCTGCCGGGGATCTCGACCCGGACGCGCGCTCGATATACACCCCGTCGAACGAGAAGAGGCAGTTCCCTGCCAGATCGAAGTAGCCGCAGTCTGCCTCGCGGCAGATGATTCTCGCCGCCTCGGAGACGTAGGGAGCCGCGAAGACTGCGTAGGCATCATCCAGCCGCCCGCCGGCCAACTCCTGCTGCAGCTGGGCTACGGCCGCTCTGGCGATTCTGGGCTGTCCGCTCGCTTTGGCCTCGATGACCAGTGTGCGCGTACGATCGAAGAGCCGTATTCGTACCAGCAGGTCGATCCTCGCGTCGCCGAGAATCGTCTGCCGCTCGATCGAGGTGATCGTGGCATTCGGCACGCCCTCGAAGCACGCGCGAAGCGCGTCCGGGAGTCCGTCAAGGACTTCTTGCTCTTTCACTGTATACACCGCTTTCACCAATCGGTGAAACAGACGATATCAGTGAAATCGCGCCGCCGTCAAGCGTTGAACCCGGCGCAACGCAGTGTTGGCCGGGGGCGTGCTGATGCTGTCAAGCGCGTCTATCGATCCTCGCGGTGCGGGCTTTGCCGCGCGGGCGGTGCGACGATCCCTAGAACGAGTCAAGCTGCGTCATGAGCATGGCGTCAGCCGGCGCGAGTCGATACTCGCCCAGGCGCTCCAGCTCGACCCAGGCATAGCTGTCGTGCACTCGGAGTTCGAAGCCAGAGAGCCGAGTCGTCTCGATCGCCAGCAGCTCGAAGGACCCGTGCTCGTAGTGATAGATCGTTTGGGCGATGATTCGCCCAGCGTCGGCGGCCATTCCGAGCTCCTCGTCGAGTTCCCGCTCGAGGCATTGTTGCGGCGTCTCTCCCACCTCGATCTTGCCTCCCGGAAGCTCCCACAGCCCTGCGAGCGGGTCCCCGGCGGGCCGTCGCGCGAGAAACAGACACCCGTTTTCGACTATCACTGCTGCGGTGACTCTCCGCACTCCCGCCTCCCTTCTCGGATGTCGTCTATGCTACGTCCGGAGGGGGAGGTGCGCGAATGCCTGGAACATACGTGCTGCCGGCTTGGCACCAGGATGTGCTCGAGTGGTTTGAGAGAAACGCGGGCCGGACATTCGCGAAGAGGCCATTTGACGCAGGCCTCCCCGTCAAGCTGACATCAGCGCAGAAGGGCATCTGGAAGTCGGCGCTCTCGCCATATGCAATTAGCGTCGTCCAAACGCCCAAGGGCGTCTACGCCGATCAAGACCCGATTCGTCACCCAGACGACGGCACATGGCGCTACTTCTACCATCAGCAAGGTCAGACGAGCGCCGACATTGCCGATCCCCAGAGCATCTTCGCGAACGCCGCACTGTTCAAGTGCATGAGTGACGGCGTGCCAGTTGGTGTGGTCATCCCGGCCGAGAGCGGAGATGGCTACCAGGTTCTAGGTCTCGCGTTCGTTGAGGGACACAGCCAGGGCTACTTTGAGCTGGTCGGGCCCGTCTCGGTGGGAGCGTCGGCCGAGTTGCACGCGGCCGAGTCCTCATCGCACTCCGCTGCACTGATTGGGTTCCCGATCGAGGACTTCGACCCGAATGCCACACAAGACAATCGGTTGAAGGTCATCGCCGAGGTGCGAAGGCGTCAGGGCGGGGCAAGGTTCCGACGAGCGTTGCTTACGGCTTATGGCGCTCGATGCGCCATGACTCGGTACGATGCTGCACCCGCGCTTGAGGCCGCGCACATTCTCCCGTACAGGGGGCCGCAGACGAATCACGTAGCGAACGGTCTGCTACTGCGTGCGGACATGCATGATCTGTTCGACCTTGGGCTGATCGCGGTGGATACCGGCACCATGACCCTTCTCCTCGCCAACGACTTGGCAGGTACGGAGTATGAGAAGTACGCGGGCAGGCAACTGTGGTTGCCTCGCGAGGCAGACGCGAGGCCCAACGCGGACGCCCTCGACAAGCACCGCGATCAGTCGCTGGTCGCGTAGCGACGCGGCCGGTCCGGACGCCTCAAACTTCGCATCCACAAGCCGACGGCGCAGCGGATCACTCGGCCTTCGGCGCCTGCTCCGTCGCCCAGGACACGAAGCGGCGGGCGTGCTCCGCGAGATCAAGCGCCTCGGCCTGCGTCAGGCGGCGTTGCTCGTATTCGACCAGGTTCTTCTTGTCGATGAGTCGCTTGAGATGCCGGCTCGGGCCTATGGCTGCCTCGCCGAGGATCTGTTGAAGCAAGTCGACCGCCGCCCGGTGGTCCTGCCCCGCGCTTCGGATTCCGCCACGATAGGCGAGAACGGCGTCGCCTGCCGAGATGCCCGCGTGGATCGCCGCCAGCCCGGCTGCGTCCCAGCGCGATGCAGACAGTGCTTCCTCCATGGCGATCAGAAACTCGGAGGCTTTCGCGATGAAGGCCCGGGAGTCCGACTTGGTCGCCGGCCGGGTCCGGTCACCTCGAGGCATGGCGCATCAGATCCGTCAGGGGGACACCCGCGATCAACTCTCCGTTGTCGCGGGCGGACGCCAGGAAGCCAGTGGGCCTTGAGGGCAGGGTCTGGCGACTCTGCACGACGACCGACAACGGCATACCGTAGCGCCGGAAGAAGCGGGGACCGCACTCGTCGGCGATCGCCGATACACGTGCGGCGTCCGTTTGGTCCGCGGTGACGACCAGCACGTCGATGTCGCTTCCCGGGTGCGCCCGGCCAGAAACGATGCTGCCGAAGAGGACGATGCTGACGGCCAGTTCGCCGAAGTCGTCCCGCAGCGCGCGCCGGAGGTCCTCGGCGAGGTCATGCTCGGCGGCGAGCGTGGGGAGCACGATCGACTGCACGAGGACGTTGTCCCGCTGAAGCTCGTGGGTGATCGCCTGCCCGACCTTGCGTCGAGACACAATGCCCAGGCCGGCGAAGTGCTCGAGCGCCCGCGCTGCTCCACCAGGACTCAATCCGGTCAGTTCGGCCACCTCGCGCCCGGTGAGGGGGGAGGTCTGCGCGGCGAGCAGTCTGAGGATCGCCGTACGACCCTGTCCGCCGAAGAGTGCGTTGATGATATCAATACTCCAGTGCATGATACGTATACTAGAGTATACATAAAGCGAACTCAAGTACGATTCCCAGCTGTTTCGTTGGGTGGAAGTCGTCGTCGCCGACCTCGGGTTGAGCGGGGAGTAGTCGTCCTCCACGCACGACTGTCACGAGCGATCGCCGCGCGTCGACAAGCCGGCCAACGCACGGCTCGAGTTGTGTTCGTGACTACTCGAGTATGCGATCGGACGGGTGGCGGTCTCCCCTCGAATGATGCTCGCGAGTGCCTTGACGATTACTCAAGAGTAGTCATAATGACTACTGGAAAGTAGTCGTTAATCGGAGGCGAGCATGTCCGTCGTGTCGGGTCGCGATGCCGGAGAGCTCTTCCGCGCACTCGCGTCCGAACTCGAGCGCACCGAAGCCACGCCGGTTGAGCTCTGCGTCATCGGGGGCGCGGCGCTTGCGATGTTGGGCCTCGTCGAGCGGCCGACCAAGGACATCGATGTCGTCGCTCTCGCGGACTCATCTTCGGGCACGTTGGTACTGCGCAAGGCGAGGCCGCTCCCTGAAGCGGTGAGTGCAGCCGTAACCGCTGTGGCGATCCAGTTCGCGATAGAACCTGGTTGGCTCAACGCCGGTCCCGCCGACCTGGTCGATCGGGGGTTGCCGGTCGGGTTCGAGGGTCGACTCGTGCCGGTCGAGTACGGTCATGTGCTTCGGGTCCACTTCGCCGGCAGGCTTGATCTGATCTGCTTCAAGACGTATGCGGGCGCCGACGTCGCCGGGCGCCACCTCACGGATCTGATCGCTCTCGCGGCGACCCAGGACGAAATGGATTTCGCTCTTCGATGGGCGGTCACGCAGGATCCGTCCGCCGGCTTCCGTTCTCAGCTTGCCGGCCTCGCCGACTACATGGGGGTGCGTCATGTCCTTGAGCGAATCGAGGGATAGCCTGCTTCGAGAGGTGGTGGACCTTCTGTGGGCGCAATGGACCGAGCTCGGGGTCGGCGGGACACGCGGCACCTCGGCCACGATCATTGATCCGGAGGGGCTTCTGGCCGCGACGACTGTCTTCGGCAGGTATGAGCCCCGTCTCTTCGATGAGGTCTTGGATTGGCTGTCACTCCACTCCGACGTGCTCGACGTCACGCGTCTGCGGCGGGTGAGTGCGGTGCACAACCTCGGCGAGAAGCGGCTCTTGGCCGCGATCGTCCATTTCATGCGTGAACACTCATCGAACGGCAAGTGGTCGGGGACGGCTGATCGCGCGCTCGCCGGCGAGCACGCTGAGCCATACGCCCCCCAGCCGCTGTTCCGCACAGGTGATGGGAACGCTCTGCCGTATTTCGGCGCCTCCGATGCCTTCTTCGCGGCGCAGGGCTTCGAGCGACCCGAACTCGTACTGCGCGGTCTGTCCACTGCGCCCGATCCGCGTCGACCAGCGCTCGCGCGGCTTCGCGCTCGCGCCCTGACGGGGCAGGGCGCGCGGGCTGAGGTGCTTCTCTACCTGTCCACTCATGATCACGCCCACGGTCGCCTCATCTCCGAGCGCGCGGTCTTCGCACAGCGGCAGGTCGCTGAGTACCTGACGGATATGGCGCGGGCGGGGCTGGTCGACAGCTGGCAGGACGGTCGGCGGGTGCAGTACCGACTCGCGCCGGCAGTCGCCGGCATCGGATCCGGGACCGCGCGCTACGTGGACTGGATTGGAGCCTACGGGGTGTTCGTGGGGCTGTGGGCGGCACTGAGCGGGGCCGCGCAGGAGCCTGACGCCTACCGGGCGTCCACGCTGCTGCGGTCGGGACTCGAGCAGGTTCGGGACGAGCTGCCGGTGGAGGGGCTCGACCTGGGCAGGCCCGAGCCGGAGAGGCACCCCGGGGAGCGTCTTGTCGATCATGCGATCGGATTCGTGGCGTCGGCCGCGGAGCGGGCTCGGGCGCTTGCCGGGTAGGGTGCTTCGCGATTCGTGCCTGAACCGTCAGCGGGTGGAGTGGCGCCAGGTGCTGGAGTCATACTCGCCCGAGTGGCTCGGGACCTTCCTCGTCTCCACCGAATCGCATGCGCCCATCGGTTGCACGCCGTCGTCGAGCGCCAGCATCGGTGACAGAAGGCCAGTCTGCGCCTCGAGCCAATCGGGAACGGCAGCCGTGACACAATGCTGCTTGCTTGCGGATTGATACTACGAATAGTACCATCATGGGGGAGACGTGACGGCAATCGCGAAGCTGCTGGGTGCGATGCGCGCGAACCCGCGCGCGGCTCAAGATGTTCGGACTTTGGGACGAGCGCGAGGAGCAGCGATGAGCGACCGATCCGCTCGAATCGACGAGTACATGGCGCTCGAGTACCCCGTGGAGCTTACCCGCGATGAGAGTGGCTACTTCGTTCGCATCCCTGACTTGCCCGGATGCGAGTCGAACGGGAGCAGCGTCACTGAGGCGATGGAGTCGATCGAGGAAGCCCGGCGCCTTTGGATCGAGATCGCTGTCGATGCGCGTCTGGCCGTGCCCTCGCCGCGCGGGGAGCAGGACTACAGCGGCAAGTTCGTCGTCCGCGTGGCCCGCTCTGTTCACCGCGACCTCGTCCGGATCGCTGCCGTGGAGGGGGTCAGCCTCAACGCGTTCGTGAGCGGCATCCTGGCCCGCGAGACTGGTCGCGCCCCCGCCCCCACCCGCCCTCATGCGCTACCCTTCCAGCAAGCGAAGGGAGCCCGCCATGTCTGACCAGACACCCGTCCCCGCCACCGCCCCGGTCGAGCCCGAGACCCCTCTCGTTCTCACGCCGATCCTGAGCTACGAGATCGACATCCCGCTCCTCAATCGCTTCATGCTCTACGACTTCACCAAGGTGACTCCCATCAGCGCGGCGATCATGTACACGGTCGTGGCCCTCATGTCGCTCGTCGTCAACGGCGAGCCGCTGTTCCTGCCGCCGCTGTTCATCGGGGTGCTCGCGGCCGGTCTGTGGGTGCTGCTTATCATCTCGAGTCTGCTGCTCATGAACCGCTGGGGCTTCACCAACACACTCTATGAAGAGGGCGTCGGCTACACCTCGGGCACGCGCGAGAAGAGCATCAACCGCGGCCTGCGCATCGTCGGGTTCCTCGCGCTGCTCGCCGGCAAGCCCGGACCTGCGGGCAGCGCGCTCATCGCCAGCTCGCACGAGGACGGCCTCTACGAGTGGTCGGAGATCTACCGCATCAACGCGCACCCCGGCCCGCGCGTCATCTCGCTGCGCAACTCCTGGCGCGTCCTCTACCGCCTCTACTGCACCCCCGAGACCTACGACCAGGCCCTCGCGATCTGCGAGCGCAAGGTCGCCGACGCCGCCGCCTACCGCGCGGCCAACCCCGTCGTGAAGCGCGCGAAGCCGTGGGGCCGCTGGGCGCTGTGGGCGCTGCTGTGCGCCGGCGCGTTCGCGCTCGCGCTGTCGTGGGAGGGCGCTCGCGCCGAGGAGATCGGGATGCCGGTGCTCGGCGCCGCGTTCGCGCTGCTGCTCGCGGGTCTGTTCGACGGCTGGTTCGGCCGGCTGTGCGGGCTGATCGCGCTCGGCGTGGCGGGGTACTTCGTCTACGCGACGGTCGGGGAGGGCATGCGGCCGGCGATCGAGCTCTTCGCCGAGGTGGGCATCTACTCGCCGCCGAGCTACGCCGACGCCGAGGTCCCCTTCGCGATGTCGATCGCAGGCGGGGCGCTCGTGGCGCTCGCGGGTGCCTGGCGGGCGTTCGGGCCAAGGGCGAAGTAGGGGGCACTCGTCAGCGTCTGCCCGGATCCTCGACCTGCGGCCGTAGCTTGGCTGCCTTCACCCACAAGAAAGGGGCGCCCGAAGGCGCCCCAAGGAATCGATTCCGGTGAGCCGGTGCCTGCCGTGCCGCGCTACGCGCTCAGCTCCGCGACCATCGCGTCGAGCATCTGGACGAGGATCGGGCCCGGCGTGTTCTTGCGGATGTAGCCGTCAGCGCCGCATTCGCTCACGATCCTGATCAGTGTCGCCTCGGCCTCGGATGAGAACAGGACGATCTTCATCGTGCTGTTCGTGATGTTGCGCTTGAGGATCTGGCAGATGTCGTCGCCCTTGATCATCGGCATGTTGTAGTCGAGCAGGACGATGTCCGGCTCCTCCTGGCGCACCGTGTTGGCCACGCCCGCCCACATCTCGCAGGTGTGCACCTCGAATCCGCTGGTGCGCAGCACGCCGCCTACCGCGGACAGGATGAATGGCTCGTCATCGACGAGCAGGATCTTGGCCCGAACCGGCATTCCGTCTCCCTCAAAGTGTCCCGGTTGCCTGCGTCCCACCGACAGCAACCCGTCCGTTCCATCTCGCTATCGTCATCGGCGCCCGCGTGTTCGTGTAACATCGGGGAAAGCGGCAGGCCGCATCCGACGGGCGTCAGTGCCCGCGTGCTCGCGAGCGGTGAGCCGTTGATCGACAACGCCGCGGAGGACCGTTTCGGTGACGATGAACTCGCCGCCGGGCTGCGGATACTCGGAATCCTGGTCGTCCCCGTGCTCGGCCGTGACGGCGCGCCGATCGGCACGCTCGAGGCGCACAACTCACTCCGCGCGTTCTTCGCCGAGGACGCCTCCCTTCTCCAGGGGCTTGCGGCCGCGCTCGCGATCGCTGTCGAGAATGCCCGCGCCCGGGCAGCCCTCGAGCACCAGCGGGGTGAACTGCTCAGCAAGCAGGAGTCGCTGCGCACGCTCGCCGCGGATCTGGCCGTGACGGAGGAGCGGGAGCGCCGTGAGATCGCCGCCGATCTCCACGACCGGATCGGACAGGCGCTCCAGATATCGAAGCTCCTCGTCTCACGCGCCTGCGCGGCCGAGGATGTCGATGAGGCGCGCGAGATCCTCGGGCAGGCGGAAGCGCTGCTCGCGTCGGCGATACAGGACACCCGGACACTGATCTTCGAGATCAGCCCGCCGGTGCTCTACGACATCGGGCTCGAAGCGGCGTTCGAGTGGCTCGCTGAGAACGTCACGAGCGGTCCCGCTGTGGTGACGTACAGCGATGAGGGCTCGGGGCCGCCCTTGCAGGACACGATGCGCGCGCTCGTCTATCGCATGACCCGTGAACTGCTCATGAACTCGATCAAGCACGGGCATGCGACCCGGATCGACATCACGACCGCCGCCGTCGACGGTCAGCTCAGGATCGAGGTCCGCGACGACGGGCGTGGGTTCGACATCGAGACCAGCCCGGCGAACTTCGGACTGCGCAATCTGCGCGAGCAAGTCGTCGGACTCGGGGGCAGGTTCGAGCTGCTGTCCCGTCCCGAGCATGGGACCGTCGCGCGGATCTGGGTACCGGTCACGCATGACTCCACCGAGGCGAGCGGCAGGGAATGAACGGGGCGGGCGCCGACGTTCCGGCGCCCGCCCCGCGAAGACCTCTCGGTCCGGCCTACGCCCCGGTGGTCTCCTCGGTTGCTTCCCCGGCCTTGTCGGCAGCGATGAACGCCTCGATGTCGGCTTCCGTGCGGGCGAGGTCGCTCGCGATCGAGCCGATCCAGTCGAAGCTGCCGGCGGTGTACTCCTCGAGCTCGTCGAGCCCGACGTAGACCATCGGCATCATCACGCCGCTGACGCGGCGGCACACGATGATCTGGTCGATATCGTCCTCGGACTCGCCGTCGGCGTCGGCGAAGACGACGGCGAACTCGGGAGCCGGGAAGCGCTCCTCGGCTGCCTTGATGGCCTCGGCGAGATCGGTCGAGAACTCGACCTCGGCGTCGATGCCCATGAGTCGTGTGTACACGGCGGATACCGCCTTTCGTGTCGACATGTTCAGATACGGTGGCGCGGGCACACAGGCCCCGTCCCGCGACACGGTACCACGCATGCCCGCGCGATGGGGGGCGACCCGCTACACTGGCCTCATGATGATCCTCATCGACATACTCGCGGCCCTGGCCGGTGCGGCCGTGAGCTTCCTGGGTGCGTATCGGACCGGCATGGCGCTGCGCACACGTCCCGCGTCGCTCTACGCGGTGGCGAACGGCGTCGCCTTCGTGGTGTGCGTCGCCGCGGCGGCGGCCGGCGTGGCACTCGGCTTGCGGCCGATGTGGGTGGCGGCCTTCGCCGCGCTCGCAGGCAGCCTGACCGGGCTGAAGTGGGGCCTGGCCCGCATCGTCGTGCAGTGGCGCTCGGAGCCCGGAGTCGCCGCGGAGTCGGCCGAGACGACGGATGGCACACGCTCTGCGTGAACCCCTCGTCGGCCATACCGCCGACTGTGATTCATATCACACAGCGGGAACGATAGAATGACGATTACAAGGACGAGGTGGAGAAGGTGTACACCCACACCACCTGGTCGTCGTGTGTCGGACCGCCGGCCAGCGTTGATCGGACGTGCGTGGGCCCAGTGGCCCCCGCGCTCGACTCTGGAGTGACAATGGTAGCCATGAAGATGCCGTCACGGACGCGTTCCGATGAAGGCTTCACCCTGATCGAACTCGTAGCCGCGTCCGCGATCCTGTTCATCGTGGTCATGGGTGTCGTCGGCTCCATGACGTTCGCCGCGCGTGCGACGCAGTCCAACGGCATCCGGAACTCGGCCATGGCCGTCGCTCAGGAGCGCATCGAGCGCGCGCGCAACATCCCCTACGACAGCGTCGGCGTGCGCTATGCGACCGGCGGCTACGGCAACCCCCCGGGCACGATCCTGAGCCCCGAGGCCGTCAGCTCCGGGGACAACACGTTCACCGTGTACACCGAGGTGACGTGGGCCCGCGATGCGACGACGAACCGCGCCACGTACAAGAAGATGACCGTCTCCGTGCAGTGGTCGACACCGACGACAGGCTCGATCACCCTCGAGACCGGTATCTTCGGCAACTCCAGCGTCCTGTCCAACGGCGACCTCGAGGTCTACGTGAAGGACGCCGACACGAACCAGCCGGTGGCAGACGCTCAGGTGGTCGTGGACCCGGTCCTGACCGGCGCGCTCGCGCGGACCGCATGGACGGACAGCGTCGGCAAGGCGTTCTACGGTTTCATCGATTCCGGACTGACGACGATGAGCGTCAGCGCGTCGGGCTACATCTTCGATGCGTCGCAGGTCAGCACGTACTCGGTCCAGGCCTCGACGCTCAACCAGATGATCCTCTACGTCCAGCGGCCGAGCACCATCGACGTGCGGGTGCTTGACGGCAGCGACTCGGCGGTGCCGAGCGCGACCGTGACCGTCTTCTCGGCCAGACATGGTACCCGCGTTCTCACCACCGGGGATGACGGCCACGCGCGGTTCACCGGCTCGTTCGTCGGCAGCTACACGGTGTCCGTGGGTGCGATGCCGGGCTACGTGACCCCCGATCCTCAATCCGTGACGATCACGTCGGGAAACCAGACGGTCAACGCGAACTTCGTGGCCGATCAGAACGCGGGCGTCAAAGTGATCGTCCGTGACAAGGTGACCGACTCGTTGATCACCGGTGCCGTCATCTCGGTCGTCGACGGCACCTCCGGCATCGACGCGCCCGGTAGCCCGTTCACGACGACCGCGACGGCCTCGTTCACGTTCGAGAACATGATCGCGGGACTCTACGACATCAACGTCACCCGCACCGGCGTCTCGGGCACGGGGCCGTGCTACGTCGCGAGCGCCACAGTCGACTTCCCGGTCGTCTACGGTGCCCTGCCCACCAAGACCATCTACCTGACCCCCTGGGGCACGCTGTGGGTGCGGTTGTCGCAGAGCGGAACCTATCTGAACACGAAGTCGATCGCGATCTCCGGTCCCTGGACGGCGAACAAGACCACTAGCTCGACCGGGTATCTCAAGATCCCGTATCTTCCCGCCGGCACCTACACACTGAAGTACGGCACCAAGACGGCGACGTATGTGGTCTCCGACGGTGTGATTCCCGCATCCGCGACGACGATCGCCTGGTGACAATGATGCTGCGAAACCTCATCGAGCGCGACGAGGGCATGTCCCTGACGGAGTTGCTGGTCACCTCGTCGCTGCTCGTCGTCGTGCTCGCGACCTCGTGGATGGTGCTCAACACCATGACGAGGGCTGCGAACGCGACCGCGGCGCGTCAGATCGCAGAAGATGAGGCGCGCACGGCGGTCACGCTGACCTCGCGGGACATCCGCCAGGCCGTCGAGATCGTCGACGCGGGAGGCGCGTTCGTCCGGGCCGAGCCCCGTGACTGCTGGTTCTATGCCGATGTCGACGCCGACGGCGTGCCCGAGCTGGTCAAGTACGTGATCGTCGGCAGGGAGCTGAAGCGCCAGATCATCGAGACATCGGCGACGCCGCCCGACTCCCCGGCCGACTTCACGAGCGCCGAGCCGACGAAGTCGCTCGCCCAGTCGATCGACGCGTCGTGGACGACCGCGATGTTCAGCTACTGGTCGACCGGCACGGTGCCGATAGCAAAGAACACATCGACACAGGACGATATAGCGTCGGTCGAGATCCGCTTCGTCACCAAGGCGAAGCAGGGTCAGGAGACGGCCGTCGCGGACGAGAACACGTGGGTCAAGATCCGCTCGCTGTTCAGCAACCTCGACTGATCGTGCGCGGTGGGGCAGTGGCCCGAATGCCGGTAGGAGGAACGCAGACGATGGACATCAGGAAGCTTCGCACGCGTCTCGGCGGCGCTGCACACGACGACCGGGGCGTCGCGCTCATGGTCGTGCTCGCGGCGATGACGATGCTCTTCCTTCTCGCCACGATGCTGATCGCCACGTCCGTCTACCAGATCAAGTCCACCGAGCGCCAGGAGGTCCGTTCGAAGGCCGTCCAGATCGCGGACGCGGGGCTCAGCGCGTACCTCTACGAACTGCGCCGCCAGCAGACCTTCTACAAGACCGATCCGACACTCGGGCCCGTGACCACCGCTGACGGTCGCTGGATCGTGACGGCCACCGCGCCGACGGAGACCCCGGCCGGCCAGCCCATACCCTTGACCCTGCGTGCCACCGGCTACGCGACGGCGAGGAACGAGACCCGGACGATCGTCGCCCAGGTGCGCTTCCCGACCTTCGCCGACTACGCCACACTCTCGGACGCCGCGATCAACTGGGGCGCGAACCGTACGATCAACGGCAAGGTGCACTCCAACGACTCCGTCACCCAGAACTACGCCAGCACGTACATCACAGGGAAGGTGACCGCCGTGCACGCCGTATCCGGCTACACGGACACCGCGCACATGACGCAGGGTTACAAGTCGAACAACGACGCACTCTACATCGACTTCAACAAGGTCGTCACCGACATCAACCGCCTGGTCACCATGGCGACGAACAACGGCAACTACTACGGTCCCTCGGGGGCCAAGGGCTACCGCGTCGTGTTCAACGGCGACAAGTACAACATCGACCGCATCGACTCGATCACAACGGCGGGGACGATGACCGTCACGGCCGTCCGGGCGAACCAGCCGATCCCGCCCGACAGCGTCATCTACGTGAAGGACGATTGCTGGATCTGGGGCACCTACAGCGCCCCGATCACGTTCGGCTGCGGCGACCCGGCCAAGTCGCAGGATTACGACGTGACCATTCCCAAGGACTTCGTCGCGGTCACCCGGGCCGGCCAGTACAAGGCAGGCGTCGTGGCCGTCTCCGACATCTACATCCCGTACTGGTATCAGAAGCCGTCATACCCCGACAGCTTCACCGTCCAGGCGGCCCTACTCGCGCAGAGCGGCTATGTCGGGGCGTTCAGTGACGGCAACTCGGCACCCGCGGGAACAGCGACCAACTTCAACATGATCGGTTCGACGTCGTACAAGGCCTCCGGCTTCTTCACGGTGACCGACACCAACGGCAACACGACGAAGGGCTTCAAGGCTCGTGGCATCTACTTCGACCGCGGCCTCGAGTTCTACCCGCCGCCGGAGTATCCGGTCCTGAACATGGGCAACCTCAAGATCAACTCCTGGACCGAGCAGTAGGGCGGTCAGGCATCCACCATCGCGAGATGACAGGGCCCGTCGCTTCCAGCGGCGGGCCCTGTGCGCGGCCCCGGCTCCGTATTGAGCGCAGGGCGCTCGTGCGCTAGAGTGTTGCGACCCGCGGGGAATCGGGCCATTCGGCTTTGTCGCTCCCGCGGCCGCGGGGTACACTGATTATTCGCGGTCGGGTCCCGACCGCGCTTCGCGCACCTGATGCTCAAGGAGGTACGGCTCCGTGGAGAATACGCTGCCCTATGACTTTCCCGTCGACAGCGCTATCGGTTCCGCGCCCGTCAAGATCGACGACACCACGCTGCGCGACGGCGAACAGACCGCCGGCGTCGTCTTCTCGAATGCGGAGAAGGTCGCCATCGCCCGCATGCTCGACGAGGTCGGCGTGCACCAGATCGAGGCGGGCATCCCGGTCATGGGCGGCTCGGAGCGCGAAGTCATCGAGGAGATCGCGCATCTGGGCCTGAAGGCCTCCGTGCTCGGCTGGAACCGCGCGAACGTAGCCGACATCCAGACGTCGCTCGATTGCGGAGTGGACGCCGTCGCCATCTCGCTCGCCACCTCCGACATCCACATCGAGACGAAGTTGCAGAAGGACCGCGCGTGGGTCCTCAACACGATCCGCGAGTGCGTCGCCTTCGCCAAGTCCAACGACGTCTACGTCTCCGTCAATGCCGAGGACGCATCGCGCACCGATCTCAAGTTCCTCATCGAGTACGCGAAGGCGGCTCAGGCCGAGGGCGCCGACCGTCTGCGCTTCTGCGACACGATCGGCCTCATGGAGCCGTTCCGCACCTACCAGGTCATCAAAGCCGTGCGCGAGGCGACCGGCATCGAGATCGAGATGCACACGCACAACGACTTCGGCATGGCCGTGGCCAACGCCATCGCGGGCATTCACGCGGGCGCCACCTGGGTCAACACGACGATCTTCGGTCTCGGCGAGCGCGCGGGTAACGCGGCGCTCGAAGAGGTCGTCATGGCGCTCAAGTACGTGGAGGATATGGACCTCGAGTTCGACACGAAGCGCTTCCGGGAGATCGGCGAGTACGTCGCCATCGCCGCCGGCCGCACCGTGCCGGTCTGGAAGTCGGTCATCGGCACCAACGTCTTCGCGCACGAGTCGGGCATCCACGCCGACGGCGTCATCAAGAACCCGAAGACCTACGAGATCTTCTCGCCCGAGGAGGTCGGACTGGTCCGCCAGATCGTGGTGGGCAAGCACTCCGGCTCCCGTTCGATCGAGCTGAAGTTCTCCGAGTACGGTATGGAGATCGACAAGGCGGTCGCCGTGGCGCTGCTCCCGCGGGTGCGCACGATGGCGATCGAGCTCAAGCGTCCGCTCTTCGACAAGGAGCTGCGCCAGGTCTACGACGAGTACATGGCCGCGGAGGGCCGCGCAGCCGAGTAGCTGCGCTTCGTCTCTCACGCGTACGTCCGCGGCCGCCTGTGCACTCCCGACAGGGCGGCCGCGGCATTGGAGGAGGGCCCGCTTGCAGCGGGGCCCGTGTGGACGGAAAGGATGTGAGTGCGATTCCCGGAAAGACGATCGCCGAGAAGATCTTCTCGGCACACAGCGGGACCGACGCGCGGGCCGGCGACATCGTCGTGGCCGACGTGGACTTCGTGATGGGGCAGGACGGCACCTCGCCGCTGGCCATCAAGGCGCTCGAGCGCATGGGCGTCACGCAGGTGTTCGATCCGGCGAAGGTCGCGCTGGTCATGGACCACAGCTCGCCGTCTCCCATCGAGGGCGTCTCCGCGCTCCACACGATGATGCGTGAGTTCGGCAAGCAGACCGGCGCGACGGTCTACGACGTCGGCGAGGGCGTCTGTCACCAGCTGATCCCGGAGAAGGGCCACGTCGTGGCCGGCGACCTCATGGTCGGCTGCGACTCGCACACCTGCACCTACGGCGCGATCAACGTCTTCTCGACCGGCGTCGGCTCCACCGACGGTGCGGCCGCGATGGCGTCGGGCAAGCTGTGGTTCAAAGTGCCGGATTCGATGAAGGTCACCTACGAAGGCGCGTTGCAGCCGGGCGTGTTCTCGAAGGACCTCATCCTGTACCTCGCCGGACAGATCGGCGCGGACGGCGCGACGTACGAGGCCATCGAGTTCCACGGGCCGGTCATCGATGCGCTGTCGGTCGAGGCGCGGATGACCATGTCGAACATGGCGATCGAGGTCGGCGCGAAGGCCGGCCTCATGGACGCCGACGACAAGACGCTCGCGTGGTTCGAGGGCCGGGGCGAGAAGACGCCTGCGCCGCAGAACGCGGACGCGGATGCCGTCTACAAGACCGAGCTGACCTACGACGCGAGCACGATCGGCCCGCAGGTGGCCAAGCCGCACGCGGTCGACAACGTCTCGCCGATCGAGGAGGTCGCCGGCACCCCGATCGCGGAGGGCGTCCTCGGCACCTGCACGAACGGCCGCCTCGAGGACTTCGCGATCGCCGCGTCGATCCTCAAGGGGCGCCGCGTGCACCCGGACGTGCGCTTCATCGTCGCTCCCGCTTCGCGCCGCATCCTGCTCGAGGCGATCGAGGCCGGCTACATCCAGACGCTCGTCGAGGCGGGCGCCGCGCTCGTCACGCCGGGCTGCGGTCCGTGCGTCGGCACCCACAACGGCGTGCCCTCCGACGGTGAGAACGTCATCTCGACGGCCAACCGCAACTTCAAGGGCCGCATGGGCAACAGCAACTCGTTCATCTACCTCGGCAGCCCCGCCACCGTGGCCGCCAGCGTGATCGAGGGCAAGATCACCGACCCGCGGAAGTACTGCCAGGGAGGCGGGAACTAGATGGCACTCGACGCGCGCGCGTTCAAGTACGGAGACGACATCAACACCGACTACATCATCTCCGGCAAGTACAAGTTCAAGTCCGCCGACATGGAGGCCATGGCCGTCCATGCGATGGAGGAGCTCGACCCGGAGTACTACAACAAGGTGAAGCCGGAGGGCGGGTTCCTCGTCGCCGGCACGAACTTCGGCATGGGCTCGAGCCGGGAGCAGGCGCCGCTCGTGCTCATCCACTCGAACACGAAGGCGGTGCTGGCCAAGACGTTCGCGCGGATCTTCTACCGCAACGCGATCAACACCGGCCTGCCGGTCGTGGAGTGCGACACCGACCTGATCGACGACGGCGACGAGCTCTCGGTCGACCTCGAGGCGGGCGTCGTGCGCAATCTGACCAAGGACATCGAGATCCCGTTCCCCCCGCTGCCGCCGGTCATGGCGCAGCTCCTCGCGGACGGCGGCTTGGTGGAGCACTTCAAGAAGCACGGCGGCTTCGCGCTCGACTAGCGCGGGGAGGGTCGCCATCTGCTTTGAAGGGCCGTCCCCGCCGGGGCGGCCCTTCGCATGTCGGGGCGCGGTGCTACGCTGTGGGCAGACGGAAGGGGAGGACTCGTGGCGCGCGAACGTGACACCCGATTGGACGTGCTGAAGGCGGCGGCGATCCTGCTCGTCATCCTCGGGCACGTCATCCGACTGGTCTACGTGCAGGCGACCAAGGCGCCGTTGCCGCTGGCCGCCGCGTTCTCGGTGCTCGCCCTGCTCGACGTGCCGCTCTTCGTCTTCGTCTCCGGCTACCTCGCGCCCGTGCGTGCGGGCGCGCAGTGGGTGGGCAGGCGCGCGCTGCAGCTGCTCGTGCCCTACGTCGCGTGGAACGTGCTGCGCTGGTTCGTCTTCTACCGCACGGACGCGCTCGACACGATCGTGCGCTTCATGGTGTGGCGCAACGACACGAGCGCGGTGTGGTTCCTCTACGCGCTCTTCCTCGTGTGTGCAATCTACGCGGCGGTCAGCCGCAGCCGGGTGGCGACGATCGCGCTCGCGCTTGCGTGCCTGTTGGTGCCCGCCAGCATCGTGCCCTGGTTCTCGCTGCAGTACCTGCTGCTGCTCTATCCGGTCTTCGTGGCCGGACGGCTAGCCGGGGAGCGCAGGATCGAGCCACCGTGGTGGATCCTGCCGGCGACCTTCGCCTTGCTGGTCGCGATGTGGTCCGGGGCGGGGCAGAATCTGATCTTCGCCGTGCCGTCGTGGGCGTCCGGGCTCGCCAGGGCCGCGTCGTGGGCTCCCTGGCCTGTCGCCGTGCTCGTCAACGTGCTCCGAATGTCGCTTGCGCTCGCCCTCATCGGCAGCGCGATGTACCTCGCGCGCGGGGCGAGGCGAGGGGCGTGGATCGGCGGACTGACGCTCGGCATGTACGCCTCGCACGCGTTCTTCCTGCCGGTGTGGGCCCGGTCCGGAGGACTGGCGGACGTCGTCTGGGCGTACATCGTGGTTGCCGCCGCCGCCATCGGCGTGACCATGGTGCTGCAGCGTTGGGAATGGACGTCGTTCCTGTTGCTCGGCAGCGCCGTGCTCCCGCGACCACGATCCGCGGCCGAGGGGGCCGACGAGGCCTCGTCGCGCTGAATCAGAAGTCGACGTACGTGAACTGCGACGCGATGCCCGAGAACAGAACGATCGCGACGATCAGCGCCGCCCAGACGAGGCCGACGATGACATCCGTGCTCAGATGCCCGAGCAGGCGCAGGGCGCGGCGTCGCATGGTCGGCGGTGTCGCGGGTCCGTCGGTCACAGGAGCCTCCCCAGCATCACGGCGAACCGGTCGACCGGCATGACGAACAGTCCCCAGCCGACAACGACGAGCACGAACGTCGCGGCGCCGCCTGCGATCGCACCGCCGGTCCGTAGCACGGCACCGAGCCCTCCGCTCGCGAGCGCGGGCGCGCGCGCGAGCAGCGGGCGCTTCACGAACCCCTCCCACAACCGGAAGCCGGCGAGCAGCACCCCGTGGAAGATCCCCCACGCGAGGAAGTGCCACTGCGCGCCGTGCCACAGCCCGGAGACGGCCATCGCGATGAGCGCGTTGAGGGCGGCGAGGGCGACACCCCGGCGGTTGCCGCCGAGCGGCTTGTAGACGTAGTCGGTGATCCACGAGGTCAGGGACATGTGCCAGTGGCGCCAGAACTCGGCGATGTTGCGTCGCCCGTAGGGCCAGGCGAAGTTCTCCGGAACGTGGATGCCGAAGAGGCGCGCCGACCCGATCGCGATGTCCGAGTACCCGGAGAAGTCCATGTAGATCTTGACCGCGAACGCCAACAGGGCGATGGCGATGTCGGCAGAGGATGCGCCGGCGATGCGCGCATCGGACAGCAGCGTCGCCGTCAGCGGCGTCATCGAGTCGGCGATGCAGATCTTCTTCGCGAGGCCGATGACGATCCGCGTCACCCCGTCGTTGATGTCGGCCGCGCCGGCGCGCGAGCGCGCGAGCTGTGGCTGGAAGTCCTGGAAGCGCTTGATCGGTCCGGCGACCATCGTCGGGAAGAACAGCATGAATGCGAGGAAGTCCTGCAGCCGGTGCTCGGGCAGCGTGCCCTTCCTCGCGTCGACGATGTAGTGCACGAACTCGAAGGTGAAGAAGGAGATCGCGAGCGGCAAGATCAGTTGCGGGAAGGTGGGCAGCGTCCCGGCGGACAGCGCCCGGGCTGCATCCTGAGCCGTACGTCCGAGCAGTCCGCCGTACTTGAAGGTGACGAGCACGCCGATCGAGCACGCCAGCGCGAGCGCATACGGCCACGCCGATGTTCGAGCCGCGCGCACCAGCACGAAGACGATCACGATCTCCGCGATCAACAGCCACACGAACGCCTGCGAGTAGTAGGCGTAGAACGCGAGGCCGCAGGCCGCCAGCCACCAGGCGCGTGCCGGGCCGGGCAGGAAGCGGTAGACCAGTGCGGAGGCGATGAGGAATCCGCCGTAGACCCATTCGCCGAAGATCACGGCGTCACCCCCGCGAGGAGGGACGCGGTGTCCCGGTACAGCAGCGCACCGACGATCCGTCCACCTGCATCGGTCGTGTGGCTGATGTCGGCGAACTCGGTGCCCGGTACCGCCACGGGGCCGCTGTTGTAGTCGATGAACGTCGCTCCCCGGGCCTCGACGACACCCCGGAGGACAGCGGTGTTCGCGGCGTACTGCTTCGGGTCGATGAGGCCGTACTCGTCCACGATGGAGCGGTTGAGCGGCGCTATGTAGAAGACGGCCTTCACGCCGTCAGCCGCGAGGAGCGCGGCGAGCCGATCGAGTACGACGACCTCGCCCTCCTTCGCGTCGATCGTGAAGGCCGAGTCCTCCGCGTACTGCGCGATCGCGACCATCTGTCGCGCGGGGTCGAGTGTCTCGAACGAGGCGAAGGCCTCATCGGCAGCATCGTCGGGCAGGACTGTGGTGCTCACCGGCGTCGACGGTGCGCCCGCGCCCCGGAGGCGGTCCACCGCGTCGGCCACCGCTCGCTGCGGATGCCCTCCGAACAGACGCGTGTCGATCGTGTCGCGCTCCCGCCACAGGAGCCAGTACCGCGAGAGGGCCCCGTCCACGAACGCGAGCCGGCTCGGCGGCGCCGGAGCGGGACCCGCTCCCGGAGCGGTCGCTCCGGCGGTCAGCGCCAGCATCCGCGCCTCGTCCGCGCTCAGGCCGATCCCGAGCACCTGCGGGAGTTCCGGGTAACGGACGTGGCGACCCTCGCGGGCCGTGGGCGAGAACGTGTGGTAGGTCAGCTGGACGAAGACGATGTCGGCATCCGGTGCCAGCCGCTTGGCGATGAGGTAGTAGTCGCCGACGAATTGGCCGTTGCTCGCCAGATTGAAGGGGCGCACCGCCACTCCCGCCGAAGCGGCGGCCGAGGCGTACGCGTACGGGTACGTCGCGCGCCGATCGCGGATCCGATGACCCCAGGTGGGTGATGCGCCGAGGAAGATCGCCACCGGGGGGCGGTCGGAGGCCGACGCGGTCCGGTCGATCGCGTCGGCGTACGAAGCCAGCGCGGCGGTCGGTGCGGTCCGGGGCAGCCGGTACGAATCCAGGAACGCCGACGGGGGCGCGAGAGTCGGGGCGATCAGGCGATCGAGCAGCACGAGCGCGACCAGACAGACCAACGCACGCAGCAACAGACGCGGCACGGTGACGCGGCCGCCGAAGGCCAGATAGGTGCCCTCGGCGTGGTCGGGCGCGAAGAAGCCGGGATCGACACCCGGTAGGGACGCATCCTCCGCGCTGTCGTCGGCCACCGGCACCCCTCGTTTGCGGCCCCCGCGGACCGTTCCGACACTGGAGCCAATGGTACACTCCGCGCGATAGGCGCGTGGTTCGCGCCGCGCGAGGGAATCATCATCAGCACAGCACGTCCACATCGAGGAGGACCAACGATGGTTCGAAACAGATCGTGGCGCATCGTCGCCGTCGCAGCGCTGGTGTTCGCACTCACTGTCCCCGCAGGTGTGGCCCAGGCCGCTACGCTCGGCCGGATCGTCGTGAACGTCGGGGTCAAGACCGCGAGACTCGGTATGGGCGACACTGCAGCCGCGAGGCGCATCGGTCTCAGGTATCGTCGCCTGAAGGACACCAACTATGCGTCGACCGTCTACGTCTACTACTTCGGGAAGAAGTCGGGCGGCAAGTACCCGATCGTGATGTACAGCAACAAGTACCGGAAGGTCTTCATCTTCCAGGTGAACTCATCCAGCTATGTGACTGCAAAGAAGGTGCGGGTCGGAACCGCCGCATCCGTACTGAGGCGCGTCTACGGGTCCGCCCTGAAGAGGGGCGGTTCCACGAACTACTATCTGAAGTCCGGATCGAACCGGACTGATTTCTACCTGCGCTCGGGCAGGGTCAGCCAGATCATGATCTCGAGGTACTGACATGCGAACGCACAGGATCCTGAGCGCCGCACTGTTCGTCTTGGCCCTGCTCGTCGGCCTGCTTCCGATCGCAGCGACGGCCTCCGTTGCGCTACCCGCGCCGCCGACGGTCATCTCACCCGCTCAGAACGCACTCGTCCCGTCGACCTTCACGATGACAGGTCGGCTCGAGAGCGGCGTGACCGAGATCCGCGTCACCGGCGCCACGTCCGTCACGAGCACGATCGCAGCGGACTCGGCGGGCGCCACCTACACCGCCGAGGTCACGGTTCCGTACGGCAAGCGCTCGATCGGTGTGGAGGCGGGCAACGGAGCCGGTTGGTCGACGGTCACGTCCGTGACCGTGTACAACCTCGGCGCGACGCCGTCCTTCGGTCGCTACGTGCTCGTCGATAAGTCGGACTTCCGCCTGTACGTGGTGCGCTCTGGCCAGGTGACCGCCGCCTATCCGATCGCGATCGGCATGCACACGCGCTACACCGAGACCCCTGTCGGCACGTTCTACCTCAACAGGCCCGGGAAGGCGCCGAACAGTGCATGGGGCCCGTTCAGGATGAATCTGGCGAAGCGCATCCGCACCCGTGTCTACTACACGGTCCACGTGCGCGGGCACCATGTCCGCCGTTCGAAGATCGTGGTCCGTATGCGCGCCACGTACTATTACATCCATGGTACGAACGACCGCAACAGCATCGGTTTTCCGGCGAGTCATGGGTGCATCCGAATGTACAACGAGGATCTGAGGGCCCTCAGCCCTCGCACCGCGCGCTGGGAGCCGACCGTCATCCGCAACTGACATGATCCACGCAGCGTGCGGCAGCGCGCGTCGGGCGTCCGGGAGACCGGCCGCCCGGCGCGCGCTGTTCTGTGCGGTCCTGCTCGCGGCTGTGCTCGCGCTCTCCGGGTGCGTGCCGCCGACACCGGATCTCGGGCAGTCCGATGCGCCGGTCCCGACGGCCGCGCCCGAGCCTACCGTCGCGCCCGTACCCGAGCCGACGCCCACGCCGACCCCGGTGCCGACTCCGACGCCGGAGCCGACCGTCGCCCCGAAGCCGCGTCCGCTGCGTCTCGACGTGCGCCGCGTGCTGGCCGACTCGCTCGCCATCGAGCGTTTCGGCGTCCGTCCGGGTGGCAGCGGGGCCGAGCACCGTGCGGCCGACTACGTCGCGGCCCGGATGCGGGCGCTCGGCTACACCGTGCGGATCGAGGAGTTCCCGGTGCCCGCCGGCACGAGCCGCAACGTGATCGCGCGCATGCCGGGAGCCGACCCGCGTGTGCTCGTCCTCGGGGGCCACGTGGACTCGAAGCGCGGCACGCTCGGCGCGAACGACGATGCGGCCGGCTGCGCGATCCTGCTCGAGATCGCGCGCGTCGTGAAGGTCCGCAGGCCGCCGGTGACCGTCGAGTTCGTCTTCTTCGGTTCCGAGGAGTACAACGACGGCAAGCCGCGCGACCATCACTGGGGTTCGCGCTACCGTGTCCGCCGGATGTCGAAGGCCGAGCGGCGTAACACCGCCGGCATGATCTCAGCGGATGTGGTCGGCTTCGGTCGCAATCTGTATGTCCGCACCATGCGGGTGGGCCCGCGCACGATGTCGGACCACCTGCTCGCCGAGGCGCACGACTTGAACGTCCATCTCGCCTATCTCAAGGATCCCGGTCCGACCGGGTGGAGCGATCACGAGCCCTATGAGAAGGCGGGGATCCCGGCGGCATGGCTCGAGCGTCTCCAGGACCCTCAGTACCACAAGATGGGCGATACGACCGCCCATCTGCAGAAGGAACGGCTGCGCGAGTCGGGCCAGTTCCTGCTCGACGTCGTCATGCGGATGGATGACGACGCGCTGGCCAAGCTGGGGCATCACTAGACGACGACCGGGATCCGGGCGCTGACCGTTCGCCAGAATATCCCTGCCGCCCGGCGTGCGGTGGCATTAGGATGGATGAGGCTCTGACGTCCGCCCGCTCGGGAGGAGTCGCCGTGGTCAGGAGGGTGCTGTCAGCCCTGCTTGTGGTCGTCTTCGCCGCGCTCGCGCTCTCGTGTGCGCAGGCGCCGAAGCCCGCGGCCCCGCGCCAGCGCCTCGTCGTGGCCGCCACGCACCGGCCCTTCGCCGCCCTGTTCCCCATCGCCCGCGAGCGAGGATTCTTTGCCGCCCGCGGGCTCGACGTCGAGATACGGCCGTACACGACCGGGAACGCGGCGATCGCCGACGTCATCTCCGGTCGGGTCGACGTGGGCATGGCGTCGGACTTCGGCTATGCGAGCGCCGCCGTCGGGTCCGACGGGTTCCGCATCCTGGCTCAGGTCGCCAACGGGGTCGACCACCAGATGGTCGTCTTGAAGGGCAGCGGACTCACCACACCGCGCGATCTCGCGGGCAAGCGCGTCGGAGTGCGAGCCGGAGCCGCGCAGTTCACGTTCATGCTATCCCGTCTGCTCGCCGAGTCCGGCGTGTCGAGTGAGACGGTCACGGTGGTGAGCGTTCCGGAGACGCAGACGGCCACCGCACTTCTCGAGCGCCGCGTCGACGCGATGATCACGTGGGCTCCGCTGCCCACCGCCGATGCGGAGGCCCTCGCGGGTCGGGTGGACGTCTGGTCGCTCGCCTCGGTCGCGAAGACGTGGAGCCTCGTCTGTGTGAGCCCGTCGACGCTCGCGGCCAGAGGGCCGGCGGTGCGTGAGTTCCTCGCAGCGCTCGTGGATGCGCAGTACTGGGCCGAGCAGCATCCCGACGAGGCGGTCGCGATCGCACGAGCCTGGTCCGGGCAGCCGGACGCGTATGGGAGCGGCTGGCCCGTCGAGGCGCTCTACGTGGACCTCTCGCAGACCTCCGTCGTGCGCATCGAAGAAGAGGCCCGCTGGATCGAGCGAACCACCGGCGTGCGCCCGAAGGCGCCGGTCGAGTCGCTGGTCGCGCCGGAGCCCCTCCGGGCCGTCGACCCCGCGCTCGTGACGATCTTGGCGAGGTAGGGCCGTGTCCCTGAAAGCGCGCGCCCTCCTGGCTGCGGCCGTCCTCCTGGTCGTCGGCGTGCTCGGTGTCGTCGGGTTCGTGGTGGCGCTCCAGGGCCTTGAGCGCGCGACGTCGACGCAGCGATCGTATGCGGCGCTCCTCGCCGATGTCTCGTCCATGCGCGACCTGATCTTCGAGTACGTCGCGGACGGGAAGCCGGACGCGGCCGCACGCGTCGCGGACCAGGCAGCGTACGTCCGGGGACGCATCGACAGCATCGATCTGCCGGTCAGCGATGCGCGGTCGACGGCGGATCTCGCGCGCGTGGAGTCCGAGCTGCGGGAGATCGAGTCCGGAGCGCGCCAGCTGAGTCTGGGGGCGAAGGAGCCGCTCGGATCGGCGAGCAGGGCGGAACTCGAGCGCGGCGTCTACGCGCGGGCCACGGATATCGCCGCTGCAGTCATCGCCATGCAGGAGCGGTCGAACGCGCAGACCAACGACAGCCTCGGGTCGGTCAGGACGGCCGGACAGCTCGCCGCCCTGTTCGCGGCCCTGCTCGCTTCGGGCGCCGTGGCCGCTGTCGGGCTGCGCATCGCGCGCGGCCTCGACCTGCTGGGCAGGGGGCTCGGCGCGTACGCCGCCGGTGACCGTGCCGTCCGCGTCGATGTCGGAGGTCACGACGAGATCACGCAGGTCGCGGCGCGCTTCAACGAGATGGCGACGCTTGTCGAGGACCGCGAGCGTGAACTCGCCTTCACCAACGAGCGACTGCTGGCGGCGGACCGCGCCAAGTCGGGGTTCATCGCCAACATGAGCCACGATCTCCGGACGCCGCTCAACTCCATCATCGGCTTCAGCGGCGTCATGCTCGGGGGGATGACCGGGCCGCTGTCCGACGAGCAGCAACGTCAGGTCGAGTTCATCAACCGCTCCGGCAAGCACCTCAAGACCCTCGTCGACGATGTCCTGGATCTCGCTCGGATGGACAGCATCGGGTGGGAGCCGCATCCGCGCCGCTTCGCCCTCGAGCCGCTCGTGCGCGATGTCATCGATACCGTGCTCGCATCAGCCCGGAGCAAGGGTCTCGAGGTGATCGAGGGCGTCGAGCCGCCCGATGCGTGGGTCATCGCGGACGAGGTGGGGGTGCGGCGGATCCTGACGAACCTGGCCGGCAACGCGGTCAAGTTCACGCGCGAGGGGTCCGTCGGGGTCTATGCGCGGGTCACCGCGGACGCTCTCGTCCTGACGGTCACGGACACCGGGCCCGGGATCGCACCGGAGGACCGCGACCGCATCTTCGAGCCCTTCGAGCAGGCCGGCGTCGACCCGGCGGTGGCCAAGGAGGAAGGCAGCGGCCTGGGCCTCGCCATCACCCGCCGCATAGTCTCGGTCCTCGATGGCGAGATGGATCTGGAATCGCGCGTCGGGCACGGCTCCACGTTCGTCGTGACGCTGCCGGTCGCCGTTTCGCGCCGCTTCCGCGACGGTGACACCGGCTGACATCCCGGCGCGGGAGGCCGCGAATCGACTCCACGAGCGGCCGCTCCTCGCGTACACTGGTGCGCGCACATCCCCGCGCGCGAGCGCGCCCGCACACCCGGATCCGACTAAGGAGACCCCACGCATGGCGAAGCATACGGTCACGCTCATTCCCGGTGACGGCATCGGCCCCGAACTGACGAGCGCGATGCGTCGCGTCGTCGAGGCCGCCGGCGTGGACATCGAGTGGGAGGTCGCCGAGGCCGGGACCGACGTGATGGAGAAGTACGGCACGCCGCTGCCCGAGCACGTCCTCGACTCGATCCGGAAGAACCGAGTCGCCATCAAGGGCCCGATCACGACGCCCGTCGGCACCGGCTTCCGGTCCGTGAACGTGTCGATCCGCAAGGAGCTCGACCTCTACGCGTGCGTGCGCCCGGCGTTCTCGATGGTCGGCAACGGCGCCCGCTACGACGACATCGACCTGGTCATCGTCCGTGAGAACACCGAGGACCTCTACGCGGGCATCGAGTTCCCCGAGGGCAGCGACGGCGCGAAGAAGCTCATCGAGTTCGCGGCGGCCGAGGGCGCGGGCGTCATCCGCCCCGACTCCGGCATCTCGCTCAAGCCGATCTCGATCACCGGCTCCCGCCGCATCGTGAAGTACGCCTTCGACTACGCGATCGCCAACGGCCGCAAGAAGGTCACGGCCGTGCACAAGGCCAACATCCTGAAGCACTCGGACGGCCTGTTCCTGCGCGTGGCCCGCGAGGTCGCGGCGGAGTACAAGGACTCGGGCATCGAGTTCGAGGACTACATCGTGGACGCGACGTGCATGCAGCTCGTACTGCACCCCGAGTGGTGGGACGTGCTCGTGTTGCCGAACCTCTACGGCGACATCGTGTCCGACCTCGCCGCGGGGCTCATCGGCGGCCTCGGTATCGCGCCGGGCGCCAACATCGGTGCCGACTGCGCCGTGTTCGAGCCGACGCACGGCTCCGCCCCCAAGTACGCCGGCAAGGACATGGCGA
>JAUSAU010000112.1 GCA_030652345.1 Coriobacteriia bacterium
CCCCATGGGGTGGGCGAAGGGCAGGCCCGGCCACGGCGACGTCGCCACCTCTGACCGTGCGGTGTGCGGGCGGTGTCATGGTGGACAGCCCGACATGTGCACGATGTGCCATCACGACGCCTATCGACCGGCAAAGGGTACATGGGCCAAGCAGCACTCCGCGGATGCCGAGAGGCGCGGCGTCGCCTTCTGCATCGGCTGCCACTCCGCGTTCGACTGCGTACGCTGCCACAAGGAGTAGGGCCTCCGGCCGCGCTATACTTCGGTGTCCGCCGATCGATCCCGATCAGCGCCCGGCACAAGCCTGAATGGAGTTCCCGCATGGCAGCAGGGCCGCTCGACGCGCGGCGTGAGGCAGTGACCGCCGTGCGCGCCTTCTTCCTCCGATACGACGTCTTCCTCGTCACACTGATCGTCTTCGCGATGGTGAAGGTCCGCTACGCCCGCCTGCTGGCCACGGGATCGCGTGACCTGGGCTCGACTCTGCTTCTGGAGACGGCCGCGATCCTTGTCGTGCTCGGAGTCGTCGATCTCCTGCGCCGCCGCCGGCCGTACTTCCTCGATCTGGCGGCCTACAGCGTCCTCAGCGTCTCGATGGTCGCGAACTCGATCTACGCGCAGATGTTCGGTCGCCCGTTGGACCCGAGGATGTTCGTGTTCGCGGGCCAGGTGGGCGACGTGCAGGACAGCGTGTTCGGCTTCATCCGAACGACGCACATCGCCATGGTCGCCGATGTACCCTTCCTGCTCGCGTGGGCGATCGTCGTCGTCTTTGCGAATCGCCGCACCCCACCGCAGCCTCGAAAGCGCCTGATGCAGGGCGTCGCCGTCGCCGTCGCTGCTGTGATCTTGGCCGGACAGGTGGCGTCAGTCCTCGCTCTACCCGCCGACTCCGACCCGCTCGCGATCATCAAGACACGAGGGTTCGGGCCCGAGCAGATAGCCAGCCTCATACGCTTCCCCTTCACGACCACCGTCACGACCGCGCCTGTCTCCTCCGCTCTGACGACCGCCACGGTCGATCCAGCGTTCCAGGCGAGGATCGAGAGTATCCGCGGCGCGAAGCAGGGTCAGCGGATCGCCCAGTTCGCGCCCGGGGCGTACAAGGGCCGCGACGTGATCGTCATCCAGGTGGAAGGGCTGTTGCGGATCGCCGTCGGCGCCAAGGTGGCCGGCCAAGAGATCACACCGAACCTCAATCGGCTCGTCGAGGAAAGCTGGTACTTCCCGAACACGTATTCGCAGACATCCGGCGGCAACACCTCGGATGCGGAGTTCTCTCAGAACAGCGGTCTGCTACCTCCACTGGCGGACGCTGCATCACTCGTGTACGCCGACAAGCGCATACCGGCACTCCCTCGTCTCCTGAGGGCGGAAGGCTACGACGCCATCACGATGCACGCCAACTACGCGACATTCTGGAATCGCGATCAGCTCTATCCCGCGCTCGGATTCCGGCGCTACTACGATCACGCCTACTTCCTCGATCGAGACCGTCTCTGGCACGCATCCGATCAGATCCTGTTCACGTACGGGATGAAGGCGATCGATGACTCTCGCGCGACCGGCAAGCCGCTCTACGCTCACATCGTCACGATGACCTCACATATCCCGTACCTGCATCCCCCCGCCGACCGGCGCCCCCTCAAAGTCCCGGCCGCGCAGGCCGGTTCGTACATCGGTCGCTATGTCGGTTCGATCAGCTACGCCGATCTTGCCATCGGTGAGTTCATCGCTGCGATGAAGAAGAACGGTCTCTACGACGACGCGATCATCGTCGTGTACGGTGATCACACGGGTCTTCCCGAGTCGGGTATGACGGCGCAGGACCGTGCCCTCATGCAGGAGATGATCGGACGCTGGACCAACATCTCCGACCGTCAGCGGATCCCGCTCGTGATCCACCTGCCGGGTCAGACTGCGGGGATCGTCTCACGCGAGGCGCTCGGGCAAGTCGACATCATGCCCACCATCGCCGACGCGCTCGGGCTCGACCTGTCGGGCGTGCCACACGTCGGCAAGAGCGCGTTCGTCGCGTCTCCGGGGCTCGTACCGATGCGCTCGTATGTGCCTGCGGGGACCTTCGCCAACGATCGCGTCGTCTTCGTGTCGGGACTCGCCGCCGATGAGGGCACGGCATTCCTGCTGGAGGACGGCTCACCCACATCGGTCTCGCCTACCGAGTTCGCCGATCGTGAGCGGTCTCGCGAACTCAGCGCACTCTCCGATCAGTGGGCCCGCAGTCTGCCGCGGCGCCCCGACGCAGTGCGAACCGAGGAAAAGGGCTGGTAGCGGTTCGTCCACGATCGGCGTGCCGGCACGGCGGTGCCGCGCGCGGGCACGCGGCTTGCTCCTCATGCGGCGGATGAGTCTGCTGCAGGGAGGCCTGTGATGGTGTTCAGCACGCACGGAGGGTCCGACGCCCGACCCGCTCCGCGTTTCAAGGAACTCACGCCCGCGCAGGTGCGCACCGCGACCTTCGCACTGGGTTGATTCTGGGGTCCTGACGCCCGGTTCGGGAGTCTGCCCGGGGTCGTTCGCACGAGAGTCGGCTACGCCGGAGGAACCACCCACGACCCTACATACCGCGCTCTCGGCGAC
>JAUSAU010000005.1 GCA_030652345.1 Coriobacteriia bacterium
GGACGTGCACGACCTCCTGCACGTCTCGGGGCTCGGCCGAGACACGCATTCGATCATCTCCCAGGGCCGTCTCGACGAGATCCTGAACTCGCGTCCCGAGGAGCGCCGCGCGCTCATCGAGGAGGCGGCTGGCGTCCTCAAGCACAAGAAGCGCAAGGAACGCGCGCTGCGCAAGCTCACCGCCATGGATGCGAACCTCGAGCGCGCGCGCGACGTGCTCGCCGAGGTCGAGCGCCAGTTGCGCCCGCTCCAGCGTCAGGCCGACAAGGCCAAGCAGTACGACGGGTTGGTCGTCGAACTCCGTGATCTCGATGTGTCGCTCGCCGTCGACGACCTGCGCTCGTTGCGGGTCGCGTGGGAGGAGATGCTCAAGCGCGAGCGCGAACAGGACGCAGACGTCGAACTGGCCCGCTATCGCCTGGAGGAGAAGGAGCGCGAGCTCTCGAAGTTCCAGTCTCTCCTTGAGGAGAAGGGCCTGTTCGTCGGCGACCTCTCCGAGCAGCGTCGGCGTCTCCAGGCCGTCCTCGAACGCCTCAACTCCGGCCTGCTCCTGCTCGAGGAGAAGGGCAAGAACCTCGTCGAGAAGCTCTCCGAGCTGCGTGCGAAGGTGCACGGTGCGGAGTCGCGCAAGGTCAAGCGCGAGGAGGAGTTGCTCCGGCTCGGTGAGGAGCGCGCCGCCTCCGACGCGCAGCTCAAGGCGCTTTACGGCCGTCTCGGCGAGATGCGTCGCGAGTCCGAGGCCGCCCGCAAGGAGCGCCTGGCCGCCGAGGAGGCGCTGACCGAGGTCAACACCGCCATCCGTCGGATGCGCAAGGACCTCGACGACGCGCGCATCGAGCTCTCCACCGTCGAACACAACCTTTCCGCCTTCGTTCTCGAGGAGAACCTGCTCGCCGAGCGCGGCGAGACGTTGCGCGGCCAGCGCCAGTCGCTGTTCGCCACGCTGTCCTCCCGCCGCACCAAGCTCGACGAGATCGAGAAGGCCCGTGCCCACACCGTCAAGGAGATCGCGCTCGCCGACTCCGACGTGGACAAGCGCGTGCGCGTGCTCGAGGCGCGCCGCCGCGAGCTCGACGAGCACCGGGACGCGCTGGCGGGCATCCGGGGCGAGGCCCGCGGCCTCGAAGAGGTTGACCGCGCCTTCGCCACCGCCACGCCGGCGCTCGCGTGGGTGCTCTCCTCCGAGCAGCGCATCGCGGGTCTGCTCGGCCCGGTCACCGATCTCATCGCCGCCGAGCCCGACGTCGAGAAGGCCGTCGAGCTCGCGCTCGGAGGCGATCTCTTCTGCGTACTGGTCAAGGACGCGGCCGCGCGCTCGGCCGTGCTCGACATCCTTGGTGAGCACTCGACGGGCGACATCGGCATCCTCGCGGTGGACAGCGCGCAGACGCCGGAGATCCGCTCGACCGTGGGCCGCCGCCTCTCCGAGGCCGTGAAGTGCGACGACGCAGTCCGTCCCGCCGTCGACGCGCTGCTCGGCGACATCTACCTCGTCCCATCGCTCGAGGAGGCGCTCGACGGCGCCCGTCGCTTCCCCGGCACCCGTTTCGCCACTCCCGAGGGCCATACCGTCTGGCCGTCCGGCAAGGTCTCGCTCGGTCCGACGCTCGATCCCAACGCGTCCGTGCTCACGCGCAAGCGCCGCATCAACGAGCTCAAAGACGACGAGACCGCCGCCGTCTCCCGTACCGCCGAGGCCGAGGCGCTGCTCGCAGAGGCCGACGAGGCGCTCAACGCCGCTCAGCAGGACGCACTCGAACTCGGCCAGCGTCTCGCCAACCAGACGGGGGAGAACGACTCCCTACGCGAGGAGGTAGGCCGCCTCGAGCAGGCGCTCACCGACCTCGAGAACGAGGCGCGCTCCATCGAGAACCGCACGGCGGCCATCGCTGACCGCACCGCGAAGGACCGTCCCGCCAAGGAGACCCTCGCCGCGAAGATCGCCGAGATGGACGTGGCACTCGAGGCGCTCGAGGACGAAGCGGTCACCAAGCGCGAGGTCCGGGACAACAAGTTCCGAGAAGAGGCGACGATCTCGAACCGCCTCGGCACCGTCCAGGTCGATATCGCCAGCGTCTCCGAGCGCGAGGTCTACCTGAAGCGCCAGGTCTCCACGGCATCCTCCGACCTCGCCGAGATCGAGGAGACGCTCTCCTCGTCCGAGCAGACAGAGGCCTCGCTCGAACTGCTGCGCGAGCGCATCCAGCCGGTGCACGACCTCTACGCCGCGCTTCTGGAGCGCGCCGAGGAGTGGGCGGACAAGCTGCGCGACCGCGCCCGCTTCGAGCAGGCGGACTCGCAGTCCCTGCGCGACACGATTCGCAACGCGCAGGACGCCGTGAAGGAGGCGCAGGCCGCGGTCGAGCTGCGCAACGTCGCCATGGCCGACGTCCGGGTCGAGAAGGGCCAGCTCGAGGTCACGGTCAACACGGCCGTGGCACGCATCGTGGAGGACTACGGCGTCCCCATCGAGCGCGCCCTCGAGGCCGCGCCCATCGACGACCGGGAGGCGGTCGCCGAGCGCGCACACAAGCTGCGCAAGCAGATCGCCAACATCGGTCCGGTCAACGAGCTGGCGGTCGACGAGTTCGCCACGCTCGACACCCGCCGCACCTTCCTCGCCGCGCAGATCGACGACCTCGCGACGAGCCGCGCCTCGCTCACAAAGGTGGTCCGCGCCATCGACCGCAAGATGCGCGACCGCTTCCTGGAGACGTTCGAGCAGGTCAACATCCACTTCCAGAACGTCTTCGGCGTGCTCTTCCCGGGCGGTCACGCGGAGCTGCGCATGACCGACCCCGACGAGCCCGAGGAGACCGGCATCGAGGTCATCGCGCAGCCGATCGGCAAGAAGCTGCAGAAGATGACGCTCATGTCCGGCGGCGAGAAGTCGTTGACCGCACTTGCGATGCTCTTCGCGCTCTACCGCACGCGTCCGTGCCCGTTCTACATCCTCGACGAGGTGGAGGCCGCGCTCGACGACTCGAACCTGCGGCGCTTCGTCGCGTTCGTCGACTCGATGCGCGCCCATACGCAGTTCATCGTCGTGACGCACCAGCGCCGCACGATGGAGATGGCCGACGTCCTCTACGGCGTCTCGATGCAGGCCGACGGCGTCTCGAAGGTCGTCAGCCAGCGCCTCGACCGCGCCTCCGGTGACACCATGGACCGCACCGAGGGCGCGGCATGAGTCCCACCTGGTTCGAGCGCCTGTCGCAGGGCCTGACCCGCACCCGCGAGCAGCTCGGCGACCGCATCGCCGAGCTCGTCGGTCGCGGCCCGGACGTCGGAGACGACTTCTGGGAGGGTCTCGAGGAGACGCTCATCGCCGCCGACATGGGCGCGGCCGCCTCACTGGAGATCGTCGAGCGCCTGCGTACGCGCGCGCGCCGCGAGGACCTGCCGGATGCGGCTGCGGTCGAAGCCGCCCTCGTCGAACTCATCGCGGCCGAACTGCCGGTCGCCGCGGATCCGCTGGCGGAGTCCCCGGTCACCGTGCTGTTCGTCGGTGTCAACGGGACCGGCAAGACCACCTCGGTCGGCAAGATCGCTGCCGAGCAGGCCGCGCTCGGCCGCAAGGTCGTCGTCGGCTCGGCCGACACGTATCGCGCCGCCGCCATCGAGCAGCTGCGCGTGTGGGCGGACCGTGCGGGCGTACCGATCGTCGAGCGCGATCGAGGTGCCGACCCGGCGTCCGTGGTCTTCGACACGCTCGCCGAGGCGCGCGAGACCGGCGCGGATCTCGTGCTCGTGGACACCGCCGGCCGACTGCATACCTCTGTCGACCTCATGCAGGAGCTCCAGAAGGTCCAGCGTGTCGCCAAGGCGCAGAGCACCGCCCCGGTGCGCTCGCTGCTCGTCATCGACGCCACGACCGGTCAGAACGGCCTCGTCCAGGCGCGTGCCTTCAACGACGCGCTCGATCTGGACGGCATCGTCCTCACCAAACTCGACGGCACGGCTCGCGGCGGCATCGCGGTCGCGGCGGCGCGGGAGCTCGGGCTGCCCATCGTGCGCATCGGCGTGGGAGAGGCCCTCGAGGACCTGCACGCGTTCGATCCCACGGAGTTCGCGCGGGCGCTCACGGGTGTGTGATCGCGTGAAGCTCTTCGATCCCGATGCGCCGTTCGTCAAGGAGCTGCCCGACGTCGGACCGGACGGTCTGACCGACGCCCAGCGCCGGTCCCACCGCATCGCGTCATGGATGCTCATCCCGCTCTTCGTCGTGCTCCTCGCGATCATCGTGCCGCTCTACGTGCTCTACGACGTCGGCAAGGTCGACGGCGACTCGATGAACCCCACACTCCGGACCGCGGAGTACCTGCTCATCACGCGCGGGCTCCACTTCCCGCAGCGCGGCGACGTTGTGATCATGAACGTCAACCTGCCCGACGGGACGACCGATCTGGTCAAGCGCATCGTCGCGCTGCCCAACGACCGGGTCAAAGTCATCGGCGACCGGGTATGGGTCAACGGGGCGCCGGAGGCGTATCCTCATCAGGCGGTCATCACGGACGCCAGGCACCCGGCCGGTGAGTTCACGATCCCGCCCGGCCACGTCTACGTGATGGGCGACAACCGGCCCGGTTCGTCGGACAGCCGCGAACTGGGATGGATGCCGGTGAGTTGGATCCACGGCAAGGTCATCGCCGTCTGGTTCCCCGTCAACCGCATACGACAGATACCCGGCCCCTGACCGGGGCACCGCACGCCGCAGCAAGCGAAGGGAAACGCCGCACATGTTCGAGAACCTCTCAGATCGCCTCCAGGGGATCTTCGCCAAGCTCGGCAACCGCGGGAAACTGACCGAGGCCGACATCGACGCCGCGATGCGCGAAGTGCGCATGGCGCTGCTCGAGGCCGATGTGAACTTCGCCGTGGTCAAGACGTTCATCGCCACGGTCAAGGAGCGCTCTCTCGGCGCCGATCTCGTCAAGTCGCTCACGCCGGGCCAGACCGTCGTCAAGATCGTGCTCGACGAGCTCACGCAGCTCATGGGGGGCGGGGAGAGCAAGCTCGTCTTCTCCGGCCGCATCCCGAACGTGATCATGCTGGTCGGCCTGCAGGGCTCGGGTAAGACCACCGCGACGGCCAAGCTCGCCAACATGCTGCGCAAGCAGGGCAGGCGGCCACTCATGGTCGCGTGCGACGTCTACCGCCCCGCCGCCATCGACCAGCTCCAGGCGCTCGGGCGTGAGCTCGACATCCCGGTCTACCGCGGTGCTGAGGGCGAGGACCCGGTCGTCATCGCGAAGGCGGGTGTGAAGGCCGCCGTGGCCGACATGCGCGACGTGGTCATCGTCGACACCGCCGGACGCCTGCATGTCGACGAGGAGATGATGGCCGAGGCGGCCCGCATCCGCGACATCGTGCATCCCGACCAGGTGCTCATGGTCATCGATGCGATGACCGGTCAGGACGCCGTCAACGCCGCGAGCGCGTTCGCCGAGCGCGTCGACTTCGACGGCGTCATCATCACGAAGCTCGACGGCGACGCCCGCGGCGGTGCGGCGCTGTCGGTCCGCTCGGTCACCGGCAAGCCGATCAAGTTCGTCGGCGTCGGCGAGAAGCTCGACGCGATCGAGCCGTTCCACCCGGACCGCATGGCACAGCGCATCCTCGGCATGGGCGACGTCGTCTCGCTCATCGAGAAGGCGCAGTCCACGCTCGATCAGGAGCAGTCCGCGGCGCTCGAGGCGCAGATGCGCCAGGGCGACTTCACGCTCGACGATTTCCTGAGCCAGCTCCAGCAGGTGCGCAAGATGGGTTCGCTCAAGGACATCCTCGGCATGATCCCGGGTATGGGCGCCGCCCAGCGAGCGCAGATCGCGGACGCCGAGATCGACGAGAAGGCGCTCGACCGCACGCAGGCGATCATCCAGTCGATGAGCGCCGCCGAGCGGCGCAAGCCCGCCCTCATCAACGGCCAGCGTCGCGTGCGCATCGCCAAGGGCTCCGGCACGAGCGTCCAGGAGGTCAACCGTCTGCTCGAGCAGTTCACGCAGGCGAAGAAGATGATGAAGCAGATGACGAGGGGCAAGGGCAAGATGCGCGGCATGCCCAACATGCCCTTCTAGCCGGTCCGCCGGGCCCGTCTCCGCCCCGCCGGACGAATCGGTGCTTCCCACGGGGCGGGGCATTGCCCTATCATAAGCAGTCGCTTTGCTCACATGTGGTCGTGGCGCTCACGAAGTGTGCCCCGACCTGACCCGGAGGTGAACGTTTTGGCAGTCAAGATCCGTCTGGCGCGCGCAGGCGCCAAGAAGGCGCCGTTCTATCGCGTCGTCGCCGCGGACGGCCGCGCCCCGCGCGATGGCCGTTTCATCGAGATCCTCGGCCGGTACAACCCGCGCGCCGAACCGTCGGTCGTGGAGTTGAACCTCGAGAAGGTCGACGCCTGGATCGCCAAGGGCGCCGTCCCCACCGAGGCCGCCGGCAAGCTCATCGCCATCGCCAAGGGTGAGAAGGTCGCCCCGGTCGCCGTGGCCACCGCTTCCAAGAAGTCGATCGCGAAGGTCGAGGCCGAGAAGAAGGCCGCTGCCGACGCTGAGGCCAAGGCCGCTGCTGACAAGGTGAAGGCCGCCGAAGAGGCCGCCGCCGCCAAGGAAGCCGCTGTTGCCGAAGCCGCTGCTGCCGACGAGGCCGCGGAGGCACCGGCGGACGAGCCCGCCGAGGCCGAGGCTCCGGCCGACGACGCCGAGGCTGCCGAGTAGCTTCATGGCTGCAGACACCGAACGCCTCGTCGATTACCTCGTCCGCTCGCTCGTCGACGACCCGGAAGCCGTCAGCATCGCGCGCACCGACACCGCGTCGGGTGTGCTCTTCGAAGTGACGGTCGCTCCGGACGACGTCGGCAAGGTGATCGGGCGCTCAGGGCGCATCATCAAGGCGCTTCGTATCCTCGCTCGTGCCGCCGGCTCCGCCGACGACACGCACGTGGACGTCGAGGTGGCGGGGTAGCCCCCGCCATGGACTCGGCGTTCCTCCCGCTCGGGCGGGTCGCGAGAACGCACGGACTGAACGGGGAGGTCTCGGTCGTCTTGACCGCAGACCTCCCCGTTGAACGTCTGGTCGGGCTCGAGGTCTGGTTCGCGCCGCCGCCCGCGCTCGTGCGCTCCGCGCGCATCACGGCGATCCGTCCCGGTCCGAAAGGGCCGCTCTTCGCCTTCGACGGCGTCGCGGACATCGGAACGGCGAGCACCCTGCGTGGGTGCAACGTCCTCGTGCGCGCCGGTGAACTGCCGGAGGTCGAGGAGGAGTTCGATCCCGTCGGGCTGACCGTCATCGACGAGGAGCGCGGCGTGATCGGCGAGATCGCCGACGTGATCGTCACCGGTGCGAACGACGTCTGGATCGTCGAGGGCGGCCCGTTCGGCCAGGTGCTCATCCCCGTGATCGACGACGTCGTCCTGGAGTTCGACGAGGACGCCGACGCGGTGCACGTCCGCCTTCTGCCCGGCCTGATCGAGGAGTAGCGCACGCGATGCGTGTCGATGTCATCAGCGTCATCCCCGAGGTGTTCGAGCCTTACGTCGGCACGTCGATGCTGGGCATCGCCCGCGAACGCGGCGCCCTCGAGTTCTTCGCACACGATCTGCGGGAGTGGGCGCTTCCCGGCGTGCACCGCCAGGTCGACGACTCGCCCTACGGGGGCGGCTGCGGGATGGTGCTTCGTCCGGAGCCCTACTTCGCCGCAGTCCGCGCCGTCACCGCCATGGACGAGCGTCCCCCGGTCCGCATCCTTGTCTCCCCCCAGGGCGTGCCCTTCGACCAGGCGATGGCGCAGCGGTTGGCCGGCGAGGAGCGCCTCATCATCATGTGCGGGCGCTACGAGGGATTCGACGAGCGCATCCGTACGCTCGCGGACAGGGAGGTCTCGGTCGGCGACTTCGTCCTGACCGGTGGCGAGCTTCCCGCGATGATCCTCGTCGACGCGGTGGCACGGCTGTTGCCCGGTGTGCTCGGTGGAGACGCCTCCACAGACGACGAGTCGTTCTCGGACGGGCTTCTCGAGTATCCTCACTACACCCGTCCGGCGGAGTTCGAGGGCATGTCCGTGCCCGACGTCCTCCTGTCGGGCGATCACGCCAGGATCGCCCGCTGGCGCCGCGAGCAGTCCGTCATCCGGACGGCGAGGCGGCGGCCCGACCTCATCACCGACACGCGCTGTGACCTGACGGAGAGCGAGACTGCGCTCGCACAGCGCCTCATCGACACCGCTACGGAGGACGAATGACCGACCACTACGAAGAGCCTCAGTCGACCGACGCCGAGGTGATCGACGAGCAGGAAGCCGAGCAGCCCCATCGCGTCAGCACCGCTCGCCAGATAATCGAGTTCATCGCGACGCTCGCGGTGGCGTTCCTCATCGCGCAGGTGGTCCGGACCTACGTCGTCCAGCCGTTCATGTTCCCCACCGGCTCGATGATCCCGACGATCCAGATCGGCGATCAGGTCCTGGTCAATAAGTTCGTCTACCGTTTCCAGCAGCCGGCGCGCGGTGACGTCGTCGTCCTGGACGACCCCACCGGCGAGGTGCCAATCCTGATCAAGCGCGTCATCGCTACAGGTGGCGAGACGGTCAACCTCGTCGGCGGCAAGGTCCTGGTCAACGGCAAGCCGCTGAGCGAGTCCTACACGCACGGCCTGCCTTCCGCGCCGCTTCCGGGCAGCATGGTGATGTTCCCGCTGAAGGTGCCGGCCGGCTACGTCTGGGTGATGGGGGACAACCGCACGTCGAGCAAGGACGCGCGCTGGTTCGGGCCGGTCCCGATGGACAAGGTGCATGGCCGGGCGTTCCTGACCTACTGGCCGATCCCCCGCTTCGGGGCGCTCGAGTAGGGGAGTCGTGCCCTCGCGGGACGCCCGGATTTCCGCCGTTGCCTGCATCCACACCCACGGCTATACTATCCACTCGTGTCGATACGCCCCTACGGGCTCGACAGCGCACCTGATGAACAACAGACAGGGATCCAGAGAATGAATCGCATCAAGGCCCTCGAGGCGCAGCAGATCCGTGACGATCACCCGGCCTTCGAAGTCGGCGACAACGTCAAGGTCCACTACAAGATCATCGAAGGTACGCGCGAGCGCGTGCAGGTCTTCCAGGGTGTCATCATCCGCATCCACGGTGCCGGCGCCCGCGAGACCTTCACGGTCCGCAAGATCTCCTTCGCGGTCGGTGTCGAGCGTACGTTCCCCGTGCACTCGCCCAAGATCGACCACATCGAGATCGTGAGCCGTGCCAAGGTCCGTCGCGCCAAGCTCTACTTCCTGCGCGACAAGATCGGCAAGCAGGCACGCCTCAAGGAGAAGCGCTTCTAAGCGCACCTCACGTGCCGGAACACGGACGTACACCAGCGGAAGCGCCCGCACCCGACGAGGGTGCCGGGCGCTTCGCCGTCTCCGGGGCGCCGGCCGAGGCCGATCCCGCCACGCTCGCCGATCCGGGCGCCCAGCGTGCCCGCCAGCGCGCCGAGGTGCGCGCGTTCGCGCGCTGGCTGGCCGAGATGGCGATCATCGTCGTCATCTCGCTCATCTCCGCCTGGGCGATCAAGACCTGGCTCGTCCAGCCCTTCGAGATCCCGTCGACCTCCATGGAGCCGACACTCCTGGTCGGCGATCGCGTACTGGTCGACAAGCTCGCCTACCGCTCACGGACGCCGGCCCCTGGCGACGTCGTCGTCTTCACCTCGGCGGAGGATCCGTCCAAAAACCTCATCAAGCGCGTCGTGGCCGTCGGCGGTCAGACCCTCGACATCGAGGACGGGCGTCTCATCGTCGATGGCGACTCGCTCACCGAGTCGTACGTCAATGCGACGTTTCCCGACGACTACACCGCAGAGGAGCCCACGACCGTGCCGGCGGGCATGATCTACGTGATGGGCGACAATCGTGCGAGCAGCCGCGACAGCCGCTTCTTCGGTCCGGTCCCGCTGACCGGCGTCCTGGGCCGTGCATTCGCGATCTACTGGCCACCGGCACGCATCGGGGGGTTGTGAACGCAATGGAGCAGAGGCCATCGGTCGACGAGATCCGTACGCTCCTGCGCGAGTGCCCGTCGGCGGAGCTGGCGGACCTCATCGCCATCCTCACCGAAGACCCGCGTCTGGGGGTGCGCGCACTCGTCCGATCGGCGGCGAGGCGACTCGAGCGCGACACGCGCGAACAAGCCCGTCTCGACGCGCTGATGGACATGCAGCGCGCTCTGCACGCGCGCGGCCGTGCGGTCGTCGCCGGTGTGGATGAGGTCGGCAGGGGAGCGCTGGCCGGTCCCGTCACGACCTGCGCGGTCGTTCTGCGCGCCGACACGGTCATCATCGGCCTGGACGATTCCAAGCGGCTCACGCGTGAGAAGCGCGAGACGATCGCTGCGGCGGTCCGCGAGCTGGCGGTCGCGTACTGCGTGGCCGAGGCGACGCCCGCCGAGATCGACTCGCTTGGCATCGCGGGCGCGACCCGCCTCGCCTGGCGCCGCGCGATCGACGGACTCGGCATCGAGGTCGACCACGTCCTGATCGACGGCAACGACGCCGTGGTGGGCCGGGAGGCGACGCCGGTCATCGGTGGCGACTCCAAGTGCGCCTGCATCGCGGCCGCGTCCGTCATCGCGAAGGTCGAACGCGACCGCTACATGGCGGAGGTCCTCGCGCCGGCCCATCCCGCCTACGGCTTCGAACTCAATCGCGGTTACGGGACGCCGGAACACATGCAGGTGCTGGCTGATATCGGTCCCAGCGCCGCCCATCGCCACTCCTTCTCGCCGTGCATGGATCAGGAGACGCTCTTCTAGCGTCACCGGTTGGGATCCGGTCGGATTCGGGTTCGTACCACCCGCGACGATGGTTCGCGGAGGTGGTCACCATGGACCGCAAGGAGCTCGGCACGCGAGGCGAAGACGCCGCGGCGGCGTACCTGGAACGCATCGGCATGACCGTCGAGGCACGGAACTGGCGCTGTGCGTGCGGCGAGATCGACATCATCGCCCGCGACGGACAGACGCTCGTACTCGTCGAGGTGAAGACGCGCCGCTCGGAGAAGGCGGGCACGGCCGAGGAGGCTGTCTCTCCGACCAAGCAGAAGCGCATCGCGAGACTGGCCGGTGCGTACCTGGCCGGAGTCGGGCGCGACGAGCCCGGTGAGGTGCGGTTCGACGTCATCGCGATCCGGGTGCTGTCCGAGGACCGCGCACTCCTGCGGCACTACCGCGCCGCGTTCGACGTCTCCGCCTCATGAGCCAGGCCACGGTCTCGTCCTGGACGATCCACGGGGTCGAGGCGCTGCACGTCGAGGTACAGGCGGACGTCTCTGCGGGACTGCCGGGCTTCACCATCGTCGGGCTGGGCGACACGGCGGTCATGGAGGCGCGTGACCGCGTCCGCGCCGCCGTGCGCGCGGCCGGCTTCGACTTCCCGAACGCGCGCGTGACGATCAATCTGGCACCCGCGCCCGTCCGCAAGCACGGGACGGGGTTCGACCTGCCCATCGCGGCGGCGCTGCTCACGGCGACCGGTCAGATTCCGCGCTCGGCGGCGGCGGGCAGGAGCGCGGTCGGCGAGCTGTCGCTCGACGGAGCGGTGCGCCCGGTGCCGGGACTGCTGGCGCACGCGCTCTCGGCTGCCCGAGCGCGCCTGCCGCTCATGCTGTCGTCAGAGGCCATCGCGCAGGTTGCGCGCGTCCCCGACCTGGCGGCGATCCCGATCCGGTCGCTCGGCCAGCTCAGGACGGAGGTCGCTCCCGTGTGCGGCGGCGACGCGTCAGACATACCGCTGCCCTTCACAGGTCCGGATCTCAGCGAGGTCCGCGGTCAGTCCGCCGCCAAGCGAGCGCTCGAGATCGCGGCGGCCGGCGGGCTCAACGCGCTGTTCATCGGACCCCCGGGCGCCGGGAAGACGATGCTCGCCAGGCGCCTCCCCGGGATCCTGCCGGAGCTGACGCCGGGCGAGCGGCTCGACACCGCGGTGGTGCACTCCGTGGCCGGACTCGACGTGACCGACGTACTCGCCGGGGTGCGGCCATTCCGCGCCCCCCATCACACCGCGTCGTCCGCCGGGCTGGTGGGCGGAGGCTCGCCGCCGCGTCCCGGTGAGGCGTCACTGGCGCACAACGGCGTCCTGTTCCTGGACGAGCTCGCGGAGTTCTCGCCTGCGGCCCTTCAGGCGCTCCGACAGCCGCTCGAGGATGGCTACCTGACCCTCGTGCGCGCTGACGGCCGCATACGCTATCCGGCGCACTTCGCACTCATCGGCGCGATGAACCCGTGCCCGTGCGGTCATCTCGGTGACGCGCAGCGCCCGTGCACCTGTCCGCCGGCGATCGTGGAACGCTACAGGAGGCGGATCGGTGGCCCGCTCACGGACCGCATGGACCTGTGCATGCGGGTGGAGCGCGTCTCGCCCTCGGCGTTGCTCACGTTGCCGCTCGAAGAGAGTTCAGCCACGGTCCGCGCGAGGGTCGTGCTCGCCCGGGATGTGGCGGCTGCACGCGGCACGATGAACTCGGCACTCTCCGGCGCCGCTCTGCTCAGGGCGTGTTCTCTCACGCCACAGGGGCGCCATACGGTGGAAACGGCGGCCCGTGTGCACCGGCTGTCGGGTCGCGGTGTCACCCGGCTCCTCCGCGTCGCACTGACCATCGCCGACCTCGAGGGCGCGGACACGGTGGGCGACGAGCACGTCCATGAGGCGACGTGCTTCCGGGCGGCCTCATGAGCGCGTCGCGCTTCGAACTGCATCTGGGGGAGCCCGGCTATCCGGCGCACCTGGCGCTGTCGCCGCGACCGCCCCGGCACCTCTTCGTCATGGGCGACCCGGCCGCGCTCGTCCCGGGGCTCGCGGTCATCGGCTCCCGCAAGGCGACTCCCTACGGACTCGCCTGCGCCAAGCTGTTCGCGGGCTGGGCCGCGGGCTGTGGCGTCACGATCGTCTCCGGAGCCGCGATCGGTTGCGACCAGGCTGCGCAGACCGCCGCTCTGGCGGCCGGAGGACGGTCGATCGCGGTGCTCGGCTGCGGCGCGGACATCGACTACCCGTACAGTTCCCGCACCCTGCTGCGCGAACTGAGGGACGGCGCAGGCGCCGTCGTCTCCGAGTTCCCGTGGGGGATGCCCGTACGACCCGGGCACTTTCCCGCACGGAACCGCATCATCGCCGGCCTGTCGCAGGCCGTCCTTGTCGTCGAAGCGGCGATGCCGTCGGGCACCTTCTCGACGGCCGACCACGCGCTCGACGCGGACCGGACGGTGCTCGCGGTGCCCGGCTCCGTGCTCTTCTCGGGATCCGCCGGCTGCAACCGGCTTCTGCGTCAGGGAGCGGGACTCGTCGCCTGTGTCGAGGACCTCGCGGACGAACTCGCCTCGGCAGGTCTGATCGATCACCTGACCGCGGGCGCGAGCCGGCCGGCTCCCGGAGCCGCCGAGAAGGGCGAGATCGGCACGGCGGATCCGGTCCTGCGTGCGGTCCAGGCCGACCCGATGAGCCCGGACGCCATCGCCCGCCATCTCGACCTGCCCGCCCATGAGGCGCTACGGCGGCTCGCAGTCCTCGAGGCACGAGGGTGGATCGAGCGCTTCCCGGACGGGAGGTACGGTCCGTGCCGCTCCCTATGACGCTACAATCACTCCGCGCCCGGCCACCACCAGAGACCCGGGCGATACCGACGCCCGGAGGTCGCGTGGATCGTCGCATCACCATCATCGGAGGAGGACTCGCCGGTTCCGAGGCGGCGTTCCAGCTCGCCGTCCGCGGCTGGGCCGTCACGCTGCTCGAGATGCGGCCCGAGGTGGCCGGCCCCGCGCACCATACCGGTGACCTCGCGGAGCTCGTGTGCTCCAACTCGTTCAAATCATGCGACCCGAACACGGCCGCCGGCATGCTCAAGCGCGAGCTCGAGAGCATGGGGAGTCTCATCCTGGCCGCCGCACGGGCGAGCTCCGTACCTGCGGGTGGAGCGCTCGCAGTCGACAGGACGCGCTTCAGTGCCCTTGTCGCCGGCACCCTCGCATCGTTGCCGGGACTCACCATCGCCCGGACCGAAGCGGTCACGATCCCCGAAGGCCCGGTCATCGTCGCGACGGGCCCGCTCACGAGTCCTGCGCTCGAGCCGGAGCTCACACGGCTCGTGGGCGAGGGCCGGCTCGCCTTCTACGACGCTGCCGCCCCCGTCATCGACGCCGCCACCATCGACAGGGATCTCGTCTTCGCCCAGTCGCGCTACGACAAGGGCGCGGGCGCGGACTACCTGAACTGCCCGCTCGACCGTGAGCAGTACGAGGCCTTCATCGATGCGCTCCTCGCGGCGCGTCGCGTGACCGCCAAGGAGTTCGAGTCGGCGGACCTGTTCCAGGCCTGCCAGCCGGTCGAGGAGATCGCCCGTAAGGGGAGGGACGCCCTGCGCTTCGGCACGATGAAGCCGGTCGGACTGACCGACCCCGTCACCGGTGCCAGGCCGTGGGCCGTGGTGCAGCTCCGCGCGGAGAACCTCGCGTCGACCGCCTACAACCTCGTCGGATTCCAGACCAATCTCACGTTCACGGAGCAGCAGCGTGTCTTCCGGATGATCCCCGGCCTCGGCGATGCCGACTTCCTCCGCTACGGCGTCATGCACCGCAACACGTTCGTCGACGCGCCGCGCCTCCTCACGTCCGATCTCGCTCTGCGCGAGCACCCGTCGGTGCGCTTCGCCGGACAGCTCACCGGGACCGAGGGGTACATGGAGGCCGCGGCCAGCGGGCTAGTCGCCGCGCTCGGGGCCTGTGCACAGGCATCGGGCTCCGACGCTGTCGTCGTGCCGCCTGAGACCGCTCTGGGCGCTCTGCTGACGTACGCCACCGGCCCGCTCACCTCGCCGTATCAGCCCATGCACGTCAACTTCGGGCTGGTCCCGCCTCTCGCGGCGCGGGTCCGGGGCAAGCAGGAGCGCTACGCCGCATATGCGGAGCGCGGCACGGCGGCGCTCGCGACCTGGGTCGCCTCGCGCGGCGATCTGGAGCTGGATATCGCGGTCGCCGCTGCCGAGCGAGTCCGGGAGCTCACACCATGACATCGCCGGCGGACGACATCGCAGCGGCGCTCGTCGACCGATTCCTGCGGCACCTGACCGTCGAGCGCAACGTCTCACCGCAGACGACGCGCGCATACGCGGCCGATCTCGCCCGCTATCTCGAATGGGCCGAGCGCGCCGAGGTGGATCCGCTCGCGCTCACTCCCCAGGTGCTGCGCCGCTACCTCGCGGAGCTCGATCGTGCGCAGTACGCGCGACGCACCATCGCCCGACGTCTCTCCGCGGTCCGGGCGCTCTTCTCCTACGCCAACCGTGAGGGAGTGACGTCGGTCGACCCTGCTGCTGTCGTCGCGACGCCCAAACTCCCCAAGCGTCTGCCCCACACAGTGCCGACCGACCTTCTGGATGCCCTGCTCGAGGCGCCCGACCCGTCGACGCGGGAAGGGCTGCGCGACAGAGCCCTGCTCGAACTCCTCTACGCGACCGGTGCTCGTGTCAGCGAGGCCGCGGGGCTGGACCGGACCGACATCGATCTCGCCCAGGGCCAGGTCCGCGTCACCGGGAAAGGCGACAAGCAGCGCATCCTCCCGCTGCACCGCCGGGCCGTGGCGCGCCTTGAGGGGTACATGCGCGAGGGACGGCGCCAGTTCAAGCCTCGCGCGGGTGAGGAGGCGGTGTTCCTCAACCGGAACGGTTCGCGGCTGACCGACGGGGGCATTCGGCGTATGCTCGACCGGCATGTCCGGGCGTTGGGTGGGACGACCGGTATCACGCCGCACGCTATCCGCCATACCTTCGCAACGCATATGCTGGAGGCCGGAGCAGACCTGCGAACGGTACAGGAGCTTCTCGGCCATGTTGCCCTGTCCACCACCCAGATTTACACTCACCTTGGGGCAAGTCGCCTGCAGCGGGTACACAAGAACGCGCACCCACGCGCGTGACCACGTTCTTTTCCTCCGAAGGGGCCTCCGGATGAAGAACCCGCCACCGCGGGCAGACCTGCCGACACTCTGGACCCGGTTCAAAGAGACCGGGGACGTGTCGGCTCGTGAACAACTGATCCTGCACTACTCGCCGCTGGTGAAGTACGTCGCCGGTCGCGTCTCCGCGAACCTTCCGCAGACCGTCGAGAACGCCGACCTGATCTCGTACGGGATCTTCGGGCTCATCGATGCGATCCAGAAGTTCGACATGGAGCGCGGCATCAAGTTCGAGACGTACGCCATCGCGCGCATCAAGGGCGCGATCATCGACGAACTCCGCTCGCTCGACTGGGTGCCGCGCAGCGTGCGCGCACGTGCGCGCGACATCGAACGGGCGATCATGGCGCTCGAGTCGCGCCTCCTCCGCACGCCGACCGACGTCGAGGTCGCCGCGGAGCTCGCCATCCCGGTCAAGGACCTGCAGGACACCTTCGCGAAGCTCTCATACACCTCCATCGTCTCCTTCGAGGAACTGTGGGCCCCGGGCGGCGAGAAGGACGAGAAGAGCACGCTGATGTCCATGATCCGGGACGACAGCGCGGACGATCCGGTCCTCATGTTCGAGTCGGAGGAGATCAAGGAGATCCTCGCCGGCGCCATCGAGCGACTTCCTGAGCGCGAACGGACCGTGGTTGTGCTCTACTACTACGAGGGACTGTCGCTGAAGGAGTTCGGCCAGGTCCTCGGCGTGACCGAGTCGCGTGTCAGCCAACTCCATACGAAGGCGGTCCTTCGCCTTCGCGCACGGCTCCACTCGGCTCAGGGATACGTCGCAAAGGACTAGAAGGAGACACGCTAGATGGCCTCGGAGACGGTGCTCGTCGTCGAAGACACCGAACTGCTTCGCCGCATCTACACCGACAAGCTGACCCAGGAGGGCTATCGCGTGCTACAGGCCGGCGACGGTCTGGAGTGCGTCAACCTCCTGCGGACGACGCAGGTCGATCTGATCCTGCTCGACCTCGTGATGCCGCGGATGAGCGGCCTCGAGGCGCTCGAGCAAGTCAAGCGCGACCCGCGCACGCGCGACATCCCGGTCATCATCCTGAGCAACCTCGGTCAGGACGGCGACGTCCAGCGAGGCCTGGACCTCGGTGCGGCCGACTACCTGGTCAAGAACTCCGCGAAACCCGCGGACGTCTCCGCCAAGATCCGTGCGACCCTCGACATGCTGCCGACGGCGCCCGCGAGTCGCACCGTCTTCAAGGTGCTGCTGCGCGACCACGAGGGCGACGCCGACGCCCTGGTCGAGCACGCCAAACTGCCGCGGCGTCTGTGGTGCCCGGCGTGCCAGGTCGAACTCACGCTCGAACTGATCCCGAAGAAGGACCGCGAGCACTGGTACGACGCCCACGTCGTCTGCCCCTCGTGCGGCAGGGAGTATTAGCCGCACCCGTGGGGGACTGGACTCGCCCGGACGCGTTGTCGCGTGCGGGGCGCTCTGCTACACTACATCGGCTCTGACTACACACGCCCGCCGGTCCACGTCGCTCGGTGCCGTCCTCTCTGAAGGGCGGTCGCGACGAGGAATCACCATCAGCCGCCGGGCGGAGGAAGCAACCGAAACCAGGAGGACAGCACCATGGCAGTCGTTTCAATGAAGGACCTGCTCGAAGCAGGTGTCCACTTCGGGCACCAGACCCGCCGGTGGAACCCGAAGATGAAGCCGTACATCTTCACCGAGCGCAACGGCATCTACATCATCGACCTCCAGCGCTCGCTCAAGGAGATCGACATCGCCTACCGCTTCGTGCGTCAGGTGGCGGCGACCGGCAAGCCGGTCCTGTTCATCGGCACCAAGAAGCAGGCCCAGGAAGCCGTCGCCGATGAGGCGACCCGCGCCGGCATGCCGTACGTCAACCAGCGCTGGCTCGGCGGCATGCTCACGAACTGGGTCACCATGCGCAAGCGCATCGCCCGCATGACCCTGCTCGAGACCATGGAGGCCGACGGCCGCATGGCTTCGCTGCCGAAGAAGGAGGCGCTCAAGCTGCGCGCCGAGCTCGAGAAGCTGCAGCGCAACCTCAACGGCATCCGTGACATGCACGACCTGCCGGGCGCGATCTTCATCATCGACACCAAGCGCGAGACCATCGCGGTGGCCGAGGCGCATCGCCTCCGCATCCCGATCATCGGTCTCGTGGACACCAACTGCGATCCCGACGAGGTCGACTTCGTGATTCCGGGTAACGACGACGCGATCCGTGCCGTCAACCTCGTGACCAAGGTCATCGCCGAGGCGTGTGTCGAGGGCCGTCAGGTCTTCGCGCCCACCGCAGAGAAGGAGGCGCCCGCTGCGCCGGCTCCGGCCGCGCCGGCGGTCGTCGATGCGCCGGCTCCCGTTGCCGAAGCTCCCGCCGCTGAGGCCGCACCCGTCGCTGACGAGGCGCCCGTCGCCGAGGAGGCACCGGCCACTGCCGAGGCTGCCGCTGAGGCTCCCGCCGAGGCCGCCGAGTAGCACCGCCCGAAACCGTACCCTCCGCGCCCCGTGGGCGCGTGAGTCTTGAAGGAGTGAATGATATGGCGATCACCGCTGCCATGGTCAAGGAACTGCGCGACATGACCGGCGCCGGGATGATGGACTGCAAGAAGGCCCTCACGGAGACGGACGGCGATCTCGAGAAGGCCGTAGACGTCCTGCGCACCAAGGGCCTGGCCGACCTCGCCAAGAAGGCCGGACGCGCGACCAACGAGGGCCTCGTGGCCTCCTGGGTCTCGGAGAACGGCAAGATCGGCGCGATGGTCGAGGTCAACTGCGAGACGGACTTCGTAGCCCGCAATGCCGAGTTCTCGACGTTCGCCAACGCGATCGCCGAGCAGGTCGCTGTCGACGCCCCCAACGGGGTCAAGGACGGCGAGTCGGCTCTCATGGACCTGCAGTGGAAGCGGAACCCCTCACTGACCGTGCAGCAGGCGCTCGGCGAGATCGTCGGCCGCCTCGGCGAGAACATGGGCGTCTCCCGTTTCGCCCGCTACGAGATCACGGGCGACGGCTGCATCGGCTCCTACATCCACGGCGTGGGCCGCATCGGCGTCATCGTCGACATCGCTGGCGGCGAGGCTTCCGACCCCGCAGTCGCGACACTCGCCAAGGACGTGGCCATGCACATCGCTGCCGCCACGCCGATCTGTGTCCGTCGCGAAGAGGTGCCTGCCGACACGGTGGAGCACGAGATGAGCATCTACAAGGCGCAGGCCGAGCAGTCCGGCAAGCCCGAGCCCATCCAGGAGAAGATCGCTCAGGGCCGGCTCGAGAAGTTCTACAAGGAGGTCTGTCTCATCGAGCAGTCCTTCGTGAAGGACCCGGACAAGTCGGTCGAGCAGATCGTGAAGGACGCCGCCAAGGCGACCGGCAAGGACCTGCGCGTCGTCCGCTTCGACCGGTTCGTTCTCGGCGAGACCGCCGCGAAGGAGCCCTCCGAGGCATAAAGCAACGCTTTCGTGAACGGGGCGGTCCACAGCGGGCCGCCCCGTTCTACAATATCGGGAAGTGACTGCGCGCCGGACCTCGGAAACAGGTGACCGGCGCGAACCATGCTGACGAGGGGAGTGCGATGACGACGCCACGCTTCAAGCGCGTTCTGCTGAAGCTGTCGGGCGAGGCCCTGATGGGCGATGCGGGCTACGGCATCGATCCGGTCATCCTCGACGATCTCGCCAAGCAGATCCGGACGGCTCGCGACCATGGGGTCGAGATCGCCATCGTGGTCGGCGGCGGCAACATCTTCAGGGGTATCGCCGGCTCCGCCAAGGGCATGGACCGTGCCCAGGCGGACTACATGGGCATGCTGGCGACGGTCATGAACGCCCTCGCCATCCAGGATTCACTCGAGAAGGCCGGCGTGTTCACCCGGGTCATGTCCGCCATCGACATGCAGTCGGTCGCCGAGCCCTACATCCGGCGCCGTGCGATCCGCCATCTCGAAAAGGGGCGGACCGTCATCTTCGCAGCCGGCACCGGCAACCCGTACTTCACGACCGACACGACCGCCGCGTTGCGGGCCCTTGAGATCGACGCCGAGTGCATCATGAAGGCGACCAAGGTCGACGGCGTCTACGACGATGACCCCGAGACGAACCCGGACGCCGTGCGCTTCGAGGAGCTGGACTACATGGAGGTCCTCAAGCGGGGCCTCAAGGTCATGGACTCCACCGCGATCTCGCTGGCGATGGACAACGACCTCCCGATCATCGTCTTCAACATCAACACGGACGGCAACATCGTCCGCGCGCTCGCCGGCGAGCGCGTGGGAACCATCGTACGAGGAGGAAAGTGATGCCCGAAGCCATCATCAAGCACGCCGAAGAGAAGATGACCAAGGCCGTGACTGCCCTGAGTCATGAGTTCTCGGGCGTGCGTACCGGTCGCGCATCGGGGGCGCTCCTCGAGCGCATCTCGATCGACTACTACGGCGCCCCGACGCCGTTGCTCCAGCTCGCCGGTGTATCCACGCCCGAGCCGCAGCTGCTCGTGATCTCGCCGTACGACAAGTCGATCATGGGGGCCATCGAGAAGGCGATCCTCGCGTCCGACCTCGGGCTGAACCCGAGCAACGACGGCGCTGTCATCCGCGTGCCGTTCCCGGCTCCGACCGAGGAGCGTCGCCGCGAGCTCGTGAAGCTGTGCCACACCTACACCGAGACCGCACGCGTCGCGGTGCGCAATGCCCGGCGCGAGGCCAACGACTCGTTCAAGAAGCAGGAGAAGGACAGCGTCATCGGCCAGGACGATGCACGTCGCGGCGAAGAGCTCGTCCAGAAGAAGACCGACGCCTTCATCAGCCAGATCGACGAGCTCCTCAAGAAGAAGGAGCAGGAGATCATGGAGGTCTAGGGCAGATGCCCAAGCCGTCCCTGACCGAGTTCTTCAGCTCGACACGCGCCATCGGACTGCTCTCGCAGCTCGATGCGGAGCGTGTGCCCCGTCATGTCGCGATCATCATGGATGGCAACGGCCGCTGGGCTGAGCGGCGCTCGCTCCCGAGGGTCGCGGGCCACCGGGCCGGTGCGAAGGCGATCGAGGAGATCCTTGCCGCAGCCATCGAGACCGGCGTCCGGTACCTGACCATCTACTCCTTCTCCACGGAGAACTGGCGTCGCAGCGATGAAGAGGTCAACGCCCTCATGGCGCTGTTCGTCGAGGTCCTCAAGGCCAAACTGGGCGACCTGATGGACCAGGGAGTCCGGGTCCGCGTCATCGGTCGTCTCGAGGAGATGCCTCCCGCTACCGAGCGCGCATTCCGCGACACCATGGATAAGACCAGGGACAACGACACACTCGAACTCGTGGTCGCTCTGAACTACGGCGCGCGCTCCGAGATCGCGGATGCGGCGCAGGCCATCGCCCGCGAGGTCGCGGCGGGCACACTCGGCGTCGCCGACGTCGACGAGGAGTGCGTGGCCGCTCACCTCTATACGGTCGGCGTGCCCGACCCTGACCTGCTCATCCGCACGAGCGGAGAGATGCGCATCAGCAACTTCCTTCTGTGGCAGATCGCCTACAGTGAGCTGCTCATCACGGATGTGCTCTGGCCTGACTTCGACCGCGATGAGTTCCTCGCGGCGCTGGTCGACTTCCAGTCGCGCGATCGGAGGTTCGGCGGCCGGTGAGGGAAGCACCCATCAAGGAGCGCGTGCGGGAGCCCCGGGCACTCCGCGACTTCGGCGTCCGCACCGTGACCGCGATCATCCTCGGAGTCGTACTCATCCTCGCCGACATCTCCGGGAGTCTCCTGCTGTGGGCGGCGGTCATCTCCGTCGTGGCCGTCTTCTGTGTCATCGAGTTCTACGCCATGATGCGCACCGAGCGCCGCAAGCCGAACGAGGTCTTCGGTGTCGTCGCCGTCGCCGCGATGCCGCTCGCTGCCGCACTCTACGCACTGCACTGGGACGCCACCGCCATCGGTCCCGCGGACAGCGCGGCGGGCGCCATGGGTCTGACCGCGGTCAGCGGCGGACTCATCGTCGCGGCGCTTATCTGGCACATCCTGTTCAAGCAGGTCACCGAGTCCGACACCGCGACGACCGTATTCGGCGCGCTCTACACCGGATTCATGCTGTCGCACCTCGTTCTGATGCGGGCACTCGACTCAGGAGCGGAGCTCGTCATCATCACGCTCGCGAGCGTCTGGTGCATGGACGTCTTCGCCTATCTCGTGGGATCCGCGATCGGGCGCAATCCCATGGCGCCGCAGATCTCGCCCAAGAAGTCCTGGGAGGGTTTCGTCGCGGGAGCGATCGCCACGACGGCGGCCTGGGGCGTCGGCTGGTGGGTCGTCCGGTCCCCGCTGCCGCTGTGGACGTTCCTGGCCATCGGCGTGATCGCGGCGATCGCAGCGGTACTCGGTGACCTCGCAGAGTCCCGCCTCAAGCGCGAGGTGGGGGTCAAGGACTCCGGCAAGTGGCTTCCGGGCCACGGAGGATTCCTCGACAGGTTCGACTCCATGATCATGGTGAGCATCGTCGTGTACTACCTCCTGATCTGGGCGGGTGCGCGATGAGCGCCGATCGCATCCGGGTTGCGATCCTCGGCTCGACCGGGTCGATCGGCCGACAGGCCCTCGATGTCGCGACGCGATTCGCAGACCGGATCGAGGTCGTCGCACTCGCGGCGAACACGAGCGGCGTACTGCTCGCCGAGCAGGCGCGTGCGTTCGGCGTGACCACCGTGGCCGTCGCTGACGCCGCATGCGCTCCGTGCCGCGATGACCTTCCCCCGGGCGCGTCGTGTGCCACCGGTGCGGAATGCGTGGCCGCGCTGGCGTCCCTGCCGGAGGCTGACGTCGTTCTCAACGCCCTCGTCGGCGCCGCCGGCCTGCGGGCGAGTGAGGCGGCGCTTCGCTCGGGCAAGCGACTCGCGCTGGCCAACAAGGAGTCACTCGTCGTGGGTGGTGACCTGCTCATGCCGCTCGCGGCGCCCGGGCAGCTCATCCCGGTGGACTCAGAGCACTCGGCCATCTACCAGTGCCTGCTCGGAGAGCCACGCGCCGATCTCTCCCGGATCTGGCTCACCGCGTCCGGCGGCCCGTTCCGCGGTCGAACGCGTGCCGAACTGGCAGGTGTCACGGTCGACATGGCGCTCGCTCATCCGCGCTGGACGATGGGCCCCAAGATCACGGTGGACTCATCGACACTCATGAACAAGGGCCTCGAGGCGATCGAGGCACATCACCTCTTCGACGCGTCGTACGATCAGATCCGCATCGTCATCCACCCGCAGAGCTGCATCCACTCGATGGTGGAGTATCGCGACGGATCCGTAAAAGCTCACCTCGGCGCCACGGATATGCGGGTGCCGATCCAGTACGCATTCTCCTTCCCGGATCGCTGGGATTCGCCCGTCGCGCCGGTGGACTTCGCCGCGCTCGGTCGGCTCGATTTCGAGGAGCCGGACTTCGCTACGTTCCGCTGCCTGGGCCTCGCGCTCGAGGCGGGCCGCACCGGCGGCACGCTACCGTGTGCGCTGAACGCCGCGAACGAAGTGGCCGTCGCCGCGTTCCTGGCCGGCGGTATCGGCTTCGCCGACATCGACCGCGTGGTGGAGAGCGTCATGTCGTCACACGATGTCGCAGCCGTCTCCTCTTTCGACCAGCTCGAGGACGTGGACGCGCGGGCTCGCACGGCCGCGCGCATGGCCATCACCGCGTCGTAGACGGTGCGGGCGTGGAGTCCCCGTGGAGCCGTGTGCGCTGTGGGGGCACTGGCAGGCGGCTTGCTCGGCACGGGCTCGGGTATCGACCCACCAAAGGACGGGAACTCGCTCCCGTTGTGATGAAAGGACGACCATGCAGCCCTTCGCCAACATGCCGACCGGCATCGAAGCGATCTTCTGGGGTGTCATCACCTTCTCGATCCTCGTCATCCTGCACGAGGGCGGGCACTTCTTCGCTGCTCGCATCTTCGGTGTGAAGGTGCACGAGTTCATGCTCGGCCTTCCGGGGCCGGCGCTGCGCTGGCGTTCCAAGAAGTCCGGCATCACCTATGGCGTGACCGCCGTTCCGCTTGGCGGGTACGTGCGCATCGCCGGCATGGAGCCGGGACGCGAGGACGAGATGCTCGGCGGTGCGCTCGCGCTGCTCGCCGACCGGCATCGCGTCGATGCCGATGCGCTGGCGGACGCTCTCGGGATCACCCGGGAGCGCGGCCAGGAGCTCATCGCCACCATGGAGGATTACGGCGCGGCTGAGCCCATCGTCGACTGGCCGGAGACCCACTCGCTCGTCGAGCGGGGCGAAGGGGAGACCGACGCGGAGCTCCTCGCCCGCGTGCGTTCCACCGTCTACCGCGGCCAGGCGCCGTGGAAGCGGGTCATCATCCTTGCGATGGGCGTCATCATCAACCTCCTGACCGCCGTCGTCGTCTTCACGGTGGTGCTCTCGGCGTACGGCTACGCGGTGTTCTCCGACAAGCCGATCGTCGGGTCGGTGTCGGTCAACAGTGCGGCAGAGAAGGCCGGCCTCGTCGCCGGCGACTCCGTCACCGCGATCGATGGTGCGACGATCACGAAGTGGGAGCAGATCCCCGCGCGAGTGCGCGCCCACCGGCCGGGTGACACGCTCGAGATGACCGTC
>JAUSAU010000011.1 GCA_030652345.1 Coriobacteriia bacterium
GTGAACAGGAACGGACACGAACCGGTGTAGTTGCCGTCTGCCACGCCGAACGATGCGGTGGCGGACCAGCCATACGAGATCTGCGCGGCATCGCGCGCCTCGACCCTCCAGGTGTAGCCCGCCGGTGTGCTCGTGGAGTACACGTACGAGAGATTCGACATCCAGTCCGTCAGCACCACCTGTGAGCCGCTGCGCAGCACCTGCACGCGGTACTGGAACGGGCCGCCGGGAGCGGACATCGCATTCCACGTCAGCGTGGTCGAGACGGGTACGTCGTACCAGATCAGGCTGGAGGGGATCGTGGATGCGATCGTCGGCCTCGGGTAGGTGATGACGGTGTTCGCGGACGCGGCACTCTCACCGAAGGATGTGGCTGATCTCACACGTATGTTCGTGATGCCTGCGGGCATCGTGATCCACACCACATGATTGGTGACCCGCTCATCGGCACTGCCGACCGTGGTGCCATACGCCGTCGTCGGCCCATAGTCGACCAGACTGCTGGCGAGTCCGGCGGTCGTCCATTGCACCATGTGAAGCGACGGATTCCACGGGTACGGAACGCTGATCGTCGGCCCGGATGTGATCGTCGCGTCGTAGACGTACCTCGCCTGGGCCAACACGTACACATAGCCAGTCGCGTCGATGTGACTCGCGGGAGTCAGGTTCAACACGAGCTGCTGCGGCGAACCGAGAACACGGCTGTCGATCTGGTCCCAACCGCCGGTGCCTTCGTTCCACGCCGATACCGTGACCGGATATCCTGGCGCCGCCTCGCCGTAGCCTTTCCAGGTGAGCGAGATGGTGGCCACATCGGTCTTGTCCGCCGGCATCTTGAACCGGTACATCTGATAGTCCGAGGAGCCGGTCGTGGCCTGCAAGGCGGTGCTGAGCAGCACACCGTCCGCGGATTGGATCGCCGACAGGCCGCTCGCGTCGACCGGAGTCCCGGGGATGGCCGGCGTGGGCAGGATCGCCGACTGCCAGGCCGCAAACTCGTCAGACGTCGGGTTGAGATTGAGGTACCCAAGGCCGCCGGTTATGCCCGCGTGGCCCGATGCCCCGAACGCCGACGGTCCCTGGTACGAGTAGTCAGCGCCGTAGGTGAGGCCGCTAGCGTCGTGGCAGGTGAGGCACAGATCGCGCCCGCCCACCCACGTGTACGAACCGCCTGATCCCCTGCCGTGCGGCTCGTGACACCCGGTGCAGCCCTGACCTTCGGCAGTCGATGCGGGATAGCGGGTGAGCGCCTTCGTAGACGTCGCGACGGTCACGTGCTTCTGAGCCCCCGCAGTTGCACTACCCGGATAGACCGACGTGTTGGCGACGTGGCACGCGAGACAAACATCGCTCGTGCGCGTCACGGGCACCGTGCCGCCCGCCGTCTCGATCTCCGAGAGCACCAACGCCGCCGCATCCGAACCGTGCTCTGCGTGGCAGGCCGTGCACGTCACGTCGCTCTGTGTCTCGATCGCGGCGTGTGGCGTTCCCATGTAGCCGGTCTTGCGGTCACCGCCACTGGTGGCCCAGTAGTTCGGCACCAGGAAGTCGGTGCGACGATTCCTGATGGGACCGTGACATGTCCAGCAAAACGCGTCCCCCGGGCCCGAGCCGAGTCCGCCCTCCACGTACCTGCCCGTCGTCGGCTCGAAGGCCCGCAAGAGCCCCGGTGATGCCGCCGGATCCGCATGCGGGTCGTGGCAGATCGTGCAGTACAGATCACCCGTGGCAACAGGGTGCACCGTGGAGCCGGGCGGCCGCGTCTGTCCTTCACATTGGTAGAACTGTTGCTCGACGTTTGGCCCGCTCGCACCGGCCGCGGGCTGACCTGCGGTGGCGTTGCCGTGGCAGTTGTAGCAGATCTGGGCGTCACGCGTGTCGTACCGGACCGACGAATCGGGATAGGTTGACAGGTCATGGCAGATACCGCCGTCCGAGCAGTAGGTCGTCTCGCTCGTGCCGTGCGGCTCCACCGCGGCTCCGGCCCAGTAGCTGAAGTGCCCGAGCGTGCCGGAAAGGTACGTACCGTCGAACGTCACCCCGGTCGCCCCGGCCGTCCACCCGCCTGCCACCTCATCGTAGGTCATGATCTCGGCAGCCTTGAGTAGTGTCTGCTGCACCTGGAAGTGCGTTACGCCCAGCGTGTATCGCACCGAAAGCGTCGCAGGCGCGGCCAGCGACACGGAGGGGGTGATCTCGTACACGCCGGAGAGACTGATGAGGCCGCCGGTCGGAGAGGCTGAGACCTCGCGCACCTCCACGTCGGTCGGCTGATCGAACGCACCGGGAGGAAGTGCGAGTATGACCTCGCCGTTCGACGAAGCGAGCACCCGTCCCGCGACCGGCACGCTCTCCCGCATCAAAACGGGGCCGTTGTCCGCTCGCCCGCTCGGAGCACTCTCGCCGCCCGCACCCTGTGCGGAGACCGCGTAGTAGGCCGTACCCGTCGTGTCCACCGAGAACTCGAAGATCCTGACATCCGCAGACGCAGTCGCGACGACCGAGGAGGGGCCATCGGCACTCGCAGACCGCAGGAGAGAGAACTGCGAAACTGGCCCACCGGTACCCGCATCGAAGGTGACGACATCCTTCATCGCGCCGGATGTGCAGGCTACCAGCGTCGGAGCACCCGGGGCGTCCGGCACCAGTGGGTCCTCGGGATCCGCAGGTGGGTCCTCGGGGTCAACGGGTGGGCCCTCGGCGTCGACCGGCTTGTCGCCCTTGGGCGGCTTCGGCTTGTCCTTCGCCTTCGGGGCCGTGGTCGACTTCTTCTGAGAATCGCCGATCTCGGCCTGCTTGGGCGGCGTCGGTTCAAGGACCGCGACTTCGGGGTGCTCAGACGTCGAGCCCGCACGCCCGGCGGTCGCGCCCACGTCCTCGAGACTCTCGGCGCCACCAGCTCCCCGGGCGGGCCCTGGACCACGCCACAGTGCCGACGATGCCAGAGCGGCAGTCGTTCCCAGGAGCAGCACGATCACGATCCCCAGCCCGAGCCGGCTCCACCTTCCGCGCGTGCCACGGTGCGTACTCATCCCCGCATAACTCCTTCTGTCGCTCCACGAGCGGTTCGCTACGGCAGGGCGGAAACCGGGTGACAGTTCATGCACAGGTCGTCGTACTGCTCTACGAGCATGTTCACGTTGGTCGTCTGGTGTGGGAACGTCAGGAACTTGGGATTGATCGGGTTCGGCTCAAAGGGATCGTATGAGGGATCGCTCGGATCGGTGGCCCCCCGGTACGTGTAGTCGCCTTCGAAGGGATCGGTGACCACTCGGGCGTCCTCGTGACACTGCTGGCACATCGGGTCCCTGCGCACCTCGACCCGACCGTCACCGCTCGCAGGTGCGGGCGCCATGATGAAGCCGCCGTTGGTCCTGCCCATCCCGGTCGCGATGGTCGTGTAGAGGATGTCGTACGAATACGAAGTCGCCAGCACCGACGACACCACATCCCCGTAGCCCCAGGTGGGGTCCGATTCGACCGGGTGGTTCACGGTTGACGAGTCCGAATGGCGTTGGTCGTGACACGCGGCACACCAGCGGGCGCCGTACTCCGCGTACGTGCCCGGAGCGGCACCGTTCAGATCCGACCGCAGAAGACAGTCGGACGTGACCCACAGCCCCGCACCTTCGACGAAGGTCGTTCCCGCGAAGCCGCTATCTCGCAGGAACGGCTGCACGGTCTTCGCACCATGGACGCTGTGGCAATTGGAGCAGCCCAGATTGCCGACGAGATCTGTCGACCCGCCGGGAATCGCGTTCGTGACATCGACCTCGTGCTCGGCCGTGACAACGCCGCCGTGCTTCTCGATGGTGTGATAGGGTCCGATCCCGCTCTGTGTGCCATCGTGGCACATCAAGCACGTGGCGCTGACCGTGGCTCCACGCAAGAGGATGATGCCGCCTGCCGGTGCATTGTGCACGGAATGACATACCGCGCACTTCGACGTTGTTGTCGAGTAGTGCCTGTGGGGGCCGCTGCCGTCGGCGGGAGGGTCGTTGCTGTCGACCGCATGGCACTGTGCGCAGTCATAGAGATTGAACGGCTCGGTCGTCCCCGTC
>JAUSAU010000012.1 GCA_030652345.1 Coriobacteriia bacterium
CGGTCTTGCCGGCGACCGTGATCGGGAAGCCCGCGAAGACGCCTCTGGCCGTGCCGTACTCGGTCACCCCGACCAGCGCCGCGCGCATGGCGGCGAGGCTCGCGGGCGAGAGCTTCGGATCGGAGAGTACGACGGCGCTCGCCTCGACGGCGGGCTTGCCGTCGGCTCCGAGCACGGCCTTGAGCAGGTGCGGCTTCATGACCTTACCATCGTTGCCGAGCGCGGCGTAGGCGCTGGCAAGCTGGAGCGGCGTGCACAAGAGGTCGCCCTGGCCGATCGCCATGTTGACGGTATCGCCGGGCAGCCACTGCTGGTATTCGGGGTAGTTCTTGTTGTACTCGTGCTTCCATGCGGCATCCGGGACGCGTCCCGGCACCTCACCCGGCAGGTCGATACCGAGGCGCGATCCGAAGCCCATCGAACGCGTGAACTCCTGCAGTGGCTCGCCCTTGGCCTCGTAGAACTTCTTGCCGAGCTCGTAGAAGACGGAGTCGCACGACTGCACGATTCCCGAGGTCAGACTCATGCCGCCGTGACCGGAGTGCAGCCAGCACCACTTCCCCCACTGCTTGCCCATGCCCTCCCAGTGACCCGGGCAGTTGTAGTAGGACGACGGGGTACTGAGTTTGTCCTTCAGCCCCGCCATGGCGACGACGGCCTTGAACGTGGAAGCGGGCGGATAGGCGGACATGACCGCGCGGTTCGTGAGAGGGAACTCGGACGATGTGGCGGTGAGACTCTTCCAATCCTCGTCCTTGATGCCGTTGAGGAACAGGGAGGGATCGTAGGTCGGCGCGCTCGCCATCGCGATGACCGCACCGGTCCTCACGTCGAGGACGACCGCCGCGCCGGCGCGCGCACTGCGGAAGTTCTGGCGATGCGCCTCGTCGAGTGCATCCTGCAGCGCCTTCTCGGCGACCACCTGGACATCCATGTCGATAGTGAGCTGGATGTCCTTGCCTGCGCGGGGAGCGCCCTCGGCGATCACGCGATGGACGCGACCCTGGTTGTCGACCTCGAGGCGCCGAAAGCCCTTCTCGCCCTGAAGCGCTTTGTCATAGTACGCCTCGACCCCGGTCTTGCCGACGATATCGCCGATGCGAGAGCCTATGTCGGTGCTGGCCGCCGCGCCCTTCTCGAGCTTCAACTGCGACTCGGAGATCTCTCCCGTGTAGCCGAGTGCGTGCGCCGCGAGGCCCTTGCTCGGATACTCGCGGACGGCGGACTCGGTGACGGACACTCCCGGGAAGTCGGGCGCGTGCTCGAGGATGTAGCTGACCGTCTGCATGGACACGTCGACGCGGAGCACGCGCGGTGCGAGGCGCTCCTGCTTGTACGAGGACAGCCTCTTCTCGATCTCCGCGACTGGCACGTCGATCGCGGCCGAGATGCGCGCGACGAGCGTGGCATCCTCAGACACCTTCGGCTCGGCGGTGATCGCCATGACCGGGCGGTTCGTGACGAGCGGGCGGCCCTTCGCATCGAGGATGCGCCCGCGGGCAGCGGGAAGGGAGACCTGCCGGATGCGGTTCTCGTCCGCGGCTGCCGCGAAGGTGTCACCGGAGAGGACCTGCATGCTCCACAGGCGCACCGTAAGGCCGCCGAGCACCACGAGGACGATCACCCCGAGCGCGGCGAAACGGCCCTTGAGCAGTTGGCGGAAGGTCGTCATGCGAGTCGGCGGAATGACTTCATGGAGGAGTCCCGACGCAAGAGACGAGCCAACCACGGGTAGACGAGAACGGCGAGCGCCGTGTTGTAGAGCGCTCCCGGGAGCATGACGCGCCACATGGTGCCCCAGAACGGCGCGCCGGCGGGAAGCACCGACAGGATGACCCCGTGGGTGATCTCCGCTCCGAGCCCCGCGAGGCCTACCACCGTCACCGGCAGCAGCCAGCCCTCGGCGAACATGTTCGCCTGCAGAAGGCCGGCGACGTAGCCGACGACGCAGAAGACGAGCGCGTAGGGACCGACCACGGAGTTACCGAGCAGATCGAACAGCAGCCCGCCCACGAAACCTGCAGTGCACCCGGCGACGGGGCCCTCGACCAGCGCGAGGGTCACGACCACCAGGAAGATGACATTGGGCACCACGCCGAAGATCGACATGTACGGAGCGACAGCGATCTGCAGGATGGCGGCGGCGATCAACGCGATTGCGGTCGGAAGGATCCTGTTCACTCGCCACCTCCGGGTCCGCCGTCGATCACCGTGGTCGGCCCGGTCAGGACCAACACTTCCTCGATCTTGTCGATCGCCACGCGCGACGCCACGAGCACGTCCGGGAAGAGGTCGGCCTGCGGAGAGGCGACGTCGGTGACCTCGCCGACCACGATGCCCTTGGGGTAGACCCCGCCGAGGCCCGAGGTCACGAGGACGTCCCCGCGTATCGGCGCCTTGGTCTTGTCGACGAACTCCAGGCGGATGCTGCCGTCCACGCTTCCCCGGACGATGCCGTTGGCGCGCGAGCGCTGGACGAGCACCGAGACGCCGCTGTCCTGGGCGGTCACGAGGCGGACCTTGGAGCTGAACGGCGCCACCTCGATGACCTGACCGACAAGACCACCCGAGGCGATGACCGGGTCACCCGGCTCGACGCCGGCGGAGGATCCGCGGTCGATGACGATGGAGCCTTCCCACGAATCGGTCGGCCGGCCGATGACGCGCGCACCGGCCGTCTTGTAGTCCTGCGCCTTGGCGAAGGCCACCAGCGCGCGGATACGCTCGTTCTCGAGCTTGGCCTCCTCGAGTTCCGCGAGACGCTGCTTGAGCTCCAGGTTCTGCTTCTTGATCACGTCGTAGTCGGAGCGGTCGGTGGTCGCGCCACTCACGAGATTGCCCGCCGCACGGAAGGGCGAGGTCACGACCGTGCCGAACCAAGCGAACGGCTGGCCCACGGTCAGGAGGCCGCGACGCGTCGCGTGCAGCGGCCCGTCGGCTCCCTCTCGATACCACAGCGTCGTGATGAACAGCGAGACGATGATGAGCGAGACGAGCAGGACCGGCCGGCCGGTGGTGGGTGATGTATCGAACTCGAGGCGCTTCACGCTGCGCGATTCCCCTGCCGCCCGCGGCTAGCGCGAGACGGTGAGGACCTTCTTGAGGACATCGATCTCCTCGAGTGCCATCGCGGAACCGAGGACGACGTTGATGAGCGCGTTCTCGGACACATGCACGGGGATACCGGTCTCGGCCTTGAGGCGGTCGTCGAGGCCCTTGAGCAGTGCTCCGCCGCCGGTGAGCACGATCCCGAACTCCATGACGTCGCTGGAGAGCTCGGGAGGCGTCTCCTCGAGGGTGGCTTTCACCGCGGAGACGATCGCGCCGGTCGGCTCCTCGACCGCGGTGCGGATCTCCTCGGAGGAGAGCTGCAGCGTGCGGGGCAGGCCGGTGAGCAGGTCGCGGCCGCGGACCTCGACGTCGAGCTCCTCAGACAGCGGATACGCGGAGCCGATCTCGAACTTGATCTCCTCTGCGGTGCGCTCACCGATGAGCACGTTGTACTCGCGCTTCACGTGCGCCACGATCGCCTCGTCGAACTCGTCGCCGCCGATACGGATCGACTGCGCGACGACGATGCCGCCGAGCGAGATGACCGCCACCTCGGTGGTGCCGCCGCCGATGTCGACGACCATGTTGCCGGTCGGCTCTTGGATCGGCAGGCCCGCTCCGATGGCAGCGGCCATCGGCTCCTCGATGAGGAACGCCTGGCGTGCGCCCGCCTGCATGGTGGCCTCGAACACGGCGCGCTTCTCGACCTCGGTGACGCCGGAGGGCACGCAGACGACCACACGTGGCTTCGGCTGCCACGGGAAGCGCTTCACGCGTGTCTTGTTGATGAAGTAGCGCAGCATCGCCTCGGTGACCTCGAAGTCGGCGATGACGCCATCCTTGAGCGGCCGGATGGCGACGATGGAGCCCGGGGTGCGCCCGAGCATGCGCTTCGCCTCGATGCCGACGGCCAGCACACGCTTCGAATCCTTCTCGACGGCGACGACCGACGGCTCGATGAGGACGATGCCGCGGCCGCGGACCGAGACCAGCGTGTTGGCGGTCCCGAGGTCGACGGCCATGTCGGAGCCCCAGGAGTTGAAGAACATGTCGATGAGCGACACAGCGTTCCTTTCGCAGGCGTCGGCGCGCCCGAGGGAGTATGAGGGTACGGCCAACGGGCACGCAAAAGCCCCGGCTGACCGGCGAAATCTCGGACAAGTCTAGCACAGCAGGAACGAAACCCCTGCTCGCGAGCGTGGTGTTTCCGTGTCGTCATCATGGATGCGGGCGCGCTCACAGCACCCCCATATCGCGGAGGGACGCGTGCGCGCCGCCGTCGCCGATGACGACGTGGTCCAGCAGTTCGATGCCGAGGACCTCCCCTGCGCGGGCGAGCCGGCGGGTCAGCTGGAGGTCGGCGCCGGAGGGCGTGGGATCACCGCTCGGGTGGTTGTGGACCACCACGATCGATGCAGCGGAGACGCGCACAGCCTCCTTGAATAGCTCGCGAGGATGGACGATCGACGCGTTCAGGGAGCCGACCGAGACCTCGGACATGCGCAGGAGCTGGTTCTTCGTCGAGAGGATGAGCGCCCAGAAGTGCTCGCGGTCCAGACCGCGCAGCTGGGTACCGCAGAGCCGCACGACATCCTCGGGCGTCGAGACGACAGGACGCGCGGCGGCGGGCCAGGCCGATGCCCTGCGCGAGAGTTCGAGGCACGCGAGCAGGCGGGCGGCGCCGGCGGGTCCGATCCCCCGCATGCGGACCAGGTCCTCCGCGCAGACGCGCCACAGCCCGTCGGGCCGCGGGTACGCGTCGAGGACGGCGTGCCCGACGTCCTCCGACCCTTCGGCCGCGATCAGTGCTACGAGTGCTGCGTCCGACAGCGCATCCGCGCGCCCTGAGAGCACGGTCTCGCGGGCAGCGCCCGGCCGTGCCACGAGTCGAGGAGCCATGTGATGCCTCTCATCCCTGTTCCACCTCCGGCAGTGCATGGGGCAGACGGGAGAGCAGGAGAGACGCACAGTAGCCGACGGCCAGGCCGCACGCGAGCGCGAGGCCGAGCGAGATCGGAGCGAGCAGCAGCGGCGCGGGGGTCCCGGCGAGCACAGCGGCAGCGGCGAGCTGCGCGAGCACGTGGATAGCGGCGCCGGCGACCGACCAGCCGAGTGGCGACACGTCGGGCGCCCAGCGCGCCAGAGCGGACATCGCGCCCCAGGACGCGAGCGCGCCGGCCAGTGCCATGAGCGCACCGGGGCCGCCGAGCGTGCCGGCGGCGAGGCCGACGATCAGCACCCGGCCGAGTGAGACCTGGAGAGCGCGGCGCGGGCCGAGATACGCCAGCGCCAGTACGACCGCCAGGTTCGCCACGCCGAGCCGCACGCCGGGGACCGGGAGCGGAGGGAAGACGGCGGACTCGAGCAGACCGAGTACGGCGGCCACAGCGACCAGCATGGCCGTGGCGACGAGCGCCCCGGTCTCAGCGGACGACGGCGTCGGGCGCATCTCCGCCACCTCCGATCCGCACACTCACGGCGTTCGGTGCACACACGATGGCGCCACCGGGCGTCGCGACCGCTCCCTGATGGACGCACAGCCCGTCCGGGCAGGATGAGTCTGCGACCCGGACGGAGCCGTTCTCGATGACCAGCGTCACGGGTCCGTGCAGACCTTCGATGGACACACGCCCCTCACGGTCGAGCGGGAGCCTGCTCGATCCGTGAGGGGCCGTGACGATGACGGTATCAGCGCCTTGCGCCGAGGACGCGAGGGCGGACAGGGGCCAGGCTGCGGCGGCAAGCACCGCCACGATGGCGACCACGATGCGGTCGCCGCGCGTCACGCTTCCGGCTCCGATGCGGGACGGGCCGCGTCTACAGCTGCGGTATCGACCACGAAGCCGCCGAAGGTCCGCGAGGCGCCGTCGGTCTCCGAGGAGGGCTTCGCCGCGCCGCGGCCATGGACGTCGATGCAGTCCTGCGGACACACGTCCACACACGAGTAGCAGGAGATGCACGTGGCCGGGTCGAGGACCGCCAGGCCGTCGGTGACCACGATCGCCGCGGTGGGACACGCCTTCTCGCACTTGCGGCAGGCGATGCAGCACTTCGAGCAGTAGCCGCGCCGGTCCTTGACGCTGTCACGCGACGAGCACCGCACCACGATCGGAGCGGTGTCCGAGACGAGCCCGAGCAGGCGCGTACCGCCGCGCGGGCACTCCTTGGTGCAGATGCCGCACCCGGTGCACTTCTTGGCGTCGATGACCGGCAGGCCGCGCGCGTCGATCTTCATCGCATCGAACGGGCAGGAGCGGACACAGTCGCCGTAGCCGAAGCAGCCGAAGCCGCACGCCACGCTGCCGCCGGCGAGCTTGGCGACCGTCGCGCACGAACGCACGCCCTCGTACGCGTACGCGCTGCGGGCGTTCGTACCGCCGCCGCACGCGCGGGCGGAGATGAGCGGGACGAAATCGCAGGACTCGCCCATGATGGCGGCGACGGCCTCCGCGGTCGACTTGCCGCCCGCGACGCAGGTCGTGGCCGGTGCGCGGCCCTCGGCCATCGCCTCGGCCGCGGCGAAGCACGACGGGCTGCCGCACGCACCGCAGTTGGCGCCCGGCAGGGCGTCCAGGATACTTTCGATCTTCGGATCGACCTCGACGACGAACTTCTTCGACGCCGTGGCCAGCAAGGCCACCGACAACACGCCGATGGCCGAAAGGGCCAGAACAGCCTTCATGATCAGTGCCAGATCCACGTCGCCTCCCCTACAGCCCGAAGAGCGAGCCGAGGCCGATATAGCCGATCGAGAGCAATCCTGCTGTGATGAAGGCCATCGGCGCTCCCTTGAAGACACGCGGGACCGGCGCCAAGTCCAGACGTTCCCGCATGGCGGTGAACGACAGGAGCGCGAAACCGTACCCGAGAGCGACGCCGAGCGTGTAGACCAGGTTCTCGTAGAGCGTGAAGCCGTAGGGCATGTTCATCTTGAAGAAGCCCGGCTTCACCGCCTCGGTCGCCGCCGCGAGCACGGCGCAGTTCGTGGTGATCAGCGGCAGGAAGATGCCCATCGCGCGGTAGAGCGCGGGCGAGTACTTGCGCAGATACATCTCGACGAACTGCACGAGTGCGGCGATGACGAGGATGAACGCGGGGATGTAGAGGAACTCCCCGACCCCGAGCGGCTTGAGCAGGCCGTAGTAGAAGATCCAGGTGGCCGTCGAGGCCATCATCATGACGAAGATGACGGCGAGCGACATGCCCGTCGCGGTCTCCATGCTGTCCGAGATGCCGAAGAAGCTGCACAGCGCGATGAATCGCGTGAGCAGGATGTTGTTCACGAGCGCGGCACCGATGAGGAGCAGCGCGAGCTGGGTGATCGTGCTCACTGCGACGCCTCCTTCCATGCGATGAGGTAGCGATTGAGTGCGTGCGAGCCCGCCATGATGAACCCGAACAGGATGAACGCGCCCGGGAAGAGCAGCAGGATCCCGGGCCCGCGGTAGGCGGATCCGAAGCTGATCAGAGTCGTGCCCAGGAAAACGATCTGGCCCGAGCCGAACAGCTCCCGCATGGCCGCGAGCAGCACGATCACGATCGTGTAGCCCAGCCCCATGCCGATCCCGTCGGCGATGGAGAGGCGCACGCTGTTGCGGTACGCGAACGCCTCAGCGCGGCCCAGCACGATGCAGTTGACGACGATGAGCGGGATCCACACGCCCAGGAACGCGTAGACGCTGGGCAGGTACGCCTTCATCACCAGGTCGACGATGGTGACGAACGATGCGATGACGACGATGAAGATCGGGATGCGCACCTCGGTCGGGATGAATCCCCGGATCGCCGCTATGAGCACGTTGCTGCCCACGAGGACGAAGATGACGGCGAGCCCCATGAAGAACGAGCCCTCGACCTTGGACGAGACCGCGAGTACCGAGCACAGTCCGATGAGAAGGACCGTGAGCGGATTCTCGAGAGACATGCCGTTGAGCAGTACCTTCATGAACTGCTTCACTTCGATCCCCCTCCTTCCGCTCCGCCTGTGGCCGCGAAGGCCGCCAGAGCCGCCTCGACTCCCTTGCGCACACCACGCGACGACTTGGTCGCGCCGGTGATCGTGTCGACCTTCTTCGCCTTGTCGGCGGAGTCCAGTCCGGTGTACTTCGGCAGGTACGTCTTGTCGTCGACGATCTTGGTGCCGAGACCGGGGGTCTCCGCCATCGTGACGATCATGACGCCGCTGACTAACCCGTTCCTATCCAGACCGACCGCCATGCGGATCGGCCCGCTGTAGCCACGCGAGGCGACGAGATAGCCGGTGCCCGCGGTCGCGCCGGCCGAGTCCACAGCGTTGAAGACTCCGTCGATGCCGACGTCGCCGGCAGCGGCGCGAGCCTTGGCGAGCACCGCCGCGTCGGTCACCGCCTCGAAGGAGGCAGCGTCGGGCAGGACAGCCGCAAGCGACGTCTTCTCGGCCTCACGCGCCTGCGCCTCGATCTTGTCGGCCGTGAAGGTCCACGTCAGAGCAAGACCGGCGGCGGCGGCGATGCAGACGACCAGGACCGGAATGCCAAGGCGGACGTAGACGTTGTCACGCATCGGCCTTCACCTCCTTCGCCGGCTTGACCCAGCCGAACGGCTTGGGGAGGAAGGCGCGGTCGATGAGCGGAGCGAGTCCGTTCATGAACAGGATGGCGAACGTGGTCGTCTCGGGCATCGGACCGAAGAAACGGGTCACGATGTTGAACACGCCGCAGCCGATGCCGAAGACGAGTCGGCCGCTCTTCGTGATCGGCGAGGTGACGTAGTCGGTCGCCATGAAGAAGGCACCGAGCACCACGCCGCCGGCCAGCACGTTGAAGATCGGGTCGGAGCCGAACGCCCAGGACAGGAGCGCGACCGAACCGATGTAGCCGACGGGGATCCGCCAGTCCACGACCTTGACGGCGATGAGGAAGAGACCGCCCGCGATGAGCAGCGCAGCGGAGACCTCGCCCACGCAGCCCTCGAGGTTGCGGAAGAGCAGTGCGTTGTACTGGTCGGGAAGACTGAAGCCGTAGGCGCCCTGCGCGGCGCGATCGGCAGCGGCAACAGCGAGTCGCGTCGCCCCGTTGATCGCGTCGAGCTTGCCGGAGGCCGGGATCGTGATGGCGTTGCTCCAGCCGCCGGAGAAGGGCTTGAGTTCACCCATCACGCCGAGCCAGGACAGGAGCGCGACCGCGCGACCGACGAGTGCCGGGTTGAACAGGTTGAACCCGAGTCCGCCGAAGATCATCTTGGCCAACGCGATGGAGACCACGCCGCCGACCATGCAGATCCACCACGGTGTGAGCGGGGGCATGCACATCGCCAGCAGGATGCCGGTGAGCACCGCCGTGAAGTCGCCGATCGTCTGCTGGCGCTTGAGGACCGCGTTCCAGACGAACTCGGTGAGCACGGCGGGGATGATGCACGACGCGTAGACGATCGCAGCGGGAACGCCGAGGTTCCACAGCGACCACAGCACCGCCGGCAGCAGCGCGCCGATGACGAGCAGCATTATGCGGCTGCACGACGTCGCCCCGTCGATGTGCGGTCCGGGGACGACCTGGCGGGCGCCGGCGATGGGCGCCTGGTCGCCCGGGAGGACCTTCTTCGTCTCGTCGCTCACACCCGCACCCCCTTCGAGATGAGCGTGCCCTTGCCGGTCCGGATGAGCTGGAGGAGCGGCCTGCGAGTCGGACAGACGTAGGAACAGCAACCGCATTCGATGCAGTCGAGAGCGAAGAAGCGCTCACATCCGTTCCAGTGGCGGACGTTGGCGTAGTTCGCGATGGCGTAGGGGTGCAGGACCATCGGGCACACCTCGACGCAGCGGCCGCAGCGTATGCAGGCCTGGTCGCCGTCGACGATGGGCGCGGCCTCGGCCGCGGTGAGCGCCACGACACCGGAGGTCCCCTTGACGACGGGCACGTCGAGGTCACCGAGGGGCTGGCCGGTCATCGGTCCGCCCGCGATGACGCGCGAGGCATCCGCGGTCAGGCCGCCGGCGAACTCGATGAGGGCCGCGATCGAGGTGCCGATCGCGACGAGGTAGTTGCCGGGCCGGGCCACGGCGCCCGAGACGGTCACGACGCGCTCGATGAGCGGCATGCCCGACTCGACCGCATCCGCGATCGCGACGGCGGTCTGCACGTTGTGCACGAGGCAGCCGGCCGAGGACGGGAGCTTCCCGCGCTCCACGGCGCGCCCGGTGACCGCGAAGATGAGCTGCTTCTCGGCGCCCTGCGGGTAGCGGGTGTGCACCATGACGACCTCGACGCCGGAGGGCGCAGCGGCCCTCAGGGCCTCGGCGGCATCCGGCTTGTTGTCCTCGACGGCGAGCACCGTGCGCGTAGCTCCGACCGCCTCGGCGATGAGCCGGGCGCCGGCGATGACGCGCGCCGGGCTCTCGAGCATGACGCGATGGTCGCAGGTCAGGAACGGCTCGCACTCGCAGCCGTTGATGATCACGACGTCGATGGGTGAGTTCTTCGGGGGCGAGAGTTTGACGGACGCGGGGAAGGCCGCGCCACCGAGGCCGACGACGCCGGCCGCGCGCGCGATGGCGCCCGTGCCGTCTCCGCTGACCTCGATCGCCTTCACGTCACCGGAGGTGTCCGCATCCGGCACGATCGTGACGCACGTCGCGCGGACGCCGGCGGGCGTGAGCGCCGGTCCGACGGCGACGACCTCGCCGCTCGCCGGTGCATGGATCGGCGCGGAGATCATCGCGTCGACCTGGCCGATCAGTTGCCCGCGGACCACGCGGTCGCCCTTTGCGACGAGCGGCGCACACGGCGCACCGAGGTGCTGGCTCATCGGAACGACGAGCCGTTCCGTGAGCGGCATCCGCTCGATGGCGCACGACGCCGTCTGTGCTTTGCGGTCTGGCGGGTGGACGCCTCCGCGGAATCGCTGTACGGCCATCATCACCTTCCCATCCCTTGCCCCGGATATGACCGGGCACTCCCCATGCATCTGGCGGGGAGTGCCCGTCGTTCCCATCCCCTTCGCGACCCGAACCCCGCGTCGCGTTAGAGGGTGAAGTACGCCATCAGTACGCAGATTCCTGCATACCAGCCACCTAATGAACGGAACAGCTGAGGCACGGGTCGTACGCGCGGACCAGTTCCTCGACGAGCAGCGTGAACTCCTTCTCCTCGCGATGGGCGACCGTGGGAGCGAAGCCCCGCATGTCCGCCTCGAGGTTGGCGAGGTTCTGCGCGGTGGGCGTGATGACGTCGCCGCGCGTGATGATGCCGTCGTCGTCGATCGCGTAGCTGTGGTAGAGCGTGCCGCGCGGCGCCTCGGTGGCGCTCCCGCCCTCGCCCGCCTTGATGCAGAACGAGACCGGCTCCGAGCTGCCGCCCATCTCGAGCAGGCGCTCGATGTAGCCGGAGCAGCGCTCGGCTGCGTCGGCGAGTTCGACGGCCTGCAGGACGTTGGTGTGGAACGGGTTGCGCGTCGGCAGCGTGACGCCCGAGCGCGCGAGCGCGTCACGGCCGGCCAGGTTGAGCTTGCCGGCGTTGAGGTTCATGCGCGCGACCGAACCGACCAGGAACGGACGGCCGTCCACCGTGGAGTGCTTCGCGTTGCTGTGCCCGACGACGTCCTCGCGGATGAAGTCGCGGTACTCGCCCGCGGGGCGGCGCCAGCCGGCGTCGAGCGCGGCGGTGTCGCCCTCATAGATCGCGTAATCGTCCTCGGCGGTCAGCGCGAGCATCTCGCCCGCGCTCTCGAAGGCCGGCACCTCGAACGAGGCGAACAGGTCGACGGTGGCCAGCGCGTCGGCGGCGACACCGGCGAGCAAGGCACGGAACGCGTCGAGGGCGCGCGGGTCGGGCTCCGAGGTGAAGCCACCGATCACGGCGGTCACCGGGTGGACGGAACGTCCGCCCACGAGCGAGGTGAGCTCGTTGCCGAGCTTCTTGATCTTGAGCGCACGCTCGACGATGTCCGGATGCGTGGCGGCCAGCGGGAAGACGCTCGGCAGACCGACGAAGTCCGGCGCGGCGAAGACGTAGAGGTGCGTCGCGTGGTTCTGCAGGTACGACCCGTAGACGAGGAGCTTGCGCAGCAGCTTCGTGCGCTCGGAGACCTCGACGCCCAACGCGGCCTCCATCGCCTTGATGGAGGTGAGCTGATGGTTCGGCGAGCAGATGCCGCAGATGCGTGACGTGATGAGCGGCGCCTCGTCGAACCGGCGGCCGACGACCATGGATTCGAAGAACCGCGCCGGCTCGACGACGTCGAGCTTGATCTCGTGGACGACACCGTCCTCGACGTGGATGCTGATGTTGCCGTGACCCTCGATACGGGCCACGTGCTCGACAGTGAGGCGAGGCATATTAGGCGCGCACCTCCCTTGCCGAGTTGTAGATGCGGAGCATGTCGTCCAGCTCGCCGGCCGCACGGCCGTGGCCGGCGAAGATCGCGCGGGCCGAGTCGAGATTGGCATCCGGTGCGATGCCGCGGCAGCCGGAACACGCACGGCCCAGTGATGGGCACTTGGCGCCGCAGCCCGCGCGCGTCACCAGCCCGAGGCACGCGCTGTCGCGATCGAAGAAGCAGACGTTCTCGGAGATCTTGCACGAGGCGCACATCGTCATGTCCGGCACGCGGTCGGACAGGCCGAGCAGCACGCGCGAGAGCACGCGCATGAACTCCGCGCGATCCAGCGGGCAACCCGGGACGTGGTAGTCCACATCGATGACGGAGTCGACCGGCGCCGGCGCGATGCGGCCGAGCGCGACGAGCACGTCGCCGTCGCCGTAGACGGTCGCGTAGCGCATGTCGAGCGGCACGAGGTTCGCCATCGCGGGGATACCGCCGGTGTTCGCGCAGGTACCCACGGCGATCACCACGGCTGCGGTGGCGCGCACGCTCTTGAGCAGCTCCACGTGCTCACCGGTGGTGACGGCGCCCTCGATGATGGCGACGTCGTACTCGGCCGGCATGTGCCCGCTGCTCGCGAGCTGCCAGTACGAGAGGTCGACGAGCCCGAGGACGTCGAGCAGATCGTCCTCCATGTTGGTGAGGTTGACCTGGCACCCGAAGTCGGAGGCCAGTGACAGAACGACCAGTCTCGGTGCCATGTCAGATCGCCTCCTGCAGGTTCATGGCTTCCCAGTAGTTGAACACCGGGCCGTCGATGCACGCGTACTGATGGCCGACACCGCAGTGCCCGCACTTGCCGATGCCGCACTTCATGCGGCGCTCGAAGGAGACGTAGATACGGTCCACGTCCATCTCCTTCTTGCGCATCTCGGCGATGACGTACTTGTACATGACGGGCGGCCCGCAGATCGCGCCGTACGTGCTCGCCGGGTCCACGTCGATCTGATCGAAGAGCTTGGTGACCAGGCCGACCTCGCCGTTCCACGCATCGTCAGGACGATCGACCGTCAGGATCAGGTCGAAGTCCTCGCGGTGCTCCCACATGTCGAACTGGCGCCGGAACAGGATCTCGTCGGGAGTACGCGACCCGTAGAGGATCGTGACCTTGCCGAACTCGTGGCGGTCGTCGTGGATGTGGTTGATCAGGCTCTTGAGCGGGGCGATGCCCAGTCCGCCGGCGACGAGCAGGATGTCGTGGCCCTTCATCTCCTGGAACGGGAAGCCGCGGCCGAAGGGGCCGCGCAGCCCGACGATGTCGCCGCACTGCTTCTTGTGCATCGCGCCGGTCACGTCACCGGCGTTGCGGATGCACAGCTCGATGAAGCCCTGCTTGCTCGGCGCCGACGAGATCGAGATGGGCGCCTCGCCCACGCCGAACAGCGACAGCTCGACGAACTGGCCCGACGAGAAGGCGAACGCCTCGCGGGCCGCCTCGTCGATCAGGCGCAGTTCGAACAGCTTCTCCTGGGGCGTGAGGTCCTGGATGGAGGTGATGCGCGCCGGCCAGGGGCGGTATGGATTAGCGGAAGACGGCTCCGTGAACGTCATCGGCAACATCAGCCCACCTCCCCGGTCTGCAGTGCGTTGACGACCATCATCGGGTTGATGCCTGCCTTGCACGCGATCGCGCAGCGGCCGCACCCGACGCACAGGACGCGCTCGAACTTGCTCAGGTAGCCCCACTGCTTGTGGTAGTAGCGGTACTTCACGCGGCTCGCGCGGGTGGCGCGGAAGTTCTGCCCGTGAGCGACCTCGGCGAAGTCCTTGAACTGGCACGAGTCCCAGGTGCGGACGCGCGAGCCGTGATTCTGGCTGGCGTCCAGGTCGTCGCGCACGTCGAAGCAGTAGCACGTGGGGCACACCATCGAACAGGCGCCGCACGCGAGGCACTTCTCGCCGAGCTTGTCCCAGATCTCGGACTCGAACTTGGCGTCGAGCAGGACGGGCAGCTGCGAGGTGTCCACCTTGTGTTCGAAGGCGTTCTTGAACTCGGCGGTGCGCGCCTGGAACGCGGCGGTGTCCTCGTCCGTGATCTCACGGCAGGCCACGTGGCGATCCACGAGCTCGGCGCCCTTCACCGAACGGATCGACGCGAAGTACGCGTCACCGATGTCGGAGAGGAAGATGTCGAATCCCCAGTGCGTCTCGTCGGTGCCCCATGCGTTGCAGAAGCACGTGTCCGAGGGCATGCACGACACGCCGACGATCAGCGTGTTCTCGCGCCGGGCCTTGTAGTACGGGTCCGGGTTCGAGCCGAGGAAGACGTTGTCCATCAGTTGGAGCGAGTTCACGTCGCACGGGTGCAGGCCGAAGAGGATCCTCGGCGGTGCATCGACGCTGTCGTCCACGACCTCGTTGTCCGCCACCCGGAAGCGCATGATCGACTCTTCCGGCGGGAAGAACCACTTCTTCGGCGGCAGGATCGTGGTGTCGTACTCGAGCGTGAGACTGGCCGGATCGTCGATGCGGGCGAAGACGTGCTTCCCACCCTTTTCGACAGGGCCGACCACCTCGTACTCGGTGGCTAGCCCTTGGACAAGGTCCGGCACCCTGTCCTTGGCGATGATCCGGAAGAACACGCAAGGACCCCCTTTCCCCTCGCCGCTTCTCGGCGGCGATAAACGGCGGGCCCCCGCGTCGTCGCGAGGGCCCGTCGGGCACACCTATGAACCGAAGAAGATCCCGATCTCGCGCTCCGCGCTCTCCGGGCTGTCGGACCCGTGGACGACGTTCGCGTCCATGATGAGTCCGAAGTCGCCCCGGATCGTCCCGGGCGCGGCTTCCCTGGGGTTCGTCGCGCCCATGAGCTTGCGACAGACGACCACCGCGTCCTCACCGGACAGGACCATCTTCACGACCGGACCGCTGGTGATGTAGGCGATCAGGCCATCGTAGAACGGCTTGCCGGCGTGCTCGGCGTAGTTGGCAGCCGCCTGCGCCGCCGTGAGGCGGCCGAACTCCATGCGCTCGATCTTCAGGCCGGTGTCCTCGAAACGCTGGACGATGCGGCCGACCAGGCCGCGGGCCGTGGCGTCGGGCTTGATCATGACGTAGGTACGCTGTTCCACACTCACTCCTTACCGGGGGGACGTTCTGCGAACGTATTCGGGAGAGGAAAGCGGCGGGGCGGGTCAGTCGCCCGTCGAGCCCCACCGGTTCTTCACGCCATTGACCTTCCAGCCCACGCCTTCGCGGACCATCAGGATGTCGTACTGCAGGTCGGAGCCTGCTTCGAGCTTCACGACCACCCGCGCCGTCGACTTCGTGGCGGTCCTGTCGATGCCGTCGATGCGGTATGACGCAAACTTCGCCGGCAACTGCCTCATCTCCTGCTTGATGTCGGTCTGAGGAACCGCGACCCAGAAGTCCGCGTAGGGCTGGCCGCCGCGATATGCGTCGAACAGTCCGCCCACGGTCTGCTCCTGCGTGGGGTAGCCGAAGCCCATGTAGAACGCCCCGCCGACGCCTCCGGCGAGCACGCCGACGACCAGCACGATGACCAGGACGCGCAGCGCGACCGCCTTGGGCGTGCGCGCCTGGCGACGTTCCGCCTTGCGGGCCGCGCGGTCCTCGACTTTCATGTCGTCCTCGGTGCGCGTGAAGAAACGCGAGTCCTCTTCGAAGTCGCCCGGCTCCTCGCCTTCGTGGTCCTCCTCGCCCCAACCGTCGGGGCCCTCGGGGATCACGGGAGCCATCTCGCCGGTCTCCCAGCCCTCGACCGTGTCGGTCGCCGCGACGTCCTCGCCGGCCTCCTCGCCCTCAGGCGCGGGCGCGTGGCGCGGGCGGGCGGCCGCCTGCGCGGCTTCGTACGCGGCGAGCGCGGCACCGTGCAGTTCGTAGCCGTGCTCGTCGCGGGCGTTCTCGAACTCGTGGACGGCCTCCTCGTGGAAGCCCATCTGCGCGTAGGCGAGGCCGAGGTTGGAGACGGCGCGGCCCTTGGCGTGATAACCCTCCATGCCGATCGCCGCCTTGTACGCCTCGACGGCCTCCTCGGGCTTGCCGAGCGCCATGAAGCACAGGCCGAGGTTGTTGAGCGCCTTGCCCGGGTCCGGGTTGCCCTCCGACCACGCCGCGTCGCGATACGCCTTCGAGGCGTCCTCGTAGCGGCCCAGCTCGTAGAGTGCGCCGGCCTTGCCCTGCATCGCCTTGAACGGCGTGGGATAGCTCGCGACGGCGAGCGCGGCGTCGTACGCGGAGACGGCATCCTCGTGCCGCCCGGCGGCGGCGAGTGCGGCGCCGAGGTTGGCGAAGACCGCGCCGCGCTTGTCGTACTCCTCGTCCTTGACGGCGTGACCGTAGACGGTCGCGGCGTCACCGACGCGCTTGAGCTTCATGAGTGCGTTGCCGGCCTGGTGGTAGGCGCGGCCCGAGCCGGCGGACGGCTGGCCGTGCGCCGCCGCGAGATACTCGCGCGCCGCCATCTTCCAGTCGCCGGCGGCGTACGCGCTCTCCCCTGCTGCGAATCGAACCTCGTCCACGGGCACCCCTACTTCCCGCCGACGATGACGGCGGACGTGATGACGTCACCGACGGTGAGCTTGTCGACGACCTCCATGCCCTTCACGACGTGACCGAAGATCGTGTACTGGCCGTCGAGATGGTTCGCCGGGCCGAGCGTGATATAGAACTGCGAGCCCGCGGAGTTCGGGTCCTGCGTGCGGGCCATCGCGACCACGCCGCGATCGTGCTTAAGGTCGCTGAACTCGGCCGCCATGTTCCAACCGGGACCGCCCGAACCGAGCGGCGGATCGGACGGTAGCGGGCCGGTCTTCTGGCGGGCCATGATCTCCGGGACCTGCTTCGCGGTGAGCTTGCGCGTCTCCGGATCGCCGACTTGCATGACGAAGCCGGGCTCGACGCGGTGCACGCGGATCTTGTCGTAGAACTTCGCGGCCACGAGTTCGAGGAACGACGAGACCGTGTTGGGCGCCTTGTCGGCGTTGAACGCGATCTCGAACACGCCCTTGTTGGTGGTCACGCGAACGATCTCCCCGCCCTTGACCGCGTACGCACCGGTGTGGAGGCCGGCTGGCTGCTCGGCGGGAGTCGCGGGGGCGGCGGGCGCGGCAGGGGTCTCCGCCGGCGCCGCCGGCTGCTCGGCTGCGGGCTGCGACGAGGCGCACCCGGCGAGCATCACCGTGGCGAAAACGAGCGCCGCGAGCGCGGCGAGAAGGCGGAGGCGGTTCATGGCTCGCACATTCTAGCAGTACCCCGCGACGACGTGCCAAGGTGGCGCGGTCGGTACCGGGAGGGACGCGGTCGGCACTCGCTCCCACCCTGCCGCTACTCCCCCGCGCGCACGCGTGGTGCTACTGTGAAGCGGTCGGTCGCGAAGGCGCGGCCGGTACCGACGAACGGAGCTTTGCGCAGCGGCGCAACGGGGCGTCGCGGCGTCGATCCTTACGGAGGCGATGCGCGTATGGGAGCACCGAGTACGGACAAGGTCCGGAACGTCGTTCTGGTCGGCCATGGGGGCGCGGGGAAGACTTCTCTCGCCGAGGCAATGCTCTTCATGGCAGGGGAAACGAAGCGCCTCGGCACGGTCGATGACGGTCACTCGGGGCTCGACTACGACCCCGAAGAGATCAAGCGCAAGATGACCGTCAATCTCTCGCTCGCACCCGTCATGCACGACGGCGTGAAGATCAACATCATCGACACCCCCGGGTTCGCCGACTTCACCGGCGACGCGATCGCCGGCATGGAGGCCGCCGAGATGGCGCTCTTCGTCGTCGACGCCGTCTCCGGGCCGCAGGTCCAGACCGAGCGCCTCTGGGAGGTCGCCGGCGAGATGGGCATCGCCCGTGCGGTCTTCGTCAACCGTATGGACAAGGAGCACGCGGACTTCGACGCCGTGCTCGCCAAGCTCGACGCCGCGTTCGGGCACCGCGTGGGAGCCGTCCAGCTGCCGATGGGCAAGGAGGCCGACTTCCACGGCGTCATCGACATCATCCGCATGAAGGCCTATCACCACGAGGCCGACGGCGAGCACATGGACGACATCCCGGCCGAGTTCATGCCCGCCGTGGAAGCGGCGCGCGAGAAGCTCACCGACCTGGTCGCGGAAGCCGACGAGGAGCTCATGGAGAAGTTCCTCGAGGGCGAGGCGCTCTCGCAGGCCGACTTGGAGAAGCTGCTCGGGCTGGCCATCTCGCAGGGCATCTTCATCCCCGTCTTCGTAGGCAGCGCGCTCAAGATGCAGGGCATCGAGGACCTCATGGACGAGATCGTCACGTTCTTCCCCGAGCCCACCGCGCACGGCCCCATGCCGACGGTCGACGGCGACAAGGTCCCGTTCTCGGTGACCGGCACGCCCTCCGCATTCGTCTTCAAGACGGTCTCAGACCCGTACCAGGGCCGTCTGAACTTCGTGAAGGTCGTCTCCGGCACGCTCACGCCGAACTGCGAGCTCATGAACTCGCGCACCGGCAAGAAGGAGCGCGCGTCGCACATCCTCAAGATGACCGGCAAGGAGACCAAGGACGTCGAAGGCGTCCCCGCCGGCGACATCGCGGTGCTGCCGAAGCTGGCCGATACCGCCACGAACGACACACTCTCGGCCAAGGGCGACGTGCAGTTCGCTCCGATGCCGATGCCCGAGCCGCTCCACGCGGTCGCCATCGTCGCCACCAACAAGGCCGACGAGGACAAGCTCGGCCAAGGCGTGAACCGCATCGTCGAGGAGGATCCGACGCTGCGCCTCAACCGTGACGCCGAGACGCACCAGACCGTGATCTACGGACTCGGCGACACCCAGGTCGAAGTCGTCATGAGCCGGCTGAAGAGCCGCTTCAACGTCGAGACCCACCTCGTCGACCTGCGCATCCCGTATCGCGAGACCGTCCGCAAGGTCGCGCAGGCGCAGGGCCGCCACAAGAAGCAGACCGGCGGTTCCGGCCAGTTCGCCGACTGCTGGCTGCGCATCGAGCCGAACCCGGGCCGGGGCTACGAGTTCATCGACGAGATCGTCGGCGGCCGCATCTCCAAGCCCTACATCGTCGCGATCGACAAGGGCATCCAGGACACCATGCTCGGCGGCGCCATCGCCGGCTACCCCGTCGTGGACGTGAAGGTCGCCGTCTACGACGGCTCCATGCACGCGGTCGACAGCAACGAGGTGGCGTTCCGCACCGCCGCCCGCATCGGCTTCCGCGCCGCCGCCGAGAAGGCCGACCCGGTCATCCTAGAGCCGATCGCGCACCTCACCATCACGGTCGCCGACCAGTACGCCGGCGACGTCATGGGCGACATGTCGTCGCGCCGCGGCAAGATCGTCGGCATGGAGGGCGTGGGGACCAAGCAGGTCATCAAGGCCTCCGTCCCGTACGCGGAGGTCGTCGCCTACTCCCTGCAGCTCCGGTCGATCACGCATGGCACCGGGATGTACACGATGGAGATCGGCGAGTACTCCGAGGTCCCGTTCGAGATGGCGAAGAAGATCGTCGAAGAGCACAAGAAAGAGCAGGAAGAGCACCACGGGTAGGTGCGCCGGCTCTTGAGACGGAACGAAGGCCCGGTGCGCGATGCGCCGGGCCTTCGTGTGTCGAGCGATGGTGCCCTGTGCAGGACTCGAACCTGCGACCTTCTGCTCCGGAGGCAGACGCTCTATCCGCTGGGCTAACAGGGCGCGGTGGCGACCATGCGAGGCCGCCGCGATACGGTAGCACAGCGGGCACGGCGGGTGCCACCGTCCGGCGGCGACCCGCACGCGCGATTCGGCTATGCTTCGGGGGACGGCAGCGCTCCAGCACACGGAGGAGGTTCGATGACGGCGGCCCGGCACCTCATCATCGTCAACCCGCAAGCGAAGCACGGCGAGACCCAGGCGCTCATCCCCGTGATCGAACGCCTTCTGGCCAACGTCGACTGCACCATCGTGGAGACCACGTGCGCCGGTGACGCCACCCGGCTCGCACGCGAGGCGGACGGCTACGACGTCGTCGTGGCCGCCGGCGGCGACGGGACGGCGCACGAGGTCCTCAACGGCCTCATGCAGCGCCCCGACGAAGGGCGCCCCGCGCTCGCGATCCTGCCGACCGGCTCGGGCAACGACACCTGCCGCACCCTCGGCGTCCCCTTCGACCTCTCCAACGCCGCGCTCGTCCTGCGCACCGGCATGCGCAAGCGACTCGACGTCGGCGTGTGCAACAGAATCTTCTTCAACAACTCGTTCGCAGCCGGTCTCGACGCGAAGGTCACCGCCAAGGCGGTCGAGTACAAGATCACGAAGCGTCGCAGCGGGCTGTGGCTCTACCTCACCGCCCTGCTCCACGTGCTCTTCAACGACTTGCAGAGCCACCACCTTCGCATCGCCTTCGACGGCGGCGAGGCGGCGGAGTTCGACACGCTCATCATCGCGATGACCCAGGGCGCGACCTACGGCGGCGGCTTCAAGATCACGCCCGACGCCATCGCCGACGACGGTGTCTTCGACACCTGCATGATCGACCCGCTCGGACTCGGCGAGGCGCTGTGGCGCCTGCCGTTCGTGATCGCCGGCAAGCACACGAACATGCCGGTCGTGCACATGTCGCGGCACACCGGCGCCATCATCGAGAGCGAGCATCCCCTGCCCGCCCAGATCGACGGCGAGGTGCTGCTCGAGAAGCGCTACGAGATCTCGATGCTGCCCGGCGCCATCGAGTGCATCGTCCCGAGGAGCTGACGTGATCGACCCGGCCGCACGGCTGCAACTGACCTGGATCGTCATCGCCTTCGTGGGCGCGTACCTGTTCGGGTCGATCCCGTGGGCATACCTGATCGTGCGCTGGACCACCGGCGAGGACATCACCACGCACGGCACCGGCAACGTCGGTGCGATGAACGTGAAGCGCACGACCGGTTCGTGGGCTTGGTTCACCGTGGCGATGGTCGCCGACGCGTCGAAGGGCATCATCCCGGCCTACATCGCGAAGCTCTGGGTCAGCGGGTACGACCCGCTGACCGCGTTCACCATGCCGTGGGGCGCCACGCTCGAGACCGTCAGCACGCAGTGGTGGCTCGTGCCCGCGTTCTGGGTGCCGATGGCGGCGGTCGCCGGCTCGGTCATCGGCCACAACTACTCGTGCTGGCTCGCGATCCGGAACCGGAAGTTCGTGCGCACCGGCAAGGGCCTGGCCACCGGCGGCGGCGCGGTGCTCTCGTACGACTGGCGCTACTTCCTCATCGTCGTCATCGTCGGGTTGCTCACGATCGCGATCACCAAGTACATGATGGCCGGCCAGGTCTCAGCCGCGCTCTCGCTGCCCGTGGGCGCGCTGGTGCTCCGCTCTCCCGACTGGCCGTTCGCGCTGTTCATGGGGCTCGTCGTCTACGCCGCGCACCACAAGCGCTTCGTCGGGATGCTGCAGGGCAAGGAACCGAAGCTCTACACCGGCGACGGCATGGGCCCGCGCGGCTGAGCGAAGGCGCACGCACCTCGGACACGAAGAAGGCCGGCCCCCGAGTGGGACCGGCCTTCATGCGTGATGCAGGGAGAGCTACGCGAGTGCGATGGCCTCGTTCGGGCAGACCTCTTCGCAGGTGCCGCACTCGGTGCAGTCGTCCGGACGCGCGAGGACGGCGACGTCCCCGAGGTCCAGCGCGCTCGTGGGGCACTCGTCCACGCAGATGCCGCAGGCGGTGCAGAGGTCCTTGTCGACGACGGGCTTGCCCATGTCTCGTCCTTTCGGATGGTGTGCATGATGCCCGCGCGAAGCGGGGTGCCGAGATTCTAGCACCGAGTCGGGGGGATTTCGAGAGCTTGACCGCTCGCCCTACCGGGCCTTGTCGGCGATCTCCCCGGGGCTCCACAGGCAGAACGGGTAGGTGCGGTCGGTCAGGACCTCACCCGCCTCGCGAAGCGCGCGCAGCTGTTCGAGCTCCGCGGTCATCTGCTCCTCGATGGGCGCCAGCATCGCGGCGAGCGCGTCGTTGACCTCGCGGATGCGCGCGCCGAGCGACTTCTTGTCGGCGTCGGGCGCCGCGATCGCCGAGACGAGCGACGCCTTCTCGCCCGCCAGCGCGACGGCCCGGTCGTGTTCCTCCGCGGTGTCGAACTCGATCTCGTCGAGCATCTGGTCGGGGTTGTGCTTCAGGCGGTTCAGGCCCATCGCGACCGCCTCGATCTCCTCGTCACGCACCACGTGCGCGCCGAGCGGCAGGTACATCGTGAGCGACGCCACGGCGAACGCCGGCGGCTCGACGCCGAAGTAGCGGCGGATGACGTCGTCGGTCACCTGGTCGTAGCGACCGCCGCCGACCCCGTGCACGAACCAGTCGGCCACGAGCAGCCGCGTGAACATCGTGAGCGTGAGCGCCTTGGGCGCGAGCACGAGCGGCGAGGCCATGACCGCAAGCGGGGCGACCGCAGACATCCCGAGGTCGCAGACGACCTCGCCGCCCACGACCAGCGCCGGCCACTCCCCCGTCCGCGCCCACACGGGCACGCGCCCCTCGGCGGACAGGTGCCACAGCGGCAGCTCCACGAGATCGCCCTCGACGCGCAGGTCCGGGAACGGCTGCGCGGCGTTGCGAACGCCCGTGCGCGTGCGGTACTCCGCGAGCGCCGCGTTGTACGCACCGGCGAACGCGCCCGCGTCGAGCGCGATGTGCGCCGCGAAGACGGCGAACGCGCGCGAACGCGACAGCGAGGTCAGCGGCAGCTCCAGGTAGTCCGTGCCTGCCGACGCCTCGTAGCGGCGACGGGCGAAGGTGACGAGCTCGGCCGCGTTCTCGGCGTCCGCGGCCGCCGTGCCCAGGTGCTCACGGAAGGTCGCGAAGTGATGCCCGATCGCGGGGGACGGCAGCGACGCGAGCTGCTCGGCCACGCCGTCAGCGAACGTCTCGAGCGCCTCGGCCGGCGGGACGGGCGTGTGTGCGAAGTAGCCGTCGCTCGTTCCCACGGCCAGATACGAGCGGCAGACGCGCACGTCCGGCTTCAGACACGGCGAGTGCACCTCGAGCGTGTCGAAGCCGTCGGAGTCCACCATGATGTCGATGGCCGCCGCGCCGCTCTCCTCGGAGAAGCGCTGCAGCAGGAAGTCCTTGATCCAGACGCCGGGATGATAGAACTCCGGCTGGTGCCCGGTCACGGCGATGAGCGCCGGCTCGTCGGCGACCTCGCGCACGTCCACGCCGAGCCGGGCCGAGAACTCGCGCGCGCTCTCGATCGCGTCGGCGCGCGCCATCGCGCGGATCGGCCCCACGGGCGCGTCGCACAGCAGGAACTCCCACGTCGCGGCGGCCTCGGCGTTGGCGCGCGCGCCGGCCGCCCACTCCTCGAACGCCGGGCGGCAGACCAGCTCGCCGTGGCCCGCGGGCATCGTCTCTTTCGTGCGCGCCATCTAGAGCAGCTCCATCGGGTCGCGCACGCCGATCTGCTCGCGGGCGTAGAACGGCTCGCCGGCGGCGACGCCGACCAGCGCGCCCCAGGAGCGCGCCTGCACCTCGACCCACGGGATGATCCCGGCGTTCTTCTCGTTGGCGGCGAACTGCGACTCGTAGCAGGCGAGCGCCTCGAGCTTCGCGTCGAGGTCGTCCGCCACCTCCACGATGAACGACGGCTTCTCGAGCACGCGCAGGTGCACCGCCCAGTAGTGGTAGACCTTCGACGGGAAGTGCGGCTCCCCGCTCATGTCCGTCTTGACGAACTTCGAGTAGAACCGCGCCGCCTCGACGATGGCAGAGGCCGCGATGTGGTCGGGGTGCGAGTCGATCGGGTACGGCGCGAAGAGCAGCCGCGGCTTCTCGGCGCGGAAGACCTCGGCCACGCGCTTGCGCGCCGCCACCGTGTCGAAGAGCTCGCGGTTCGGCAGATCGAGCGTGAGCCGCCGCACGCCGAGCCGAGCTGCGGACGCGGCCGCCTCGACCATGCGCGTCTCGTGCGTGCCGCGCGGCGTGGGCTCGCCGTCGGTCAGGTCGAGCACGAGCACGTCGAGCCCCCGGCGCGCCAGCTTGGCCGCCGTGGCCCCCATGCCGATCTCGACGTCATCGGGATGCGCGCCTACGCAGATCACATCGGCCATGAGGGCTACACCTTCTCGGTCAGCGCGTGTTCCCACACGCGGATGTAGTACGCGAAACGCGCCTCCGGGTCGTCGAGCTCCTGACCGAAGGAACGGTCGTGATCGTTGTAGATACGCTCGACCGGCATCTCGCACACCGTGAGCCCGGCGCGCTTGGCGCGCGCCCAGAACTCGAGCGGCATCGCGTAGCCCGTCTCGTCGATGCGCACGCGACGCAGCGCGTCGGCGCGGTACGCCTTGAAGCCGCAGAACGCGTCGGTGAGGCTCCAGCCGGTCGCGCCGTTGATGATCTCGGTGACGCGCGCATTGATCGCCATGCGGTCCGACGGGACCTCGCCCACCGCCCCGCTCCCGGGAAGGTAGCGGCTGCCGGACACGATGTCGGAGCCGCAGCGCGTCAGCTCGTCGCAGAACTCGATGATGTGCCGCGGCTCGTGCTGGCCGTCGCAGTCCATGGTGATGACCTGGTCGGCACCGAGACGCAGCGCGGCGGCGAACCCGCTGGCCAGCGAGGCGCCGTAGCCGCGGTTCTCCGGATGCCTGATGAGCAGAACGTCGCTGCGCGCCTCCACGATGGCCGCCGTCTCGTCGGTGGAACCGTCGTCGATGACGACCACCCACCCGTCGAAGTAGACGCGCACGGCGTCTATGACGCTCGCGACCGAGGCGGCCTCGTTGTAGACGGGCATGATGACGCAGGTCCTGGCCGAGCAGGGAGTGGCCGCCACGCGTCTACTCCGCGTCCGGGGCGGGAGGCCCGAGCGGCGCGGGTTCCTGCACGCGGAAGGTCCACGTCACGTCGACTTGCGGACCGAGGCAGCCCTTGACCGAGCAGTACTTCGTCTCGGACAGCTCGATGGCACGATGCACAGCCGCGTCCGGGATGTCGACGCCGGTCACGATGTACTCCATCTCGATGCGCTCGTAGTAGTGCGGGAAGGTCGTCTCGATCTGCGTGCCCTTGAGCACGACCTCGACACCGCGCACGTCCAGGCGCTTCTTCTCGAGCACGCTCACGACGTCCATCGCCGTGCACCCGCCCAGCCCGTACAACACGAGCTCGACCGGCCGCATGCCCGTGCTCTCGCCCTTGGACGATGACGGCGCATCCATGACGATGCCGTGCCCCGCTTCGTCCCACGCGGTGAACTGGCGCTTGCCGACCCATCTGACGCGAACGGTGTCCAAGTCGAGTCCTCCTCGAGAATGCTTCGCGGTTCCGCCGGAGCGGTCGATACCGATTATCCCCGAGCGGCGGTGGCCGTGACGCGAAAACGCCCGCCGTTGTCGGACGGCGGGCGCCGGGGTGCCTTGTCTCGCGTGCGGGTGCCTAGATCTTGCGTCCGAGCATCGCGGCGAGTTCGCGCGGCTCCTTCGCCTTGCCGATGGCCTCCTCGAAGGTGACCTTGCCGGCCTGGAGCAGCGTGCGCAGGTGCTGGTCGAGCGTCTGCATGCCGACCTGCGACCCGCCCTGGATGATCGTCGCCATCTGGTGCGTCTTGCCCTCGCGGATGAGGTTCGCGATAGCAGGGACGCCGAGCATGATCTCCATCGCCATGACGCGGCTCTTGCCGTCCGTGGAGCGCAGGAGGACCTGCGACAGGACGCCTTCGAGCGTGGCGGAGAGCTGCATGCGCACCTGCTGCTGCTGGTGCGGCGGGAAGACGTCGATGACGCGGTCGACCGTCTCGGGGCCGCCGGTGGTGTGCAGGGTCGCGAGCACGAGGTGGCCGGTCTCGGCCGCGGTGATCGCCGCCGAGATCGTCTCGAGGTCGCGCATCTCACCGACGAGGATGACGTCGGGGTCCTGTCGCAGCACGCGCTTGAGCGCCGAGGCGAACGAGTGCGTGTCCTCGCCGATCTCGCGCTGGTTCACGTACGCGCGCTTGTTGCGGTGCATGAACTCGATCGGGTCCTCGAGCGTGATGATGTGCAGCGGACGCGTCTCGTTGATGTGGTCGATCATCGCGGCGAGTGTCGTCGACTTACCGGACCCGGTCGGGCCGGTGACGAGCACCAGGCCGCGCGGGCGCTCCGCGAGGTACTTGCACACCTTGGGCAGCGCGAGCTCCTGCATCGTCGGGATGCGCAGCGGGATGACACGGAAGACCGCACCCATCGAGTTGCGCTGCTGCAAGACGTTGGCGCGGAAGCGCGACAGACCCGGGATCGAGTACGCGAAGTCGAGTTCGAGCTCGGTCTCGAAGCGGCGGCGCTGCTCCTCCGAGAGCAGGGACAGGATCATCTCCTGCGTATCCTTGGGCATGAGCGGCTTCATGCCTTCGACCGGCACGAGCTCCCCGCGCAAGCGGATACCCGGAGGGCTCCCGACGTTGATGTGCAGGTCGGACCCGCCCATGTCGATCATCGCGCGGAGCAGGTCGTCGATGTGCGGCGCATCCCCGCTCGCCTGTCCGGCGGACGCGGGACGTGAGACGGGTGACTGCACCGTCACCGGCGCGGGCGTCGGCTGCGGTGCGGCGGACGGCTCAGGCGAGGGCTGCGGCGCACCGTAGCCGGCCGGTGCCGGGGCCGGCGCCGTGGCGGCCGGTGCGTTGCCCGAGAGCGACCGGACCTTGTCGAGCAGGGCGGCCGCCTCGATGCCGACGGCCATATGCGCGGATGCGCCGGCCTGCCTCGCCTTGAGCGCCGTGGCCTCCGAGGGCTGTGCCGCGAGGATGATGACCGGCACCTCGATCAGTGCGGCCTCACGCTTGAGCTGCCCGGTCAGCTGATAGCCGTCGACGCCGCCCATCTCCGCATTGACGATGACGACGTTCGGCTGCTGGGACGCGGCGATGCCGATCGCCCTCGGCCCCGAGATGGCACTCAGTACCTGGATGCCCGGCTCGTTCGCAGCGAAGTGGGACTGCAAGCGGTCGTAGAGCGCGGCATCCTCGTTCACGATCAGTACCTTGATATCGGGCACGGGTCAGGACGTCCTTCCGTTCGTGAAGCGCCGCCGCCTTGGCTCGAGGCGCCGCGCAGGCCATTTCCGGCAGACCACTGTTTCTATCGGCATGGTGCTTACCCCACTGAACGCGAGTCGCGACCCAGTCGGCTTCTACCCTGCCGTATGATGGTCGGACGAACAACCACCCGGAGGTTACATGGTAGTGCTGACAGCTCTGCGCGTCGACGGTCTGGCCACAGGAGGCGCGGGTGTCGCGCGCGCCGAGGACGGACGGGTGGTATTCGTTCGCGGGGGCTGCCCCGGCGACGTCGTCGACGTCCTGGTCACGGCCGACAAGGGCCGCCATCTCGAGGGCGAGGTCGCGGCGATCGTCGAACCATCGGCTGACCGGCGCACCGCGCCGTGCCCATACTTCGGCGTCTGCGGCGGCTGTCAGTGGCAGCACATCAGCTATCAGGCACAGATCGATGCGAAACGGCTCCAGGTGGTCGACGCGCTCACGCGCATCGGGCACTTCAAGGATCCCGTCGTCAACGCGACGGTGAAGTCCGAGTCACCGCTGGGATACCGCAACAAGATCGAACTCCGCGTCGTCACCGGAGCGGATGGCCGGCCGCTCATCGGCATGACGCAAGCCGCCTCGGACAATCTCGTCCCGATCGAGGCGTGCCTCCTGCTCCCGAGCCGCGCCCGCAAGATCCCGAAGTCCATCTCGGGCGCCCTGCGCTACCTGTCGGGACGGGCGCCGTTCGAGATCGGCCGCGTCGCCATCAGGATCGGCGTGCACACACGCGACGTCGAGATCGACATGTGGGGGCCGCCCGGCCCGTTCCCGCGCAATGCGGTAGCCAAGACGCTCGCCGACGCGGCGAAGACGACGAGCATCACGCGGGTCATGGTCAAGGACGGCGACTCGCGCGACCGCTCCGACGCCAAGGTCGAGGTCCTCTCGGGCCGCGGCCATTGGCGGGAGCGCCTCGCCGGCTTCACGTATCGCGTCTCGGCGCCGTCCTTCTTCCAGACGAACACGGCGGTGGCCGAGCAGCTCGTGACGATGGTCGTCGACACGCTGCGTCCCGACGGCGGCGACCGGGTCCTCGACCTCTACGCCGGGGTCGGGACGTTCACGCTGCCCCTTGCCGAGCGCGCAGGCGAAGTGGTCGCCGTCGAAGGCCTCGGGCATGCGGTCCGCGATCTCAACGCCAACATCGAGGACTCGGGCGCCTGGGCGGACGTCATGCCCGGCGACGCTGCGCGGGCGCTCGCGGATGCCGGCAAGTTCGACATGGCGGTCGTCGACCCCCCTCGTACGGGCCTGCACAAGGACGCGCTCGCGGCGCTGGTGCGCACACGAGCGCGAAAGATCTGCTACGTCTCATGCGACCCGGCCACGCTCGCGCGTGACGCGCGCGCGCTCGCGGACGAGGGCTTCGAGCTCATCTCCGCGACGCCGGTCGACATGTTCCCGCAGACATGGCATGTCGAGACGGTGGCCCTGCTCGAGCGGCCGGCGACGAAGCGCTAGACGAGCTTGCCGACCTCAGGAAAGTCCGTCACGTAGACGTCGTGCGGTGCGTCGTCGTGCTCGGACGTCAGGTCCGCACCGGCCTGGTGCGTCCCCTCGTGATCGCCGTCGCCCCACATCGAGGACTCGGTCACGTCGTAGACGATGCCCTTGAACGCGACGTAGGCGGGCTGGCCGTTGCGGCCGTCGTACTTGGCGAGCTCCTCAGCGGTGAAATCGGCCATCGGTTTCCTCCAACGTATCGGGGGCGAAGAGTGACGGCGCCGCGCGTGCGGCGCCGTTGCATATGTACCCCACGGATGCGTCGAAGCGCCCGACCGTCACCTGCCGAGGTGGCTCAGGAACCCGACAGCCTTGAAGAAGATGCCGGCCACCAGCGGGATGAGCGCAAGCTTCATGAGCGAACCCTCGCCCTCGGCGCCGCCGAGACCCTTCGCGACCTCGCCGAAGTCGATCCGGAGCGGACGCTGCTTGCCATTGACGTTCATCGTGACGGTCGCGGCGGTGGCGCCGAGCGCCACGCCCTTGGTCTGAGCCAGCAGCTGCTCGGCCATCTGTGCACCGCTGACCTGCGACACCACGCGCGACTGAAGGTGGCTCGCGGCGAAGACGGGAACCGGGAGGGCCAGGACGAGCAGCAGCGCGATCGCGAGTCCTCGGATGAGTGTCCGCTTCATCGTCGCCACCTCCTTCTCCCCCACTCGTGTCCGCTCGTTTCACGAACAGCATCGGAACCCGGAGACCACTCCGATGTGACGGATATCACGCAATCACACCGTTCGCGACCGACGGTACCGCTCATCCGCTGAATGGTTCCGTTCGGTATGCGCTCCGTCACACTTCACGCTTGCACGGTGCGCGTTCGCAGCCCGCTCGTCCCCGGGAAGCGGCGAAGGCGCCCCGGAGGGCGCCTTCGCAGGAATGACGACAGCAGCGGATCTACTCGCTCTCGAGCCCCTCCCGCAGACGGAAGAGGTCGACCACGATGCGGCGACCCTTCGTCGCCAGCACACCCTCCTTGACCAGCGAGGAGATGATGCGGCTCGCGGTCTCGCGCGACGTGCCGGCGAGCGTGGCGATCTCGTAGTGGGTGAGGCCGGCGATGACCGGCACGCCACGGGCTTCGTACGACGCCGTCGCGACGTTGAGGATCACGCGCATCACCCGGTGGCGCGCGTCGTGGAACGCCATGTCCTCGAGCCGCGTGATCGTGTGACGCAGGCGCCGCGAGAGCGTCGCGATGAGTGAGAGTGCCAGGCGCGGCTGGAGCTGGATCGCCGCCGACAGGTCCTTGCCGTCGAGCGCGAGGACCTCCACGTCGGTGACCGCGATGACATCCGCGCTGCGCGGCTCGGAGTCGACAAGTGACATCTCGCCGAAGTGGGCCGGCGCCTCAAGGTAGTTCAGCGCGAGCTCCTTGCCGTCGGGCGACGCGAGCGAGACCTTCACGCGACCGGAGACCAGGAGGTACATGCAGCCACCGCGCTCGTGCTGAGTGACGATGAAGGCGCCCTTCGGGACCTGCTTGAGCGACACCATCGCGGCGAGCGTCTCCACCTCCTCCGCACCGAGGTCGGCGAAGATGGGAAGGCTGCGGAGCTTAGGGATGATGGAACTTCTGGAAGTATTCATGTGACGGTTATCGGACACCCCCTCCTGTGACTTGAGGCACATCATGTCACGAATCCCAAGCACGGAGGGGTATCCGACGCGTACATATTCGAAGGCGCGCTACATCTCGGTGCGGATGTACTCGATCATGAGCGGCGTCACGTGCGGGATGAGCTCCGGCAGGTAGTTCGGCATGAGCGAGTCCATCGTCTTGGGCAGCAGGTCGGGCATGAGGTCGGCCATGTCCGCCGGCATGTCGCCGACGCGCCTGCCGACCGCCTCGACCATGTCGGGCATGACCTTGCTCAGGATGCCGGGCGCCATCGCCGGGAACATGAGCGGCAGCACCTTCTCCATCATCACGAGGCCGCCGGGCACGTGCTTCATGGCACCCATCATCGGCTTCATCCCGAACGGCATCGCGTCCATCATCTGCGGGAAGATCTCCGCCATGACACCCGCCATGTTCTCCGGCAACATGAGGTCGATGAAGGTGTCGAAGTAACCCCACATATAGAGTGAGTGGTCCGACGAGCTCGGGATCGTGTAGCCCTTGGCCTCCGCGACGAAGCGCGCGAGGTCGTCTACCTCGATGTCCATGCCGTTCTTCTCGGCCGAGTCGCGCAGCTGCACTTGGCAGCACGGACACAGGGCGACGAGCTTGTCGGCCCCGACGTCGATCGCCTCTTGCAGGCGCACCCCGCCCAGGATCGGCGCGACCGGCTTCTCGCCGATGAGCGTCAGCACCGACCCGCAGCACAGGCCGTCCTCGCGGTTGTGCTCCATCTCGACGAGCTCGACGCCGGGCATCGCCTTCAGCATGTCGCGCGGCGGCTCGTAGTTGCCCTGCGCGCGGCCCATGTGACAGGAGTCGTGGAACGCGACCTTCGCATTGACCTCGGTGTCGAAGGTGAGATCACCGGCGACCATCGCGTCGGCGAGCAACTCCGAGTAGTGCTTCACCTCGAACTCGTACTCGTCGCCGCGCTTGCGTGCGATGTCGGCGTAGAGCTCCTTCCACACGAGCCCGCATGCCGGGCACGAGGTGACGATCGTCTTCGCGCCGCGCTTCCGCGCCTCGGTCGTGTTGTGGACGTAGATCTCCTCGAAGAGGTCCCACTTGCCCGCGACCTTCATCGGGATGCCGCAGCACGCCTCGTCCTCGCCCATGTACGAGATGTCGTAGCCGGCATCAGTGAGCAAGCGGACGGACGCCTCGGCCACGTCGGTGTTCACGAAACTCGCCGTGCACCCGGCGAAGTAGAGCAGCGGGCCCTCGTCGGCGATCTTGGGCTTCATGTCCTCGGGCACCCAGTCGGCGCGATGCTCGGCCTTGCCGGCCCAGATGTCGCGCTCGCCGCGCAATGAGGCCGCCATCATCTCGAACGGCGGGAACGTCATGCGCTTCTCTTCGTCGATGAGCTTGCCGCGCATCGTCATCCACGAGTGCTCGACGGGGAGCTGCAGCTGGCAGCGCCCGTTACAGACCTCGCACGTCGTGCAGACGAGGAACGTGTTCACCATGTGCTGGTCGAACTTCTCGCGACCTTCTACGACTTCGCGCAGGTAGAGGTACTTGCCGCGGGGAGAGTGGCTCATCCAGCCGCGACCGGTGTACTCCTCGCAGGTGGGGACGCAGTAGCCGCACTGGGCGCAGGCGTAGGCGTAGAACGCGACCTCGGCCGGGATGCCGTTGATGTCGCGCGTGCCCATCGGGTCGCCCGCCGGCGGCTTCATCGCGTTGGCGACGGGCCGGATGACGGGCTCGAGGGCGGCGGCCATGCCCATGATCACGTCGATCACGCCGCTGCCGAGGACCTTGTTCGGGTTCATGAGCCCGGCCGGGTCGACTCGCTTCTTGTAGGCGGCCAGCGTCGCCACGCGCTCTGCGCCAAGGACCGATCCGGCCTCGTGGCGGAAGTACAGGCCGGTCGAGTACGCCGCGCCGCCGTGGCGCTTCGCGATCGCGATGACCGACAGCGACAGCGCGAACGCCGCGTTGAAGGCGAAGGAGCGCTGGTCGTGCGGGATGAAGCCGAGCAGCACGACGTAGTCGCCCTTGCCGACCATGCCCTCGAGCACGAACGGCTGCTTGATCTTCTCGTCGATCTCGGCGAGGACGGCGGGCATCTCGGAGAGAGGCACGATGACCTCGGTGGGGATGATGGACGGCCCGATCCGCTTCAGGCGCATCGGGGCGAACCGCTGGTCCCACTCGTGCTCGGCGATCTCGGGCCCGAGGTCGGTGCCGCGATGGGCGGCGGCGATCTCCTCGAGCGGCAGGTCCACGGCCGGGCGGCGCGACTCCGGATAGGCGATGACGGCGATGTACGCCTCCGGCAGCACCGGCTCGGCGTGCTTCGCGTGCGCCTCCTCGTACGGGTGGCCGTGGCGGTGCGGCAGCAGCTTCTTCATGCCGACCGACTCGGGGTTGAGGAACGTGATCGACCAGATCGGCACGGCGCGGCGCGAGAGTTCGGAGAGGGCGGCGCCGAGCGACGCCGCGTCGGGGAACGCGATGGCGCGGTGCACCTCGGGCTCCAGATCGCGCAGCGCGATCGTCACCTCGGTGATGATGCCGGTGATGCCTTCGGCGTCGGCGACGAGCGTCGCCAGCTCCGTGCCGGAGAACTCGCGGGCCTCGCCGGTCGGCAGGATCACGCGCGCGGACAGCACGCTGTCCTTGAACATGCCGTACTCGTACGAACCGAACCCGCTGCCGCCCTGCGCGAGCCAGCCGGCCACGGTGGACGACGGCGTCGAGGACGGGTAGAGCCGGACGTCGAGCCCTGCCTTGTTGAGCGCCTTCTGCAGGGGCTCCCAAATGATCCCGCCCTGGACGCGCGCGGTGCGCGCATCGTTGTCTATGTCGAGCACCGCGGCCATGCCCGAGACGTCCACGACGACCGCACCCTTCATGGGCAGCACACCGCCGTACCCGGACGTGGAGGCTCCGCGAGGGACGAGCTTGAGCCCTTCGCGCGCGGCGAGCTTCACCACCGCGACGACCTCGTCCTCGGAGTGCGGACGCACGACGGCGCCCGCCAAGCCGTTGGGCAGGAACGGCGCCACGAGCACGGGCATCACACCGATGTCGGCCGAGTACAGCTTCCGCTCTACGCGGTCGGTGCTCACCCTCTTCACGCCGACGATCTCGGACAAGGTGGTCTCGATCCGTTCGCTGACAGCCATCGGGGGCACGCCCTTCGTCGTGAGAGTCCGCATGGGCGCAGGAGGGCGTCGACGGGCTCAATACCTACTTGGGTATTCCGGCACGTGCCGGACTATACCCCCGACCGTATGGGTGGTCAACGGATGAACGGAGATTAGGCGACGGAGGCCCGAACTGTCCGCCGAACGGTATGACGCGCGAGCGCCGGGCGTGGCCCCGCGAGCGTCGAGTGGTACGATTCGCCCGCTTCGGAAACGGCCCCCACCGGGAAGACAGGTCCTCGCGAATGCACGGCATCCTCTTCGATCTGGACGGCACGCTCCTCGACCTGGACATCCAGGTCTTCCTGCGCCGTTACTTCGGTGCGATGAGCGAGATGACCGCACGGCACTTCCCCGGTCTCGATACGATGCCCTCGATACTCGCCTCGACCGAGGCCATGCAACGGCCCCACCCCGGGCTGACGAACCGCGACGTGTTCTGCGAGGACTTCCTCGAGAGGACCGGCGTGGACCTGACGCAGCACTGGGATGTCTTCGACGAGTTCTACGCGGACGTCTTCCCGACGCTGGGCGACGGCTACAAGCCGATGCCGGGAGCCCGGGAAGCGGTCGAGGCGGCGCTGGATCTCGGCCTGAAAGTGGCGATCGCCACGCAGCCGATCTTCCCCCGGGCGGCCGTGGATGCGCGGATGGCGTGGGCCGACGTCGCGGACCTGCCCGTGCACGTGGTCACCACGTACGAGTACATGCACGCCTGCAAACCGCAGGCGGCGTACTTCCGCGAGACGGCCGAGATGCTGGGATGCGCGCCCGCCGAATGCCTGATGGTCGGCGACGACCGCGGGCTCGATCTGCCGGCGGCCGACACGGGGATGCGGACCTTCTATGTGGGGGGCGCCACCGGGACGTCGGCGGACTTCTCAGGTCCCCTCACCGAGCTTCCACACCTGTTGCACCGCCTCACGGGAGCGGGCGTGGAACTCTAGGCGATCAGGCGAATCGCGGCCTGATGAGCGCGACCCAGGCGCCGTCGAGGCGCTGGTCGTAGTGGAACTCGTAGCGCCCCTTCGTCTCCTTGCGCAACTCGATCTGGTAGCCGAGTCCCGCCGGCTCGTGGTCGCAGATGACCACGACGCTCTCCCTGGCTTCCGCCTGGAGCAGCTGGTCGAGGACCGTGAACACAAGAGGACGCCTGAGGGCGGGCGTCAGCCCTCGGATATCGATGACCAGGCCATTGGTCGCAATCGCCACCGTGCACTCCCCGTCTCCGTGACCCGCTCGCGAACTGCGGCGTCACTACGAGCCCCTTCTGCGTCACACCTGTAACCCGCCGGAAGGGCGGCTCGCGCACACGAGCCGATCTCGTATGCAGCCACCTCTTCACGGTTTCCGGCGCGCGAACGAGTCACTTGCACAACTCGAGGCAAGAAGTGTCCGACGCCGGCACGGCAAAGCCACTTGTGATGTGTTGTTCGCCGCGTCGAGGCGTTTCCCTGCCTGCTCGTCGTCGGCCGTGTGACCGACGGTGCGACACGTATCGGGACGGGCGCAGGAACCTCACTGACGAAGCCGCCCCTCCCCAAGATGGGTATTGTGCCTGCGCTCACGAAGTCGCAGACTTGTGCACGGATGTTCGCGATGAGGTGTCACGAGGGGCGATGACCACAACCGCGTGCCGGGTCGGAGTGTGGGGGCAGGGGCAGCGTATCGACAGCTGTCCCGTGTCGCCGTCCGAAAGGATCCGAGCAGGCTCTTGAGTCGCCCTTCGGGCAGGTCTGCCCGCCGACGCCGACGATAGCGCGACATCTTTCTCCAGCCAGTACCGACACGCAGCCGACCGGGTGTGGCTTCAGCCGCACACCTGAGTCGGCTTCTTCGCGTGTCGCTGCTGCACGGTTGCCGGACCGAGTTTCAGCTGGGATCGAAAGGAGGGGTCGAACAGGCGTGGCATTGGGGACGCACGCCCTCTGAAGGGGGATTCGCCCCCACACGAACTGTCCGTGTTCGAACGTATTGAGAACGCAAGGAGGTGTATGGGATGGCGCAAGAAGTGCGAGGCGACTTTCAGGAAGCTCTCGCCGCGCGGGGCGTGACCCGTCGTGACTTCATGAAGTACTGCGGTTCTGTCGCGGCATTGCTCGGCATGTCCGAGATGTACGCTCCGCAGATCGCGTCGGCCATCGAGTCGGCCAAGAAGCTCCAGCCGACTCTGTGGATGGCACAGGGTCTGTGCACGGGCTGCACCGAGTCCATGGCACAGGTCGATTCGCCCGACGTTCCCACGATCGTGCTCGACCTGCTCTCCGTGAACTACTGGGAGACGGTCATGGCTGCCGCCGGCAAGCAGGCGGAGGAGAACGTCAAGGCGACCATCGAAGCCGGTGGCTATGTCGCCATCATCGAGGGCTCGATCATGACCGCGTTCGAGGGCAACGCCCTCCGCATCGCGGGCAAGCCGGGCATCGACGAGGTCGTCAAGGTATGCAAGAGCGCCGTCGCGGTCATCGCGGTCGGCTCGTGCGCGGTGGACGGCGGCTGGTGTGCCGGCGAGCCGAACCCCGGCGGCGCCACCGGCGTCCAGAAGTTCCTGAAGGACCAGGGCATCGCGGTGCCCGTCGTCAACGTCCCGACGTGCCCGGTCAACCCCGAGTGGATCGTCGCGCTCGTCGTCGACCTGCTGCTCGTGGGCGGACTCGATCGCATCGTCAAGGGTCTCGACGACAAGGGTCGCCCGAAGCTCATCTTCGGCTCCACGATCCACGACAACTGCCCGCGTCGCGGCCACTTCGAGAACGGCGAGTTCGTCGAGAACATCGGCAACGCCGAGCAGGAAGCGAAGCAGTGGTGTCTCTACAAGATCGGTTGTAAGGGCCCGCAGACCTACACGAACTGCCCGTCCGTCCGCTGGAACCGTCGCGCCTCGTGGTGTGTCGAGTCCGGCGCTCCGTGCATCGGGTGCGGCACCGCCGACCCCGTGTCCGGCGGACCCGGCAACTGGTTCGACGCAAGCGCTCCGTTCCTGGATCGCACCAAGGACGTCCGTCTTCCGGGCGTCGGCGGCGTGCAGCCGGGCGTCATCGGTGGCGTGATCGGCGCCGCTGCAGCAGCGGGCATCGCCGTCCACGGTGTCGCCACGGCCGCTTCCGGCCGGTTCTCAGGCGCTCCGCTCGAGACTGAGAAGGCGTATGACCGCAAGAAGGCAGCGAAGGGAGGCGATAAGTAGTGGCACGAGTTGAGATCGATCCCGTTACCAGGATCGAAGGTCACATGCGCGTCGAGATCGAAGTCGACGGCGGCGTGATCAAGGATGCCTGGGTCTCCGGCGGTCTGTACCGCGGCATGGAGACGATCCTGCAGGGCCGCGAGCCCGCTGACGCGTTCTACGTAGCGCAGCGTATCTGCGGCGTCTGCCCGATCTCGCACGGCCACGCCTCGACCATGGGTTCCGAGGAAGCGCTCAAGATCAAGATCCCGAACAACGCGCGCATCATCCGGAACATCATCGAAGGCGCTGAGTCGCTGCACAGCCACATCCTGTGGTTCTACACCCTCACCGCGCTCGACTACGTCGACGTCGTGTCCGCGCTTTCCGCGAACATCGCCGACACGTACGCCCTGGCCGAGAAGGCCGGCACGTCGACCGCGGACTTCGGCGCGATCCAGAAGCGTCTGAAGGGCTTCGTCGAGGGCGGACAGCTCTCCATCTTCACCAACGGCTACTGGGGTCATCCGGCCATGAAGCTTCCGGCCGAGCTGAACCTGATCGCCGTCGCGCACTACCTCGAGGCTCTCGAGATGCAGGCCGAGGCTGCCGCGATCATCGCGGTCATGGGCGGGAAGTTCCCGCACTTCATGACCTCGCTGCCGGGCGGTACGGCGTGGATCCCGACCGAGGAGAAGCTCGACGACATCTACTTCCGTTACACCAAGGTCCGCGACTGGATCACCAACACGATGATCCCGGACACGCTTGCCATCGCGCCGTTCTATCTTGAGGCGGCCGGCTACGGCAAGGGCGTCGGGAACCATCTGGCCTGGGGCGTCTTCGACGCGCCGGACTTCGACCCGAAGAAGCGCACGCTTCCGCGCGGCATGATCGTCGACGGCAAGCTCGCTCTGGTCGAGCCGGACCCGAAGGCGATCAAGGAGTACATCGAGCACTCCTGGTACGAGTCGGCAACGGGCCTGAACCCTGCTGACGGTGCGACCAAGGCCGCGTACAACGGCTACAAGGTCGAGGACAAGTACTCCTGGGTCAAGGCGCCGCGCATGAACGACAAGCCGATGGAAGTCGGTCCCCTGTCGCGCATGCTCGTCGGCTACCTGAGCGGTGTCGAGGGCGTCAAGGTGCTCGTCGACTCCACGCTCAAGGCGCTCGGCGCAGAGGGCAAGCCGGAGATCCTCATCTCCCTGCTCGGCCGCGTCGCTGCCCGTAACCTCGAGGCGAAGTTCATCGCCGACGAGATGGGCAAGTGGATCGGCGAGCTCATCGAGGCCGTCAAGGGTGGCGACTCGAAGTTCTTCACCGAGGCCACCGAGACCGATGGCGCCGGTGCGGGCCTCTGGGAAGCTCCTCGTGGCGCTCTCGGCCACTGGGTGAACCTCAAGGGCGGCAAGATCGCGAACTACCAGGTCGTCACGCCGTCGACGTGGGACTGCTCGCCGCGTGACGCCAAGGGCGTCCGGGGTCCGATGGAAGAGGCCCTCGTGGGCGCTCCCTGCATCGACCCGGAGAAGCCGCTCGAGGCGCTGCGCATCGTCCACAGCTTCGACCCTTGACTCGGTTGCGGGGTTCACGTGATTGAACCCAAGACCGGCAAGAAGTCGTTCGTGATGTCCAAGCCCGCTGGCAGGTGATCGGCATGTCTCATCAGGGACACTACCGTGAAGCACACCCGTTGATCTTCGTGATCACTCACTGGGTCAACTTGCTGTGCATGATCGGACTGGCCTTCACCGGCTTCTACATCCACTATCCGTTCTTCGCCGGCTTCATGAACGCTGCCCGGGCGATCCACTTCGTCATGATGTTCGTGCTCGTCATCAACCTGACGGCGCGCATCATCCTGGCGTTCTGGGTCAAGGACGCCAACCAGCTCGGCAGCCGCACGGTCGATGTCGACCTGAAGAACTGGCTCCCCCAGGAAGAGAACAAGCATCAGCTCGTCGAGACGCTGAAGTACTACTTGTTCCTTCGCAAGGAGCACGTGATCTCCGGCAAGTACGGCAACATGCAGAAGATCTCGTACCTCGCGACCGTGCCGATCACGTTCTTCATGGCATGGACGGGCTTCGCGATCTACACGCCGGCGCACGAGTGGGCCATCTGGCCGCTCTTCGCGTCAGCGATCAGCCTGGCCGGCGGAGAGATGGCCGTCCGCGTGTGGCACTACTTCGGTATGTGGGTGATCATCCTGTTCACGATGATCCACGCCTACCTCGCCGCCGTGGAAGGTATCGCCGCCTACAAGTTGATCTTCGCGTGGGTCGAGTCACCCGGAAGCGACGACCACTAGGCCTTCACGCATGACACCGGCGCCCCTGCTTCGGGACGACGGCGATCGAGAAGGGCCCGGGAGCACGATGCTCCCGGGCCCTTTCCTGTACGCTGGTCCAGACAGGATTTCGAGCCCTCGTGTCGAATACCTGCACAAGGACGAACCTCCGCGCCGGACACGCGGTCTCGCCCATCGTGAAGTCGTGATACACGATCTGGGGAGGACCATGCTCGCCGAGCGCGCCCTTACCGCCGTCATGCGCCCACTCAGCCGGCGCTATACCGCCCATTCCGCGGTGGACTATGCCGAGCTTCCGCCACCCATCCCGGGCAAGACGTATCTGCTCTACGCGCACGTGCCGTTCTGCGAGCGGCTGTGCACGTACTGCTCGTTCAACCGGTTCCTGTTCAACGAGGACATAGCGAAGCGCTACTTCGCCGACCTGCGCGAGGAGATGCACATCGCTGCATCACTCGGCTATCGCTTCGGTGCGCTGTACGTGGGGGGCGGAACACCCACGATCCTGGTCGACGAGCTGTGCAAGACGGTCGACCTCGCGCGCGAACTCTTCCGGATCCGCGAGGTCTCGGCGGAGACGAGCCCGAACCAGCTGGGCCCGGAGCTCGCCGAGCGACTCGAGGGCCGCATCGACCGCATGTCTGTCGGCGTCCAGAGTTTCGATGATCGCCTCCTGCGGCAGATGGATCGCTACGACAAGTACGGCAGCGGCAAGGAGCTGTTCGAATCGATCGCCGGCGCGCAGGGGCTCTTCCACTCATTGAACGTGGACATGATCTTCAACTTCCCGTCGCAGACCGACGAGATGCTGCGACGCGACGCGACCTTGCTTCGCGAGACCGGCTGCAACCAGACGACGTTCTACCCGCTCATGGCCGCTCCGGAGACCGCCCGCTCGCTCTCCCGCCAGATCGGGCGGGTCGACACCACGCGGGAGCCGCGCTTCTACGAGGTCGTCGACACGGAGCTTTCGCAGGCCTTCGAGCCCGCGAGCGCGTGGACCTTCTCGAAGGAGAAGGGTGGCATGATCGATGAGTACATCGTCGACTACGACGAGTATCTCGGCATCGGCAGCGGCGCCCAGTCCTTCCTCGGAGGGCGCATCTTCGTCAACACGTTCTCACTCAAGGAGTACCGCGAGCGCGTCCGCGGAGGGCGCCTCGCCGTCTCTCAGGCTGGCCCGCAGTACTCGCACCGCGACATGAT
>JAUSAU010000016.1 GCA_030652345.1 Coriobacteriia bacterium
GCGGACCCGGGCGCACGGGCAGACGGAGAGGTTGGGGACATGAGCACCATCGCAGCGGGACGGGGCCGGCAGGCGGTCACGCGGAGGCGCACGGCGGAGGCGACCCCCGCACTCGGATGGCATGCGGTGCTGGGTCCGGTCTTCTGGGCTGTCGCGCTCGCCGCACTCCTGGTGTGCCTCGGTTCCATCCCGCGTCCCGGGCAGTCCGCCCCATCGGGCGCGACCGCCTCCACGACGGTGCGGGTCGCATCGACCGACACGCTGTGGTCGATCGCCACCGAGAATCGGATCCCGGGCAGGACGATCGCCGCCACAGTGGCCGAGATCAGGCGCATGAACCATCTGGCTGACTCGTCACTGCGAGCGGGCTCTGTCCTTCGTGTGCCGGAGGCCGGGGACACCCGCGATACGGTGGCCCTAGCGGAGCTCGCCGCGTCCGACGGGGTCCGCTAGGGCCCCGTTCGCCCCCTGCGCCCACCCGCACATCCGCCGTCTGCGACCCCTCGTCCCGTTCCGACTCCCGTGGGCGAACAGGAGCACTTCTCCGGTGGTTTCACCGTTGTAACCCCATATGTTGTGGGCTATCATCGTTGACGGCCTACATATGGGGGTGGGAGACCGATGAAGTGTCCGTTCTGTGGTCACGACGAGACAAAGGTCGTCGACTCCCGTGTCTCAGAGTCACAAGTGGCGATACGGCGACGGCGCGAGTGCCTGTCCTGTGAGCAGCGCTTCACCACGTACGAACGCGTGGAGGAGATGCCGCTCATGGTCATCAAGAAGGATGGCCGGCGCGAGCCGTTCGATCGCGGCAAGCTGCTGAGGGGTCTGGTCGTCGCGACCGTCAAGCGCGATGTGACGGCGAGCCAGCTCGAGACGCTGATCGACGGGGTCGAGGCGGAACTGCACAACAGCTTCCGCTACGAGCTCACGGCCAAGCAGCTCGGAGACCTCGTCCTCGAGCACCTCAAGGACCTCGACAAGGTCGCGTACGTTCGATTCGCCTCGGTCTACAAGCAGTTCCAGGACCTTGACGAGTTCACGCGCGAGCTCAAGGGGCTCAGATAGAGCAGTGTCCGGGTAGTGGGAGAGGTCGCATCAGATGGTCATGGAACGGATCGTTCAAGTCATCAAGCCCGCAGCGGCTCGCGGCCAGGCCGACGCCACTGACATCGCCCTGCTCGTCTCCACGTCGAGCAAGCAGGAGATCGACTCCTGGGACCGCACCAAGATCGCCGGTTCCCTCGTCAAAGAGGCCGGCATCGCCCCGCACGTCGCCGAGGAGATCGCGCTCGCGGTCGAGGACCGCATCGACCGCACGAACCTCGTGACGGTCACGACCACGATCATCCGCGAGATCGTCGACCTCGAGTTCCTCGAGCGCGGGATGACCCTCGCGCACAAGAAGCACAGCAACCTGGGCCTCCCGATGTGGGACGTCGAGCAGATCATCACGAACGCGAACCACGAGAACTCCAACACGACGCACAATCCGGAGTCGGTCAACCTCACCATCGCCGAGACGATCCTCAAGGAGTACGCACTTCGCCGCGTGTTCACCGAGGACGTCGCGGAGGCGCACCTCGTCGGCGACCTCCACCTGCACGACCTCGGCTTCATCATCCGACCGTACTGCGGGGGGCACTCGCTCGAATTCATCAAGAAGTTCGGCCTCCGCATGCCCAACATCACGTCGATATCCGAGCCTGCGAAGCATGCCGAGGTGCTCATCGGCCACATGGTGAAGTTCGCGTCCGCTCTCCAGGGACACTACGCGGGCGCCGTCGGCTGGGAGGCCGTGAACATCTTCTTCGCGCCGTATCTCGAAGGGCGGACCTACGAGCAGATCAAGCAGCTCGCGCAGATGCTGATCTTCGAGTTCAACCAACTCGCCGGTGCGCGGGGGAGTCAGGTCGTATTCACGGACTTCAACCTCTACTACAACGTCCCGCGCCACTTCGCGGACACGCCGGCGATCGGTCCCGGAGGCACCTACACCGGCAAGACGTACGGTGAGTACGCGCACGAGGCGCAGCAGTTCGTCCGCGCCATGTTCGAGGTCTATATGCAGGGCGATGCAGTCGGCAAGACGTTCGTCTTCCCGAAACCGCTGCTCCACATCAACGACGACTTCTTCGAGACGCCGGGCCACGAGGAGTTCCTCGAGCTCGCGTGCGCGGTCGCATCACACCAGGGCATCACGTACTTCGTCTTCGACCGGGGGGACGAGGTCACCGTTTCCCAGTGTTGCAGGCTCAAGCTGAAGTTGAGCCAGAGCGACCTGGAGCAGACCAAGACGCCTGAGATCATGCGCTTCTCCGCGCTCCAGAACGTCACCGTCAACCTGCCGCGGATGGCATACAAGGCGCAGGGCAACGACGCGGCGCTCTTCATGGAGCTGAACAAGTCGCTCGAGCTCATCGCGAAGGCGCACGTGCAGAAGCGCGCCTTCATACAGGAGCTCTTCGACCTCGGCTCTGAAGGCCCTCTCGCCCTGCTCACCCAGGATCTCGACGGGTCCCCGTACCTGCGCATGGACAAGCTGACATACCTTGCGGGTCTGATCGGTCTGAACGAGCTCGTCCAGATCCACACGGGCGAGCAGCTGCATGAGTCGGACAAGGCCCTCAAGTTCGGCCTGAAGGTCATATCGGCGATGAGCCTGAAGTGCAAGGAGCTCTCCGAGCGGTACGCCATCAACCTCGTGCTGGAGGAGAGCCCTGCTGAGTCAGCGGGGTACCGTCTCGCCAAGCTCGACATGAAGTACTGGCCGACCCAGGCGGCCGCCGTGGTCAAGGGTGATCTGACCTCCGGGAACTACTACTACACCAACTCGATCCACCTCGCGGTCGACGCACCGGTCGACTACATCGAGCGCGTCGAGAAGCAGTCACGCTTCCATCCGCTCATCGACGCCGGCGCGATCGTGCACGTGTGGCTCGGCGAGAGTGAGCCGGATGCCGGGGCAATCGAGTCCTTCGTCGTCAAGACGTTCCGCAACACCCAGTGCTCTCAGATCGCGTTCAGCCCCGAGTTCACGGTGTGCGAGTCGTGCAACCGCACAGCACGGGGCCTCCTGGCGCAGTGTCCGCAGTGCGGCTCCATGGACGTCTACGGCGTCACCCGGATCGTCGGCTACTTCTCCAAGGTGCAGA
>JAUSAU010000019.1 GCA_030652345.1 Coriobacteriia bacterium
TTGTGGGGGGGGGGGGGGCCCCGGCGCCCCCCCCCCCCTGCACGTGGCGTGCACCTCATGCGTGCTCTATCATCGGGGCTCGGGTCGTGTCTTGGCGCCGATTCCCCATCTCAGGAGAGGCAGTCGTTCAGCGCACCATGAAGAGACTCACATCCCAGTCGCGTTCCCGGTCGATCGGCGCTGCTGCTGCGCTCGTCTTGACGCTGGTCCTCTTCGGGGTGGTCGGCGCGATCGCCTCATCCACGCCGATGGCGTGTGCATCATGTCACGCGATGCGCCCTTTTGCGGATTCGCTCTCGAAGTCCGCACATGCGCGCATCCACTGCTATGACTGCCACCTTGAGCGTGGGGCCTGGAGCCTCCCTTCCGAGAAGTGGGCCGAGTTGACGGCGATGCTCCCGGCGTCGCTGTCGGGTTCGGGCGTATCAGGGCCCGGCTCGCCGGTATCTTCGAGCGCGTGCCGCTCCTGCCACGGGCGTATATTCGATGGCGTGACGGCGCGCAACGGGCTCCGCTTCGATCACACGTTCTGCGCGTCGACTCCGGCGCAGTGCACGGACTGCCACAGCGCGACGGCCCACGGACGCTCGACTCGATGGGTGAGGACTCCGGTGATGGAGGAGTGCGTCCGGTGTCATGTCGATCGGGGCGCGTCGATGACGTGCGACACGTGCCATACGGGAAGGGATCGACGCGCGCGGCTACGCGTTGGTCCGTGGCAGGTGACGCACGGAGCGACGTGGAAGGCCACGCACGGTCTCGGCGACCTGCGCCTGTGCCGCACCTGCCACCGCGCCGACTACTGTGTGAGTTGTCACGCCACCCCGTTGCCTCACGGTGTTGACTTCGGTCGGACTCACGGCGCAGAGGCCAAGGGGCCTGCTGCGAAGTGTCTCGATTGTCATGACAAGAAGTCGTTGTGTGACCCGTGCCATCGGATGGATATGCCCCACCCCGCAGGCTTCCTCAAGACGCACGCTGCATCGGTCAGGCTCTCCAGAGAGGCGACGTGCCTCCGCTGCCATGCGAAGGTCGACTGCACCGGGTGCCATGTCGCGCACGTGCATCCCGGGCGGACGGACGGGACGCTCGGCCGGGGGATCAACGGCGCCATCGGCGGACCGGCTCCGAGGCGGTCGAGATGAACATCCTCAACTCACTCCGGGCTGTGGACCTGGCCGGTCTCGCGCAGACAATTCAGGAGGTCATCGCCGACCCGACGTCGAATCTGGTCCAGGCGGCCCTCCTGCTCGGCATCGCCAGCCTTGTACTGCTCATGGCGGTGGTGTTCGTCATGTTCGTGCTCGCAGGCCTTCCGGATGAGGATGACGCTGCCGAAGAAGGGGAGAATGCCGACGACGGCGATGGGGTCGGTCCCCGCGGCGACGAAGCTCGCGAGTCCGGCGTGCTCGAGCATGGCGTCGCCGAGCCGCCCGCCCCGGAGCCGCCCTCGGCGATCCGCCGCGCACTGAGAGCCTATGGGGGCCTGGCCGTGCCCCTGTTCGTACTGATGGCTATCCTGAGCGGGTATGTCATCACCGCCCAGGATGCGTACTGCATCTCGTGTCATGCAGCGCAGTTCGTCAAGCGCGCTGAGGCCCCTGAGTCGACCGCAACGGCGGCGACGGGGCTGTCGCGGGCTCACACCGGGTCGCGGTGCGTCTCGTGCCACGAGTCGGACCAGCTCGGCGGAGCGGTCGGCAATACGCTCGATCGCGTCCGACACGTGGCCCTGTATCTTGGCGGTGCACGGCAGGGCCGAAACGCCACCATAGACCCCTCTCGTTGCCTCGTGTGCCATAGCGGGATCGCCACCGGAACAGTGAAGGACGCTCGCAGAGGTGTCCGTATGTCACACGCGGAGCCGCTCGCGAAAGGGTCGGGCTGCCGGGAGTGTCATGTGAACGCGGGTCACTCGCCCGATTCGGTAGGGCCCGGGATGTCCGCATGTCTGCGCTGCCATGACGGGAAGACCGCCCGCGCTGCCTGCCCGACATGTCACACTCTCGAGCCATCCGCCGCCACGGCGGAGAAGAGACTGTTCGCCGCCGGTCGACTCGTCTCGAAGGGTGACTGTTCGGGATGTCATGCGGAGAAGTCATGCGACACGTGTCATGGGATTCGCATGCCTCATGACATCACGTTCCTCAGCTACGATCACGCGCGCTTTGCAGGATTCGACAAGAAGGTCCTGTGTTGGCGTTGCCACACCGAGGGAGACTGCGGCCGCTGCCATCAGACCAGCAGAACGGGCTACTGGGGTCACGGTACCGGCAAGCAGTGGAAAGAGGGGCACAAGGTCAGTGTCCCGCCCGGTGCGCTCGCCGGATGTGGTTGTCATGGTCGCAGTCCGTGGGTGAAGCGACGCCAGGACTACTGTCTCGCATGTCATGCTCCGGGAATCAGGGGCAGGGCGCGGTAACTGATGGGTGCGTTGCGCTGTCGGACCGACCGCGCACTGCTAGACTGCACGACATGCTGACCCGCATGTCGCTTCCGGAGGGATCGCTCATGAACTTCACCGGCACCGCTCACAAGTACGGCCGCGACGTGGACACCGACGTCATCATCCCGGCCCGCTATCTCAATACGAGCGACCCCGCAGAGCTCGCCAAGCACTGTATGGAGGACCTCGACGCCGGATTCGTGGGCAAGGTGGTCAGTGGCGACATCCTGGTCGCCGAGGAGAACTTCGGGTGCGGTTCATCACGCGAGCACGCGCCCATCTCCATCAAGGCCGCGGGCGTCTCCGTCGTCATCGCGAAGAGTTTCGCGCGCATCTTCTATCGCAATGCGATCAACACCGGTCTGCCGATCATGGAGGCGCCCGAAGCCGTCGACGGCATCAGCGACGGTGACCGCATCATCGTCGACGCGGACGCCGGTACGATCACCAACGAGACCACGGGCGCGACGTTCACAGCGCAGCCGTTCCCGCCGTTCGTGCGTGACATCATCGAACGGGGCGGACTGATCGAATCGGTGAAGGTGAAGGTCCGCTCGTGAGTACCCATCGCATCTGCCTGCTTCCCGGCGACGGCATCGGCCCGGAGATCACCGCCGAGGCGGTCAAGGTCCTCGGCGCGATCGGCGAGCGGGACGGTGTCGTGTTCGAGTTCCACGAGGCGCTGCTCGGCGGCGTCGCGATCGACGACACCGGATCCCCGCTGCCCGAGGCGACGCTGCAGCAGGCACGCTCGGCCGACGCCGTGCTGCTCGCCGCGATCGGCGGCCCCAAGTGGGACACGACCGATCCGAAGAAGCCGCGTCCGGAGCAGGGACTGCTCGGTATCCGCAAGGCGCTCGGCCTCTACGCGAACCTGCGTCCCGTGAAGATCTTCGCGCCGCTCGTCGACGCGAGCTCGCTCAAGCCCGACGCGCTCGAGGGCGTCGACATGCTCATCGTCCGCGAACTGACCGGCGGGCTCTACTTCGGCGACCGCGCTCGTGAGACCGGCGTCGAGGGTGCCGCGACGGGTGGCGGTCCCGGCCGGCGCGCCTACGACACGCTCGACTACCGCGAGTACGAGATCGAGCGCATCGCCCGGGTCGCCTTCGAGGCCGCCCGCACCCGCCGCTCCACCCTGCACTCGGTCGACAAGGCCAACGTGCTCGAGTCCAGCCGTCTGTGGCGCGAGGTCGTCCACGAGGTCGCCGCGGACTACCCCGACATCGACCTGATCGACCAGCTCGTCGACAACACCGCGATGCAGCTGGTCCGCCGCCCCGCGCAGTTCGACGTCATGGTCACGGAGAACATGTTCGGCGACATCCTGTCCGACGAGGCCTCGATGTTGACCGGTTCGCTCGGCATGCTCGCGTCGGCATCGCTCGGTGACGGCACCGCGCTCTACGAGCCGAGTCACGGTTCGGCGCCGGACATCGCCGGCCAGGGGATCGCCAACCCGCTCGCCATGCTGCTTTCCGTCGAACTGATGCTGCGCCACAGCTTCGCGATGCACGACGCGGCCGACCGCCTCGCGGGCGCCATCGCGGGCGTTCTCGATGACGGCTTCCGCACCCGCGACATTGCGACCGACGACACCGATCCCGAGCTGATCGTGGGCACGGTCGAGATGGGCGATCTGGTCGTGGCGCGCCTCTAGCGTCGCATCGACTCGCGGGCACCGGGGCAGTGCGACGGCCTAGTTCCTCGAGCCCGGAGCCGCAGCCACCGCCATCACCTTGCACACGGCGGCGATCGCGTCGTCCATGTCCGCGTCGGTGAGCGTCGGGTGGACGAAGAAGCTCAGTGACGTCTCCTGCATCGATGCCGCGACCGGGAGTCGCTGTGCGGGGCCGATGCCGGCCGCTGCGAACGCCTCCTCGCGGTACATCTCGGCGCAGGAGCCGTGCCTGCACGGGATGCCCTCCGCCGAGATCGCGTTGGCGATGCGGTCGCGCGACCAGCCGTCGGAGAGCGCATCGTGCTGCGCGAAGGCGTAGAGGCGGTAGTACGAGTTCACGGAATCGGCCGGAGTCATCGGTACACGGAGCCCGGGCAGATCGGCGATACCCGTCGCCAGCCGCAGGGCGTTGCGTCGCCGCGCGGCCACCCAGTGGGCAAGCTGCGCGAGTCCGACGCGCCCCAGCGCGCCCTCGAGCTCGCCCATGCGCGCGTTGGTGCCGAAGCTGTCGTGCAGCCACCGGAAGCCCGCCGTGTCGGCGTCCGCGGGGGGATGCTCGACCTTGGCCAGCGACTTCCCGTGGTCCTTGTACGCCCAGGCGCGACGGTAGGCTTCCTCGTCATCGAGTGCGATGAGGCCCCCCTCGCCCAGCGGCAGGATCTTGTCCTGGCAGAAGGAGAACGCGGCCGCGTGCCCGATCGACCCGACCGGTCGCCCGCGATAGGTGGCACCGTGTGCCTGCGCGCAGTCCTCCAGCACGAACAGGCCGCGCTCGGTCGCGAGGTCCATGATCGGCGCCATGTCGACGGGCCATCCGCCGACGTGGACCGGGATGATCGCCCGGGTGCGCTCTGTGAGCGCCGCACGCGCCGTCTCAGCGGTCAGGTTGCCGCTGTCCGGGTCGATGTCCGCGATCACCGGCACCGCGCCGACAGCGACCGCACAGCTCGCCGTGGCTATGAAGCTGCGAGCGGGGACGATGACCTCGTCGCCCGGTCCGACACGGAAGGCACGCAGGGCGATCTCGAGTGCGACCGTGCCGTTGGCCACGGCGATGCCGTAGCGGCGATCCACGGAGGCCGCGTACTCGTGCTCGAAGGTGCGTGCTTCGCCACCGGTCCAGTAGTTGATCCGGCCGGAGCGAAGGACCGCCGTGACGGCCTCGACCTCCGCGTCACCGGGTGCGGGCCATGGCGGGAGAGGCGTGGTACGGACCGGCCGGCCGCCGTCGATGGCGAGGGGTTCGGCCATGGTCTCAGCCCTCGACCCGGTGCGTCGGGCGTGCCGGCACCCCGACGCAGACCATGCCGTCGGGAAGGTCGCCGGTCACGGCCGCGCCGGCGCCGACGATCGCGCCCGCACCGATCACCGCGCCGGGGACGACGCTCGCACCGACGCCGAGGAGCGAGCCGGTACCGAGCCGGGAGGCTCCGCACAGCGTCGCGCCGGGGGCGACGTGCGCGTGAGCGCCGATGACGACGTCGTGGTCGATGCGACACCCGGTGTTGAGGATCGCGTTCGCGCCGATCCGTGCTCCGGTGTTGATGATGACGCCCGGCGCGACGAACGCTCCGTCTGCGATCTCCACGTCGCGGCCGATGACGGCTGACGGATGGACGACGGAGGCGGGGAGCAGTCCTGCTGCACAGTACTCGTTGAAGATGCGCTCACGAGTGCGGTTGTCGCCGATGGCGACGATGAACCCGTCGATGTCGATCACGCCGGTACCCTGCCGCACGGGATGCCCGAGCACCTCGGGAGGATCGCCCGGACTGCCGACGATACCGAGGATCGTGTGTCCCGCCGCCATGGCGGCATCGACGACGACCTTCGCGTGACCTCCCGCGCCGACGACCAAGAGCCTCACTCGTCCTCCTTCGTCACGTGCAGTGCGCCCGGGTAGCATTGTAACGGTCAAGACGGCGTCGGCATCTGCTCGCCGCCCACCCGTGCGCTAGACTGTACGAACCTCGCGGCCCGATCGGCCGCGCAGACCGCATCGACACGGGGAGGGGACACGCCATGGCAGCGCTGCCCAAGGTGGACAAGATCTGGATGGACGGCCAGTTCGTCGATTGGGACGACGCCCAGGTCCACGTACTCACCCACGCCCTGCACTACGGCTCCGGCGTCTTCGAGGGCATCCGCTGCTACGAGACCGCCGACGGCCCCGCGGTCTTCCGCCTCACCGAGCACATGGAGCGCCTCGAGCGTAGCGCGAAGATGCTGCGCATGGAGATGCCCTACAGCGTCGAGGAGATGGTTGAGGCCACCAAGGAGCTCATCCGGCTCAACGGCCTCAAGGAGTGCTACATCCGCCCCGTCGTCATGCGCGGCTACGGCGTGATGGGCCTCGACCCGCTTCCCGCCCCCGTCAGTGCCTTCATCGCCGTCTGGCCGTGGGGCAGCTACCTGGGCGAAGAGGCATTGCTCAACGGCGTCGACGCCGGTGTCTCCTCGTGGCGCCAGCGCGGCAACAACGCCATCCCGCCGCAGATCAAGGCGACCGGCAACTACATCAACTCGAGCTTCGCGCGCATGGAGGCCAACGACCACGGCTACGCCGAGGCGATCCTGCTCAACGAGGCGGGCATGGTCTGCGAGGGCACCGGTGAGAACATCTTCGTCATCCGCGAGGATCTCATCGTCACGCCGCCCGTCTCCGACGGCATCCTCGAGGGCATCACCCGCGACACGATCATCGCGCTTGCCCAGGACCTCGAGATCGATGTCGTCGAGGCGTCGCTCGTGCGAACCGACCTCTACATCGCCGACGAGATCTTCTTCTGTGGCACGGCAGCCGAGGTCGTGCCGATCAAGTCGGTCGACCATCGGCCGATCGGCGAGCCGGGCCCCATCACCAAGCTGCTGCAGGACGCCTACTTCAGGGTCGTCCGCGGCGAGGATCCCGAGTACGACTACTGGCTCGAGCACGTCTAGGGACGAGCCGTC
>JAUSAU010000025.1 GCA_030652345.1 Coriobacteriia bacterium
CGCCGAGCGCGGTGCCGAAGAACGCGGTGGCGAGCGAGCCGGCATTGCAGTGGGTCAGTATGCGGCAGTCATCGGGAAGCAGCGCCGCGCCGTTCTCACCGATACGGCGGTTGCGCTGCTCGTCCTCCTCCTGCATGGCGATCGCCTCGTCGATGATGAGCTGGCGCAGCTCCTCGAGCGGAAGGTCGGCGTTGTCGCGGGCGAGGGTGCGCATACGCTCGGCGCCCCAGAAGAGGTTGACGGCCGTTGGGCGGGTCGCCGTGATCTCCGAGGCCACGAAGTCGAGTGCCTCGAGGAACTCGTGACGGTCCTCGATCTCGTCGGACTCGTTGGCGACCCACAGCGCCATGCCGAGAGCGGCGGCGACACCGAGGGCGGGCGCTCCGCGGACAGCCATGCCCGAGATCGCCTGACACACGCCGTCGTAGAGGTTGCAGACCAGGACGTCGCCGGCGAGCGGCAGGCGGGACTGGTCGATCATGTAGACGGCGGGCAGGCCGGTCGTCTCGTCGACCTGCCACCAGATGGTGCGCGGGATGTCGCTGACTGCCATGGGACCCTCCGGGAACGGTTCGCGGTTACCTGAGCAGCCAGTGTCCCGCAAGCGTGTCCCGCATACAACTCAGGAGCGGGAACGAAGCGCGCCCCCGCGAGATTAGCCGGGGCGCGCGGAGAGACCCGCAGGTAGCGGAGGCGAACCTCGCGTCACCGCACCCAGAAGTAGCGCGATCCCGACACGTCAGGCTCGTGCCCCGCGTGCGCGTGGATCGCGACGAGCTTCCAGCGACCGGCGAGCGGGAAGCTGACGTAGTCGGCGTACTTCGATTGGTGACCGGCGCGAGTGCGGGTCGCCGGCATGGCGACGGTCTTGCGCAGGACCCAGACGCCCTTCTCCATCCTGTAGCAGCGGAGGGTGACGGCGTGGCTGCCCGCGGCGTGCCGCGCGCCCAGGTACCCGTAGACGAGCGTCTTGCGGTTCCGCGGCGCGATCCACCGCGTCCACGGCCGACCGACGCCCGTGCCGCTCGGCGCCAGCAGCGCCGGCGTGAGCCGGGCCACGAAGACATCGGAGGACCCGTTGGTGTCGTCGCCCACGATGTTCTCGGCCTCGGATACATAGCTCAGCGTCAGTCCGTCGCTGCTGATGTCGGGATCGTACGAGTCGTCGAGCGTGGATGTCTTGGCCTGCGTGAGCGAGGCGATGGTCGTCACGCCGCGCACCATGTCGCGAACGTAGATGTCGGCGCTGTCGTTGACGTCCCCCGCCACCAGCGGGGCAATCGAGCTGAACGCCACGTACCGTCCGCTTCCGCTGATGCTCGGCGTCCAGGCACCCACTGGAACGCCGCCTGCCCCGACGGAGACCGCCACCGTGCGGCCCGCGACGCGGTCGCGAACGAAGACGTCGTACGCCCGGTTGGTGTCGCCCGCAGTGAGCGTCGTGCCGTTCGAGGCGAACGCCACGAAGCGGCCGTCATCCGAGATCGACGGATCGACGCTGTCGATCGGGATCTCGTCGCCGCCGTCGCTCAGGCTGACCCGCGTGGTCTCACCGGTCGCGGTGTCGTGGACGAAGACATCGGCGCCCTCGTTGGTGTCCCCGGACACGAGGTTCGACGCATTGGACTCGAACGCGATGAAGCGACCGTCGGCGCTGATCGAGGGATACACGGACCGCGCATCCCCTGTCGCGCCTGCGGAAGAGACGCTCACACGCCTGATGGAACCGGTCACCATGTCCTTGAGGTAGACGTCGGAGACGTCGTTGGTGTCGCTGGTCTCCAGGCTCACGTCTGAGACGAAAGCGACGTAACGCCCGGTGGCACTCATCACGGGGTCGTAACTGCTTCCCTTGGCCTGCAGCCCGGATGCCGTGAGGCTGATGCGCGTAGTGATGCCGGTGTTCATGTCGCGGTAGAAGACGTCGCTCGCCCTGTTCGTATCCCCGCCCATGGACGGAACGGCGAACGCGCCGGACCCGACGAGGCCGTTCGGACTCAGGCCCCCGATCAGGTTGCTCGCCCAGTCGGCGAAGACCACGTAGCGGCCGTCCGCGCTCACGTCGGCGCCGCTGTCGCCGCCGTCGATCGGGTCGATGCTGGCCTGACTCCCGATCCCCATGCTCACATAGCTGATCGCACCGGTCGACGTGTCCTTGAGGTACCAATCCTGGCCCCCCGTGGAACCGCCACTGCTGTTCGTGTCCTCAGGTGCGAACTTGTTACCGGTGTAGAAGACGACCCAGCGGCCGGTCGGCGAGACGAAGCCCTGAAGGCTGTCGCGCATGTTGCCTTCCGCGTCGACGCCCTGAGCGCCGGTCGCACTGACGCTCGCGCGCACTGTGCGGTTCACGCGCGTTGCCGCGATCGGCGGCGGGAGCACCTTCAGCGTCTTGATCGCCGGCGCACTCCACGCGATGCCGTCGAAGACGGAGAACTCGATCTGCCGCGTCACACCACTGACTTGGCCGCGGTACCCGATACCTCGGAGCCACGACTGATAGGTGGCGAGCGTCGCGGGCTCCGCTAATGTGAGGACCGTCTCGGTCGCGGAATCGGTGCCGTAGCCGTAGATCCGCTCACGCCCATACATCGGGTTGAGGATCCGGACGCGAGCGCCCTGAAACAACGTGTCGTACGCGTCCGTGACCGTGAGCCCCGGAGCGACGTCCGCGTGGAAGTTCACGTACGCGTTCGTGATGGCGGGCTGCGGGTTCACGACGGCGGGGACATAGCCCACCGGCACGGCGGTCTCGATGACCAGGGCGGTCGTCGAGACGCCCCGCACCAAGTACGCCTTGCGGCCCGAAGCGGGCGCGGTGTACGTGACACTCACGCTGCCGTCGGCACCCGTGATGACGGTGTCCGTGGCGAGCGTGCCCCCCGCAGGGGCCGTGAGCTTGAGCGTCTCGCCAGGCACGGGTGTGCCGGTGGCGGTGCGTGCGGTGTAGGTGAGTGTGGCGGTGCCGCCGAGCGGGACGAGGGCCGGCGAGACGCTGGCCTCGACCGCCGCCACATCCATGACGTAGTCGATGGCGTTGTGATCGAAGAACGGCGGCATACGGTGCTCGGCGCTCTCGAACTGCCACTCGAGGATCTCGTGGGTCTGGGACTCGCCGCCGGTGGCAGCGGTGAAGCCCACGTACATGTCGCCCTCTGTCTGGCCGGAGGGAAGCACCTGGTAGCCGCTCACCGAGATGAGGTCGGTGGTGGGGCGCGAGTCGTACGGGCTGATCTTCACGTAGATCGCGTTCTCGCTGGTGTAGTCGATCCATACGTAGCGGATGTCGCCGTTGTTCAGTTCCAGGCCGGGATCGTAGTTCTGCCACGGATACGGGTGGTGAGTCGTACCGTACAGATCGACGTCGACGTGGTTGTCGCTGTTGTCCCAGTCATTCTGGTACGTGTCGAACTCAACGGCGAGCGAGGTACCGGGCGTCCCGTCGTATCCGAGTCCCCCGCCGCCGCCGCTCGTCGTCCCGGCACCCGAGCGAACGACGAAGGCCATGCCGTCCGCGCCGTCGCTCGACATGCGGAATGCGAAGTGGGTGCTGAACGACCCCTTCTGCTTCAGATGGACCTTCTGGCCGATGAACGCGGTGCCGATGCTGTCGCCCTCGTCCGGCGTCAGCTGCAGGACCTTCCCCTCTACGGTGGCGTCGCCCTCAAGAACGAGTCCCGCCAGTGCCGCGGAGTCGAAGGAGTCGTACGCCGCCGCGATGTGCTCGGTGGTCATCACCCCGGCGGATGCGGTGACCGGCACGGCGAACGCACCGGCGATGGCCAACACGATCGTGATGATCGCCGCTCGCCTGAAGGTTGTGCCGACACGTGCGCGCAAGATGCGTTCCATGGCGTAGCCCCCGATTCCCGAATTCAGTCCCTCGTCACGGCGCCTCCCACGCGCCGCACACCACTGTACGGGATAGGGACGTTTCGATACAGAGGGGCCGGACTCGGTGCCGCGGTCAGCGCACCCTGATGGTCCGCCATCCGGAGAATGCTGAGAGGTGGCGCGTGTCGTACGGCGCGTATGCGCGGACGCGGTACGTCCCGGCGCGCAGCCGGATCCGATACGACCACGATCCGGTCGATGTCGTCCTGACCGACGCGTTACGCACCGTACGCCACGAACGGCCCGACCTGATCTGGATCGTGACGCGCACGGTTGTCTTGTGACCTGGACTGACTGCTCCGACGAACGTGGCCGAGATGTGATGCGAGTAGCGGCCGGAGACCCGCGGCGTGCGCAGCACCGGCGAGGACGCGTAGCCCCAGCTCAGGACGGCGCGGCCCCAAGCGCCAGCTTGCCCACCAAGTTGGATCCGGTAGATCGTGCCCGCACTGGCCGTGAAGCCGACAATGCTCGCAGTTCCACCGTCACCGTCATCGTCCGAAGCAACCTCAGAGAGTGCGCCCAGCGTGCTACCCGTGTAGACACCGAGAACGGTGTCGAAATCGCTTCCCGTTGTGGCGAAGTAGACCGCCCCGTCGCGGGGGGCCTGCCACTCGTACCACAGCGACGACCCGATTGCCGGATCCGCGACGGGCGCCGGCTCGGCGAACTGCATCGTGGCGCCATCGATATACGCCGCATGGCTCCCGAACGCCTCCGTGAGCACCGATCCCGAGAACGCGTCCCCGGGCATCATTGTCGAGATGCTCGCCGTCATGGTGGCGGCGCTGTCACTGATGGCCTGGACATTCAGCTTCGAGTCGACACCGAGGTAGGTCCGGGAGTCAGGGACGGTCGAGACGCTGAAGACGCGCTGGTCGCCGCTGCCGGGGAACGGGTCCTCGAGCCCTCCGCGATTCTCAGGGAAGTCCATGTGCTGGATTCCGCCCGCCTCTTCGAGGTCCACCAGCTTGTGGTTCTCGTCGTTGTTGTTCGCCTGGTTCTCGTCGATGTGCCAGATGAGCAGACCGGCGCCGGGGAGACCGGCGTCGGTACCGTACAGCTGGCGGTTCTCGATCAGCCAGTACTCCTTGGTGGACGTGGCGCCGCGCGGGTAGACCTTCCATGCGCCCGTGCGCGATGCTCCGGACCTGGATAGCGAGACGGTCATCGACTCCGAGGCGGTCTGTGGTTGCAGCCAGCCGAGCTGCGCCGCCGACCACGCGTCGAGTCGAGTCGGGCAGTCTCCAGGCTTCAGTATCCCGGCCCAGTCGCCACCGGACATCAGACTCCAGTCGCCCACGCCCTCGCTGGTGAGGTCGGTGTCGTAGAGATCGGGCAGGCCGAGGATGTGGCCGAACTCGTGAGCGTAGACTCCGATGGTCATGTCGCCCGGAGCCACCCAGTACTCGGGCTCGGTGGAGTAGCCGGAGATCCGCACCCCGTCCCGCGTGACGGTCCCGAACAGTGACCACGCGTGGGACCAGATGTGCCCGGTGAGCAGGCTGCTGTACTCCGCCCCTTCGCCGGCATGGACGATCACGAGGTTGTCGACGACACCGTCACTGTTGCCGTCGTACTTCGAGAAGTCGATGTAGGGGTCGGCGGCGGCGAGCGCGTCCGCCACCATCCCCTGGGAGTTCCGCGGATAGAAACCCTGCCCGTACGCATCCCCGGCGTAGTAGGACAGGGTCTGCGGAAGGCGGATCCATCCGACAGTCGACGGTGCGTCGTAGGTGACGACATCCACCAGGCCGCGCTGTGTCGGCGTCCCGTACGACGCCTCCCGGTAATAGCCTCGCACGCTCGCCGGGCCGTAGACGTCGGCGAAGATGAGAGAGTCGAAGAACGACGGTGCCACCTGGGCGGGATGATCCGAGAAGTCCACGAGCAGGACGAGGGTTTTGAGCACGCCGCCGCTCACTGAGTCGCCGACGCCCGCCGCACCCTTGGCGGGCGCACCGGTCCGATGGGGACGCGCGGGCCGGTTCACGCCCCGGGCGAGCGCCGAGCGGTCGATGTCGGCGAGGCGCGCTGCGAGTGCGGGATCGCGGGCGATCTGGCGGACGAGGAGCGGCCCGGGGGAGTTCGCGAACGCGGCAACCGGCTGGAAGACCGCCACAGCCGTCAGGAGGGCTATCGATGCCGACGCGATCCGACGGAGGGGTCCAGCCCTGCCCTGCGAGTACGATCCTCGAGCGTCCGTACCGCGCATGCGGATCCCTTCGTGAGTGACGACCGACGTGCAGCGAGCACGTGCAGGGACTACCTACCCGAGAGTGGTATCGGACTGCAAGCCTCATGCCTGAACCGTGGGGAGACGAGAGGGGCGGTTCGAGATCGAGGGGCGCGCGAAGGCCCCGCACTCGGACTCCCTCGAGTGTCATGGCCCGAATGACAGCTTGCCCACGGACGCGGCATCCCATATCCGCCGTGAGATACAATCCGCCCGTCGATACGCGGATACACTGTCGACCATTGATCCGATCAGAAGGCCGAGGCGTGTTCAAAGAGATCAAGCGGGTGTTCAAGGACTCCGTGATCTACGGGATGGGTGGGCTGCTCCCGAAGGTGGTGGGCGTGGTCCTGGTGCCCATCTACACACGCTTCCTGCTGCCCGCCGACTACGGGCTCATGTCGCTGGCATCGATGGTCACCACCATGACGGGCGTCATCATGATGCTCGGTCAGAACGGATCGCTCACGCTGTTCTTCCGGTCATCGCAGACCGACAACTCCGAGGACGAGGTCCGGTCGCTCCTGTTCAGCGTGGTGACATTCACGCTCATGTTCACCGGGCTCGTTCTCACCCTGCTCCTCCTGCTCGGCCCCGCGCTGATGCCCTACCTCTTCCCGTCGGGGCAGATCGCCTTCAACCCGTATTTGGTCGTCGCGCTGTGCACGGCGACCTTCGGGATCCCGCTCGGGCTTCTGCAGGCGGTCAACCGCGCTCGAGGTCAGGCACTCACGCACACGGTGTTCCAGCTGACGAACTTCGCGCTCAACACCGGCTTCACGATCTACTTCGTCGTCGCCCTTCGCCAGGGCGCACTCGGTTCACTGAAGGGGACGATGGTCGCCGCAGCGCTACTGCTGCCCGTGGCCCTATGGCTGATCGGTCGCGAGATGCGGCCGCACTTCTCTTGGATGTGGCTCAAGAAGTCGATCCTGTTCGGCGTGCCGCTCGTCCCCCATTACTTCGCCGGATGGATCCTGACGTTCGCAGACCGCTACATGCTGGAGCGTTACCGTTCACTGTCCGAGGTCGGCCTCTACTCACTGGCGTACAACATCTCGATGATCCTCAACCTGGTCGCCACCTCCATCAATCAGGCCTGGGGGCCCGTCTACTACGACTTGGCGGCCACTGACGAGGGGCGCGCCAAGCTCCCGCGGCTCACGACCGTCTACGCCACCGCCGTGACGGCGGCCGCGATCGCGTACATGCTCCTGTCCCGCGAACTCCTCCTGCTGCTCGCCGCACCCAAGTACCACGCGGCTGCGGGCCTAGTACCCATCGTGGCAGCCGGCTACTACTTCTTCGCCCTGTACAGCGTCCTGTCGACCGGCATCTTCTACGCCCGCAAGACCAAGTGGGTGCCGCTGATCTCCGCGATAGCCGCGGCACTCAACATCGGCCTGAACCTCTGGCTGATGCCTCGGTTCGGCATGTGGGCGGCAGCGTGGAACACCCTGGCGGCCTTCGCGCTCATGGCCCTCAGTGCACGCATGGTCAGCGGCCATCTGATCAAGGGCAGTTTCGAAGATGTCCGGCTCGCCAAGCTCGTGGCGGTGTTCGCGGTCGCCTTCGCCGCGAACCTCGGCATCGAGTCGACATCACTCCACCCCGCGATCTCACTCACGCTCAAACTGGTCCTTCTGGTCGCGGCCCTCGCGTCATTCCCGGCGCTCGACATCGTCTCGCCTGCCGAGATACGTGCGTTCATCGACCGCATCCGCAAGCGCCCGAGCCGTAACCTGACCATCGACGAGGCGGCGGCTGTCGAGGCGCAAGCCGGCGAGGTCGACGGTGGCGACTCCGGTGCAGGGCCGGGCGACTCGCATCGGTAGTCATTCCCGCGCCGTTTGAAGCACGGTAACTCGTCCCGTAGAATGGCTGAGGGATCGCCTGCGCTTCTGCGCGCGACCATCTGGCGGTCAGCCGACTTAAACCACCCGTCGACCGGTGAGGGGCTCTCTCGATGGACCTGCGGGACAAGCGCGTACTCGTGACCGGCGCCGACGGATTCATCGGCAGCCACCTGATCGAGGCTCTCATGGATCTCGGCGCAGACGTGAGACCGTTCGTCTACTACAACTCATTCGGCTCATGGGGTTGGCTCGACACACTGCCGGCTGCGCGCACCAGACAGCTCGATGTGTTCGCAGGCGACATCCGCGACCCGAACGGCGTGCGCACGGCGATGAAGGACGTCGACGTCGTCCTTCATCTTGCCGCCCTCATCGCGATCCCGTTCTCGTACCACTCACCGGACAGTTACATCGACACGAATGTGAAGGGCACGCTCAACGTACTCCAGGCCGCTCGCGACTTGGGTATCGAGCGCTTGGCCGTCACGTCAACCTCCGAGGTCTATGGAACCGCGAAGACGGTGCCGATCGACGAGACCCATCCCCGCCAGGGCCAGTCACCGTACTCGGCATCGAAGATCGGGGCCGATGCGCTCGCCGATTCGTTCTACCGCTCATTCGGAACGCCGGTCGTCACCGTTCGTCCCTTCAATACATATGGCCCGCGACAGTCCGCGCGCGCGGTCATCCCGACCATCATCACGCAGCTGCTGTCCGGCGCGGACGAAGTCCGTCTGGGCGCCCTGACTCCGACTCGCGACCTCAACTACGTGACCGACACCTGTGCCGGGTACATCGCCGCCGTCTCCTGTGACGACTCCGTGGGGCGCGAGATCAACGTGTCCAACGGCAAGGAGATCTCGATCGGGGACCTCGCCACGATGCTGATCGACATCATCAACCCGGCGGCGCGCATCGCCTCCGACGAGCAGCGCATGCGCCCGGAGGCCAGCGAGGTCGAGCGACTGCTTGGCAGCACCCGCCTACTGCACGAGTTGACCGGATGGGAGCCTGCGATCTCGCTCCGCGACGGACTCGAGCGCACCACGGAATGGTTCCGCGATCCCGTGAACCTCTCCAGGTACAAGTGGGACATCTACAATGTCTGATCCGTTCCTGCCGCTCTCGGCGCCGGTGATCACCGGCAACGAACGAGCGTACGTCGAGGACTGCCTCGACACGGGTTGGGTCTCCACAAGCGGCGGCCATGTGAGGCGATTCGAGCAGGCCCTGTGTGAACTGACGGGATCGCCGTTCGCCGTCGCCTGCAACAGCGGCACGTCGGCGCTGCATGTCTCGCTGATCAGCAGCGGCATCGGCCACGGCGACGCCGTGATCGCCCCCGCGGTGACGTTCATCGCCTCGTGTAACGCGATCGCCTACACCGGAGCGCGTCCGGTCTTCGTTGACTGCGATGACTTCCTCTGCATGGATCCTGAATCGGTCGAGTCGTATCTGACCGACGGATGCGAGAGCTCACCCCTGGGCCCGGTCGATCGCCTGACGGGTCTGCGTGTCCGCGCGCTGATGCCCGTCCACGTCTTCGGCAATCCGTGCGACATGGTCGCCCTGATGCGGATCGCGAAGAACCATGGGCTTGCAGTGATCGAGGATGCCGCAGAATCGGTCGGCAGTCGCTGGACCGCAGGACCGCTGGCGGGACGCCACACCGGGACCGTGGGGACCATCGGTGCCATGTCGTTCAACGGCAACAAGATCGTCACATGCGGCGGCGGCGGGGCGATCCTGACCTCCGACGAGGCGGTCGCCACCCGCGCCCGCCATCTGACGACACAGGCGAAGACTGACGCAGTCCGCTTCGTCCACGACGCGGTCGGCTACAACTACCGTCTGACCAACGTGGCCGCCGCGATCGGCGTCGGCCAACTGGAGAACCTACACACATTCATCGCGACGAAGAAGCGCAATCTGAACACCTATGCCGAGGAGTTCTCCGATACGCCAGGCCTCGAGATGCTCGGAACCCCCGATGGCACGGCACCCAACCACTGGTTCTACACGCTGCTCATCGACGCCAAGGAAGCCGGCGCAGATCGCGACGCGATCATGGCTCATCTGCTCGAGAACGGCATCGAGAGCCGCCCGCTATGGGAACTGAACAACCGCCAGTCCCCCTACCGCGAGGATCGGGCATGGGCCACGGAACGTTCGGCTGCGATCCACAGCCGGGCACTCAATCTCCCGTGCAGCAGTGACCTGACCGAAGCCGGGGTGCGGCGTGTGTGCGACGCCGTGCGGCAGGCGTGCCGAAAGGGGCTTGGCTGATGGAGGAACGAGTCAGAGACCTGCTGGTGAGTCCTGAATCGACGATACGGGAAGCCCTGCACCGCCTGGACGCGTCTGCGATGCGCATCGCCCTGATCTGTGACGAAGATGCACGCCTCCAGGGCGTCCTGTCTGACGGCGACGTACGCCGCTGGATCCTGGCCGGTCGTGGGCTCGACGAACCGGTGGCCTCAGCTGCCAACACATCGCCGATCACGGTCGCGGACGGCGCTTCACGCTCCGACGCAGAAGCGCTCATGGTGGCCCACAAGATCGACCTCGTGCCCGTACTCGACCCGGACGGGCGGGTCGTCGCCATCGTGCGGTGGACCGATCTGTTCGAGGAACCCTCAGCGCCACGCCGAGCGCTGGGCATGCCGGTCGTGATCATGGCCGGCGGTCAGGGAACGCGGCTGGCTCCGTTCACTTCGATCCTGCCAAAACCGCTGATACCGCTCGGCGACCGTCCGATCATCGAACACATCATGGAGCGGTTCGCCGCTCACGGCTGCAACGAGTTCCTCGTCTCGCTCAACTACAAGGCGAACCTGATCAAAGCGTACTTCGCCGACGAGGACCTCCCTCACGACATCGAGTTCGTCGATGAGGAGCGTTCGCTCGGCACGGGTGGCAGCCTGTCCCTGATGCGCAGGCACCTGGACCGGCCCTTCTTCGTGACGAACTGCGACGTTCTCGTCGATGCCGACTACGGAAGCATCGAGCAGTACCACAGGGAGAGCGGCAACCTCGTGACGGTCGTCGCGTCCATGAAGCACGTCACCATTCCCTACGGCGTGTGTGAGATCAAGGACGGCGGCCGCCTCACCGCGATCACGGAGAAGCCGCAGTTCGACTTCCTTGTGAGCACGGGGTTCTACGTGATGGATCCGTGCGTGCTCGCCGACGTGCCCGACGACACCTTCTATCACGTCACGGATCTGGTCTCGGGTTACCTTCAGGACGGCAGGCGCGTGGGCGTCTATCCGGTCTCCGAGAAGTCGTGGCTCGACATCGGCCAGATCGAGGAGCTTCGTGAGACTCTCGTGCGCTTCGGCGCCGAGCAGGTCTGAGCATGAACGCCACAGCCGAACGACGGGGCAGACATCTCGGGGCCGGTGGTACGAGATGAACAGCGTATTCATCATCGCCGAGGCCGGCGTCAACCACGAAGGCTCACTCGACCGGGCGCTTCGTATGGTGGATGCCGCGGCCGCAGCGGGCGCCGACGCCGTCAAGTTCCAGACCTTCTCCGCGAGCCGACTGGCGACCCGGGGCGCCCCGAAGGCCGACTACCAGACGGCCGGCACCCCCGCATCTGAGAGCCAGTATGAGATGCTGTCGCGCCTCGAACTCGACATGGACGCTCACGCGGCGCTGATGAAGCGCTGCGCCGAGCGCGGCATCATCTTCATGTCCGCGGCGTTCGACATCGAGAGCCTGAACGCCCTGACCGCCATGGGCATCGATCGCGTCAAGGTCCCCTCGGGCGAGGTCACCAACACGCCCTATCTGCGTGCAGTGGCCAGGACAGGGCTCCCGGTCCTGCTTTCCACCGGCATGGCGACCTTGGACGAGGTCAGCGCCTCTCTCGCGATCCTCGAGGAGGCCGGGCTGGCACGCGATCGGGTCACCGTGCTCCACTGCACCACGGAGTACCCCGCAGATCCGGCATCGGTCAACCTTCGCGCGATGGTCACGATGCGCAACGGACTCGGAGTACGCGTGGGGTACTCCGACCACACCGAGGGCATCGACATCTCGCTCGCCGCGGTGGCGCTCGGCGCCGAGGTCTTGGAGAAGCACTTCACGCTCGACCGCACACTTCCGGGCCCCGATCACCGCGCTTCGCTGGAGCCATCCGAGCTCACCGCCATGGTGGCCGCCGTGCGCCGGATCGAACTCGCACTGGGCGACGGCATCAAGAACCCGAGCGCCCTAGAACTCGAAAATGCCGCCGTGGCGCGAAAGAGCCTCGTCGCGGAGCGGGACATAGCGGAGGGTGAGCCCTTCACGGCCATGAACATCGCGGTCAAGCGACCCGGGAGCGGGATGAGCCCCCTGCTCTGGGACCACGTCATAGGGCGGACCGCATCGCGTGATTACGGGCGCGACGACCTCATCGAGGAGGATCTGTGATGGGAGCGACCCGCATCCAGGTCATCACCGGCACACGGGCCGACTACGGCCTCCTCCATCCACTCATCACGCTTCTCGAGGGCGATCCGGAATTCGACGTCGCGGTCGTCGTCACCGGAACGCACTTGTCTGAGCGATTCGGTCTGACCGTTCGGGAGATCGAGGCTCACGGACACCGGATACTTGCGCGCATCCCGATCGGGCTCGACGACGATTCGGAGGCGGGCGTGACGAAGGCGACCGCGGAGGCGATGGCGGGCTTCGCCGACGTCTTCGCCCGCGATCGCCCGGACCTGGTCGTGATACTCGGCGACCGCACCGAAGCCCTTGCCGCCGCCACGGCCGCGCTACTCACGCGTGTCCCGATCGCGCACATCCACGGCGGCGAACTCACCGCTGGCGCGACGGACGACGCGATCCGGCACGCGATCACGAAGATGTCCTGGCTCCATTTCGCGTCGACCGAGGAGTACCGCCGGCGCATCATCCAACTCGGCGAGGACCCCTCGCGTGTGTACTGTGTGGGAGCCCCCGGCGTGGACAACGCGCTCAACACGCCGCTGCTGACCCGCGCACAGCTCGAGGCCGATCTCGGCCCGGTCTTCGGGAGCCGCACCGCGTTGGTGACGTTCCATCCGGTCACCCTCGAAGACCACAGCGCGCCGGACCAGTTCGCGTCGTTGGCAGCGGCTCTCGGATCGTTCCCCGACCTTTCAGTGATCGTCACGAAACCGAATGCGGACGCGGGCAACCGCGACCTGTTCGACGCGTTGGCGCGGTTCGCGGAGGGACACCCGGAATCGGTCCGCGTGTTCGATTCGCTCGGGGTGTCCCGATACCTCTCCATCCTTGCGCAGGCCGACGTGTGCGTCGGCAACTCCAGCAGCGGGATCATCGAATCACCCGCACTCGGCACGCCGACGGTGGACATCGGCGATCGCCAGGCAGGGCGCGTCTCCGGAGCGTCGGTTCTTCACTGCGACCCTGAGGAAGCGGCCATCCGCGACGCGGTCGCCAGGGCACTCACGCCGGAGATGCAGGCACTCGCCGCCCGCCGCGTGACGCCGTACGGGGACGGCCGTGCCACCCACCGGATCGCCGACATTCTCAGATCGGCTACACCGGGCCTCGGCTCCATCAAGAAGCACTTCCACGACCTGCCGGAGGGCATCGACCACACCATCACCGGCGACCACGAAGGCGGACCGGCCCATGTATGACGGCAAACGCGTCCTCGGCTTGATCCCCGCGCGGGGCGGATCGAAGGGCCTGCCCGGCAAGAACGTCCGCCCCCTCGCCGGCCGTCCACTGATCGCGTGGACGGTGGCGGCGGCGCTCGCCAGCCCTTCACTGGACGCCGTAGTCGTCTCGACGGACATCGAGGGCATCGCCGATGCCGCCCGGCAGGCCGGCGCCGAGGTACCGTTCCTCCGGCCGCCGCATCTGGCCCGCGACGACTCCCGCATGATCGACGTCGTCCTCGACGTTGTCGACACGCTCGCGAACGAGGGCCGCGACTTCGAGCTCGTGGTTCTACTCCAGCCGACCTCGCCGCTGAGGACCAGCGAGGACGTCGAACTCGCTCTGCGGGAACTGACGAAGTCTGGGGGACATGCCATCGCGGCGGTCTGCGATGCCGAGCACAGCCCGCTGCTCTCGGGTACGCTGCCCCCCGATCGCTCACTCGACGGCTTCCTCGCTCAGCGCGACACCACGGCCAATCGCCAGGAGCTGCCCGCCTTCTATCGCCTCAACGGGGCGGTCTACGTCGCCGAACTCGGATGGCTGCGCGAGACCGGTACCTTTGTCGGGCCGGGCGCGTTCGCCCACGTCATGCCCCAGGAACGCTCGGTCGACATCGACTCGGAACTCGACTTCGCGCTTGCCGAGTTCCTCCTGAGCCGCACCGGAAGGCCGTAGCGATGGGTTTCGACGTCGCACGCTGGGTGATACGGAAGCTGAATCGCGGAGACGACGCGATCATGGATCGCGCTCTCGATGTGAGGCTGCTGCCCGCCCGGGGTCCCGCCAGCTGGTGGGCGGACCGACTCCGACTCCTTGCCACCGTCACGCTCACGGCGACCCGGCGCCGCTTCGCCCCATCGCCGCCGCTGCGCAGCGAGATAGTCGCCTACGACGTCGCGACATCATCGGGGTACCGCGAGCATCGCAGCTACTTCGTGCGGCATCACTTCGGTGAGCCGCTCGACTTCGTGGGTCGCGGGGAGGAGCGTGTGCCCGGGACCGGCCGTGGCCCATGGCTGCGCTGGTATGCGCTGGGCATCGCCGCCGCGCTCCTCGCCTTGACCGACGTGTCGGATCGTCGCTACCGGTGGATCGGGTGGCTCCTGCTGGACGTACAGTCGATGGCCCGAGCGCTCCCGGGAATCACGAAGGTCTACGTCTTCGGCCTCTACGATCGACGCTCATACCTCTTGACGACCTTCCTCGCGAAACACAGCCGCGTCGAGGTGATCCCCGTGTTCCAGAACATCCCCCTCTACCGGAACTGCCGGTTCTTCCACCTCGACATTCCGGTCGTCCTGACGTCCCGGGTCAACATCCCGGAAGTCGAGTTCTTCCGAGAGCAGGGCATATTCAAGAGCGCGGAATCCGTCTACCGCAGCGGCGAATACGTGTCAGACACGATCGACCTCGCTCCCACTGCCCCCACCTGCGACATCGGCTACTTCTCGTCGGGAGAGTGGGCGCGCATCGGCGGACTGTACATATCCCGCGACATCGAGGCGATTCGGAGAGGTGACCTGGCAGACAACGCCTACGCCGCGACGTCGCAGATGCTCATCGAGGCTCTCGCCCGCTACGCGCGGGAAAACGGGAGGACCCTCCGGCTCTACCCCCACCCGATGGAGCGCGGCCTGTGGGAGGAGCACGGTATCGAGCCGCCGTATGTCGCGCTGGCAGACGGTGCCCGCGTGACGGTCGACCGGACCGGCAGCAACTCGAGGTCCAAGACGTTCGAGCCGCGTGTCGCCGTCTCGCTGCAATCGTCATTCATCTGGGAGAGGCTCGACCTCGGACTCGATAGCTCGTTCATCTACGCGTTCGCCGACCCGGAGCTCAACATATTCGACCGGGACTCACTCGGGCCGTTCATCGCCAATGTGTTCGACAGCCCACAGGAGATGGTCCGGATGGTCGATGAGGCGCTGCGAGGCGCGAGTGGCGGTGCGATCTCCTGACGTCCGACCGGGGAGGGGCTCCCCCGCATTGGATTCGGAAGCCCGATACCTCGAGGCAAACGAACGCCCCGCTCGGATCACTCCGAGCGGGGCGTTCGCGCGTGTCAGCCGAGGCTTCTGTGCCTAGACCGTGCCCTCGTTCCAGCTGGCGAGGTACTTCTCCTGCTCGGGGGTGAGCACGTCGATCTTGACGCCCATCGTCGCGAGCTTGAGCTTGGCGATGTTCGCGTCGATCTCGGCGGGCACCGGGTAGACGCCGGCCT
>JAUSAU010000038.1 GCA_030652345.1 Coriobacteriia bacterium
CCGAGGGGATGCGGCCCAGCAAGGCGGACACTTCGGAGCCGGCCTGGGTGAAGCGGAAGATGTTGTCGATGAAGAGCAGGACGTCCTGACCCTGGTCGCGGAAGTACTCCGCGCTCGTGAGGCCGGCGAGTCCGACGCGCAGACGCGCTCCCGGAGGCTCGTTCATCTGGCCGTAGATGAGCGCCGTCTTCTTGATGACGCCTGACTCGCTCATCTCGTTGTAGAGGTCCGTGCCCTCACGGGTGCGCTCGCCCACGCCGGTGAACACGGAGGTACCGCCGTGTGCCAGCGCGAGGTTGTTGATGAGCTCCATGATGACGACGGTCTTGCCGACGCCGGCACCGCCGAACAGGCCGGTCTTGCCGCCCTTGATGTAGGGCTCGAGCAGGTCGATGACCTTGATGCCGGTCTCGAAGATCTCCGTGGTCGGCTCGAGGTCTTCGTAGTTCGGGGCGTCGCGGTGGATCGGGTAGTGGTCCTCGACGGCCGGCATATCGCCGCCGTCGACGGGCTCACCCAGCACGTTCCAGATGCGCCCGAGGGTCGAGGGACCCACCGGCATCATCATCGCGGAGCCCGTGTCGACGGCCTCCATGCCGCGCTGGATGCCGTCGGTCGACGACATCGCGACCGCGCGGACAAGGTTGCCCTCAAGGTGCTGAGCGACCTCAGCGGTGACGTTGATCGCACCGATCGGCGACTCCTGCTGCACCTTGAGCGCGTTGTGGATCGCGGGCATCGTATCCGGTCCGAACTCGACGTCCAGGACCGGGCCGATGACCCGGACGATACGTCCGGTGTTCATGCGCGCTTCCTTCTCTGATGTGACAGCCATCTACTCATCCTCCAGCGCTGCGGCGCCGCCGACGATCTCCGCGATCTCGTTCGTGATCGCGCCCTGTCGCGTGCGGTTGTAGCTGCGGGTGAGCGTCGTGATCATCTCGCTCGCGTTGTCGGTCGCCGACTTCATCGCCTTGCGGCGCGCGCCCTGCTCGGACGCGGCCGACTCGAGCATCGCCCGGTAGATGAGCGTCTCGACATAGGTCGGCAGCAGGCGCTCGAGCACCGCGCCGGCCGACGGCTCGAAGATGTACTCGGGGTGGATCTTGAGGTCTTCCGCGGCCTCTTCCATGACCTCGCGCCGGATCGGCAGCAGGTCGTGGACCTCGGGCACCTGATCGGCCACGTTCTTGAAGCGGTTGAAGACCACCTGCACGGCGTCGATCTCGCCGGCCGCGTACGCATCGATGACGTGGTTCGCGATGGAACGCGCGTCGGCGAACGTCGGCTTGTCCGAGATGTCGCGGTAGGCCGCGAACGGCTCGACGCCGCGATACCGGAAGTACCCGATCGCCTTCTTGCCCACCGTGATGATGTCCGTCGCAACGCCGGCGGCCTTCTCATCGCGGATGATGTTCTCGGTCAGCCGCAGGATGTTGCTGTTGAAAGCGCCGCAGAGCCCGCGGTCGGCGGTGATCGCGATGACCACCACGCGCGTGCGCTCAGGGTGCTCTTCGAGCAACGGGTGCGACGCGCCACCGACGAAGCGGGCGACGTTGCCGAGGACCTCCATCATGGACAAGGCGTAGGGGCGGGCCGATTCGATCCGCTCCTGGGCCTTCTTGATCTTGGCGGTCGCGACCATCTCCATGGTGCGCGTGATCTGACTCGTGGACTGAGTCGAGATGATCCGCTTCTGGATGTCGCGAAGATTGGGCATCTGTCTTCCGCCTCTTATGCCGAGAACTGGGCGACGAACTCGTCCAGGGCGTGACGCAGCTTCTTCTCGGTCTCCTCGGAGATGAGCTTCTCCTCGACGATCGCGTTCCCGATCTCCGGGTACGCGCTGTCGACGAAGACGAGGAACTCGTCGCGGAACCGCAGGACGTCCTCCACCGCGAGGGTGTCGAGGTAGCCCTTGGTGCCGGCGAAGATCGCCATGACCTGCTTCTGGACCGGCATCGGGACGTAGCGGCCCTGCTTCAGGAGCTCGACGAGCCGGGCGCCGCGGGACAGCGTGTTCTGCGTGGCCTTGTCCAGGTCCGAGCCGAACTGGGCGAACGCCGCGAGTTCGCGGTAGGACGCCAGGTCCAGACGCAGGGAGCCGGCGACCTGCTTCATCGCCTTGATCTGCGCGTTGCCGCCGACTCGCGACACCGAGATGCCGACGTTGACGGCGGGGCGGATGCCCTGGAAGAACAGGTCCGACTGCAGGAAGATCTGGCCGTCGGTGATGGAGATGACGTTGGTCGGGATGTAGGCCGACACGTCACCGGCCTGCGTCTCGATGACCGGCAGCGCCGTCAGCGAGCCGGCGCCGTTGGCGTCGGAGAGCTTGACCGCACGCTCCAGCAGGCGGCTGTGCAGGTAGAAGACGTCGCCGGGGTACGCCTCGCGGCCCGGCGGGCGGCGCAGCGTCAGCGACATCTGGCGGTAGGCGACGGCCTGCTTGGACAGGTCGTCGTAGATGCACAGCACGTGGCGGCCGGGGTTGTCCTTGCTCGCCGGCTTGCCGTCGTCGCCGTTGTACATGAAGTACTCGCCCATCGCCACGCCCGACATCGGCGCGATGTACTGCAGCGGGGCGGGCTCGGAGGCGGAAGCGGCCACGACGATGGTGTAGTCCATCGCGCCCTGGGCCTCGAGCGTCTGCACGACGCCGGCGACCGTGGACGCCTTCTGGCCGATGGCGACGTAGATGCAGATGACGCCGGTGCCCTTCTGGTTGATGATCGCGTCGATCGCGACGGCGGTCTTGCCCGTCTGGCGGTCGCCGATGATCAGCTCGCGCTGACCGCGGCCGACCGGGATCATCGAGTCGATGGCCATGATGCCGGTCTGCAGCGGCTCGTGGACGCCCTTGCGGGCGATGACGCCCGGCGCCCTGAACTCGAGCGGGCGCACGCCCTCCGCCGCGATCGGGCCCTTGCCGTCGATCGGCTCACCGAGCGCGTTGACGACGCGGCCGAGGAATCCCTTGCCGGACGGGACCTCCACGACGCGGCCGGTCGTGCGGACGGTGTCGTTCTCCTTGATGAGCGAGGTGTCGCCCATGAGGACCGCGCCGACCTCGTTCTCATCGAGGTTGAGCGCCATGCCGAACACGGTGTGGCCGCCAGCGCCGATGAACTCGAGGAGCTCACCTGCCATGGCGCCCTTCAGGCCGTCGACCTTGGCGATACCGTCGCCGAGCTCGACGACGGTGCCGACGTCACGGACCTCGACCGACGCGCTGAAGCCCTCGAGCTGGCGCTTCAGGACGTCGGAGATGGTGCTCGCGGTGATGTCCGCCACTTATGCCTCACCTCCCTGGGGGGTCGTCGCAAGTGCCTGCCGCATGCCCTCGAGCTGCGAGGAGACGCTGCCGTCGAGAACGCGGCCGGCGACTTTGATGATGATGCCGCCGACGATCGACGCATCCACGGTCTCGCGCAGCGAGACGGGACGGCCGAGCGAGGCGGTCAGCTTGTCGGAAACAGACGCACGGAGCGCGTCGTCGAGCGGCACGGCGGTCGTGACCTCGGCCACGACGATGCCGCGCTCGGCCTCGGCGATCGCGCGGTAGGCGGTGGCGACGTCGCCCAGCAAGGCGACATGGCCGCGCTCCACGAGCAGCGTGGTCATCGAGAGCGCCTCGGGCGTCACGGACGCGCCGAAGATCTCGCGGACGATCTCACGCTGCTTCTCGACCGGCAGGCCGGTCGAGGTGAGCGCCTCACGCAGGTCCATGCTGCCGCGGACGGCAGCGACGACCGCGCGGAAGCTCTCGTCGGTCGCATCGACCGAGTCGGAGAGCGTCGCCAGTCCGAACAACGCGCGCGCGTATCCGGTCGCGGCGTCGTTAGTTCTCATTGAGGCCGCCCACCTCTGCGACGTACTTGTCGATGAGCTTCGCGTGGTCCGCGGCGCTCATCTGCGAGCCGAGCAGCTTACCGGCCACCGCGACCGACAGGTCGGCGACGGACGCCTGGAGCTCGGCCATGGCGGCCTTCTTCTCGGCCTCGATCTCGGCCTTGGCCTTGACGAGCATCTTCTCGCGCTCCTCGTTGGCCTTCGCCACGATCTCGTCCTTCATCGAATCGGCGACCTTGCGGCCCTGCTCGATGATCTTGCCGGCCTCCTGACGAGCCTCGGCGAGCTGGAGCTTGTACTCGTCGAGCAGGCGCTCGGCCTCGATGCGGGTCTCCTCGGCCTTGGCGATCGACTCGCGGATGGTCGCCGCGCGCTTCTCGAGCATGCCGACGATGGGCGGGAGTGCGAACTTCCACAACAGGAAGAACAGGATGATGAACGCGAGCCAGGTCGGCCAGAGCGTGGCCGGGTTCGGATACACCGCGCCGAGCGATGTAGCGAGCCCGCCCTCGGCGCCCTTGGCTGCGGCTTCGGATGCATACGCAACACTGATGAACACGTGAGTGACCTCCGTCCCTCTCGAAGCGTGGCTGCTAGAGCAGGAACGTCAGGACGAAGCCGAGGAGCGCAAGCGCCTCGGTGAACGCGATCGCGATGAACATCGTGCTCTGGATACGACCGGCCATCTCAGGCTGGCGCGCCATAGCCTCGAGCGCCTTGCCGCCGACGATGCCGATGCCGATGCCGGGGCCGATCGCTGCGAGACCGTACGCGAGACCCTTACCAACGGCGACGATGGAACCTTCCACAGCTTCCTCCTTCTAGTGAGCCTCATGTCCGAGGCTTGCAACCTGTCTTCAAACCGGCCGCGGGTCGCGGCAGGTGCGGGAACCGGTCTAGTGATCCGACGCGTGCACCGAGCTCTGGATGTACACGGCCGTCAGGATCGTGAACACGTACGCCTGGATGAACGCGACGAAGACCTCGAACGCGTACATCAGGATCAGGAAGACGAGCGCGATCAGCCCGACGATGCCGCCGGTGAGCGAGAACTGGAGCTTGTCGAGCATGAAGATCGGGATGAAGAGCGCCACGAACGCCGAGAACACGCCGAGGATCACGTGGCCGGCGTACATGTTGGCGAACAGTCGCACCGACTGCGTGAGCGGCCGCACGATGAAGTACGAGATGAACTCGAGCAGGAAGATGAATCCGCCGAGGAGCAGGCGGCCTGCAAGGGGCATCTCGCGCACGCCGGCGGGGATCAGGCTCTTGAAGTAGCCGATGAACCCGTTCTTCGAGAAGCCGACCCAGACGAAGACGACCCAGACGATGAGCGCCATGGCGACGGTGCCGCCCATGGAGCCCGCGAAGGACTTCGCACCCGGGATCAGGCCGAACATGTTGGAGATGAGGATCATGAAGAAGATCGTGGCGAGCAGCGGCACGTACTTCTTGCCGTCCTTCTCACCGATGACCTCGGTCGCCATGTTGTTGATGAACTCGACGCCGAGTTCGATCATGCCGGTCAGGCCAGTGCTCGACTCGAGCTTGACGCGCCGTGCGGCGACGACGAAGACGATCACCATGGCGATCGCGGCGATCATGAGCCAGACCGTGTAGTTGGTCAGCGACCACGGACCGACAACGCCGTTGAAGCCCATGTTGTCGAACGGTAGTACGCGCAGCTCATGGACCAGCTCGGCGATCTTTTCGGGCAGAAGCTCCATCGGATTCACGCGACGATCTACCTCCCTTTACGCGGTGCCGGACAGGCGACGGCGGGCCCGCTTCGCGAGACCCGAATACCTGACGAGTTCGATCGTGTACCCCACGAGAAAGGCGCCCACCATCGCGAGTGCGAAGGGAACGGCGCCGGGTCGAGCGAACGCGCGATAACCGAGCATGAGTGTGACGACGAGACCCATGCGGACCAGCAGCAGGATCCCCACGATGCCGAGACCCGCAGCGGGGTTCTCGGGCGTCATCGCCTTGACCGAACGGTCTGAGATCAGGAGCAACAGAGCGCCGAAGACGACGCCGAGGATGACGGCGACGATCCCGTTCGAGAGCGCTGCGCGCAGGCTGTCTGCGATCTGCGGAGCCAGTGTGCCCTACCCTGCTCGATGAACTTCCCGCAGGCCGGGTATCCGGCGTGCGGCCCCTGGAATCCCCACGGAGGCCGCGCACACAGACAGATGACGACCCCGGCACCATGGAGGTGACGGCGGCGCGTCGATGTAGTGGGCGCTTCCCATCCGGGGGGTCTGGAAAGCGAGAGCACCGTACCACATACCCGTGAGGGCGGACAACACGGACATGGGGGCGTTCGGTGAGTGGCGCAGGTGTCCCGGACGGGCGCCCGAAGGCGCGCGCGTACGCGTGCGCGCGAGGCCGCTAGGCGTCGTCCCCGTGGACGCGCGCCTGCTCGAAGAGGCCGAGCCACTTGGCCATGAGTCCCGACAACACCGCCAGCACCACGAAGACGACCAGCTTGTAGAAGGTCGGCACGAGCCGCATCGAGTACCCGCCGACCGCCAGCGCGATCGACCAGCCGTAAATGATCAGGACCGTCTGGCGCTGATTGAACCCACGGTGCAGGAGGCGGTGATGGATATGGCCGTTGTCAGCCTCCTGGATGGGCCGTCCGTGCCGCGCCCGCCGGATGATCGCGCTCGCCGTGTCGAAGACCGGGACCCCGATCACGAGAAGCGGGACCATCAGGGTGATGGCCGCGACCGACTTCATGACGCCGTGCAGTGACATGCAGGCGAGCACGTAGCCGAGCGAGAGCGCCCCCGAGTCGCCCATGATGATCGAGGCCGGGTTGAAGTTGAAACGCAGGAACCCCACGCAGGCACCCAGCAACGCGGTGGCCAGCACCGCCGCGACCAACTGGTTCATCTCGACCGCGAGGACCAGGAAGCTCGTGGCCGCGATCGCGGATATACCGGCAGCCAGTCCATCGAGGCCGTCGATGAGGTTGATGACGTTGGCGAAGCCGACGATCCAGAGCGCCGTCACGGGATAGCTGAGCAGATCGAGCTGGAACAGCCGGCCGTCAAAGGGGTTGCCGAGGTACTCCACGCGCAGCCCCATGGCGATCGGCAGCGCGGCCGCGAGCAGTTGCCCGGCCAGCTTCACCCCGGGGCTCAGGCCCATCAGGTCGTCGATCAGGCCGACCAGGAAGATGACGAGGAGTCCCGCCAGCGTCCCGTAGAGGGGGCCGTCCGCCTCGGTCAGCGCAGGGGCCCAGCCGAGCCAGGCCTCGCCGGCGAACTGGACGGCGAGCGTGGCCACCATCCCCGAGACGATACCGATGCCTCCCAACCGGCTGATGTCGTGCGTGTGGACCTTGCGTCCACCCCCGCTGTCGACCAGGCCGGCGCGGACGCTCAGGCGTCTGACGACGGGGGTGACGACCAGGGCCACCGCGAAGGCGACACCGACCAACGTGAGGATGTGGCGTATGCTCACGACCGCACTCCGCCGGGATTCACTCGGCTGCCCCGAGCCGACGCATGACAACGCCGGCCTCGCCGAGCATCTGCTCGCTCAGCGGGTCGGGATAGGCATCGGCGTAGACGATCTCCTCCACGCCGGCGTTGATGAGTATCTTCGCGCACAGCACGCACGGCTGATGCGTCGAATAGACCGTGGAGCCGCCCATGGCCACGCCGTAGAGCGCGGCCTGCACGACGGCGTTCTGCTCGGCATGGATACCGCGGCACAGCTCGTGCTGCGTGCCCGAGGCGATACCGCGCTGCTCGCGCAGACACCCGACATCCTCGCAGTGACTCACGCCCTTGGGCGTGCCGTTGTATCCCGTCGCCAGGATGCGGCGGTCCTTGACCACGACGGCGCCGCAGGCGCGGCGAAGACACGTCGAGCGGGTCGAGACCTGCCGCGTGATCGTCATGAAGTAGTCGTCCCAGGACGGACGTTCCATAGGGGTGCAGCCTCCTAGAGGGTGCCGAAGAGGCGGTCACCGGCGTCGCCGAGGCCCGGGACGATGTAGCCGTGATCGTTGAGGTGGCTGTCCACCGCGCAGACGTAGACCTTCACGCCGGGATCCGCTTCCGTGACGACCTTGATGCCCTCCGGCGCCGCGATGATCGAGAGCAGGCGGATCGACTTCGCACCGCGCTCACGCAGGAACTGGATCGCAGCGGCGGCCGAGCCGCCCGTCGCCAGCATCGGGTCGACGATCATGACGTCGCGCTCGCCGATATCCTCGGGAAGCTTGCAGTAGTACTCGACGGGCATGAGCGTCTCAGGGTCGCGGTACAGACCGATGTGCCCGACCTTCGCGGCCGGGATCAGCGACAGGATGCCGTCGACCATCCCGAGGCCTGCGCGCAGGATGGGTACCACGGCGACCTTCTTGCCCGCCAGCACATGCGTCGTGGTCTCGGTGATCGGTGTCGTCACGGTCGACTCGGCGAGCTGGAACTCGCGGGTCGCCTCGTACGCCATGAGCGTCGCGAGTTCCTTGACCAGCTCGCGGAACTCCTTCGGACCGGTGCGGATGTCACGCAGGACGGAGCACTTGTGCTGGACGAGCGGGTGGTCCACCACGATCACGTTCGGTGCGTACTGCATCGGGTCTCCTCGGCTCCTGGCTCGCTGCGGTCGTCTCCGTGCCTACAACTCCGGATAGAGCGGATACTTCGCGGTCAGCTCCGCCACGGCCGCGCTGACCCCGGCCAGGACGGCTTCGTCGTCGCGGTTGAAGATGGCGCGGCTGACCAGTTCGCCGACCAGACGCGCGTCGGCGTCGTCGAACCCGCGGGTCGTCATCGCCGGCGAACCGATGCGGATACCGCTGGTCACGAACGGCGACTGCGGGTCGTTCGGGATCGAGTTCTTGTTCACGGTGATGCCGACCGACTCGAGCAGGTGCTCGGCGTCCTTACCGGTGATGCCGGCGGGCGTGAGGTCGACGAGCATCAGGTGGTTGTCCGTGCCGCCGGAGACGAGGCGCAGTCCGCCCGCGACCATCGCCTCACCCATCACGCGGGCGTTGATGACCACGTGCTCGATGTACGTCGCGAACTCGGGCTGCATCGCTTCGCGGAAGGCGACGGCCTTCGCGGCGATGATGTGCTCGAGCGGGCCGCCCTGCAGCCCCGGGAACACGGCCTTGTCGATCGCGGCGGCGTGCTCGGCCTTGCACAGCACGAACCCGCTGCGGGGGCCACGCAGTGTCTTGTGCGACGTCGATGTGACGAAGTCCGCATGCGGCACGGGTGAAGGGTGCGCGCCGGTGGCGACGAGGCCCGCGATGTGCGCCATGTCGACCATGAAGTACGCGCCGACCTCCTTGGCGATGGCCGCGAAGCGCTCGAAGTCGACGACGCGCGGGTAGGCGCTCGCGCCCGCGATGATCATCTTCGGGCGCTGCTCCTTGGCGAGGCGCTCGGCGGCGTCGTAGTCGATCGTCTCGGTCTCGGGGTCGAGCCCGTAGGCCACGATGTCGAACCACTTGCCCGAGAAGTTGACCGGCGAGCCGTGCGTGAGGTGGCCACCATGAGCCAGGCTCATGCCCATGACCTTGTCGCCGGGCTTCAGCATCGCGAAGTACACAGCCATGTTCGCCTGCGCGCCAGCGTGCGGCTGGACGTTGGCGTGATCGGCGCCGAAGAGCTCACAGGCGCGGTCGCGCGCGAGGTTCTCGACGATGTCGACCTTCTCGCATCCGCCGTAGTACCGCTTGCCGGGAAGACCCTCGGCGTACTTGTTCGTCAGCACGGTGCCGGCCGCCTCGAGCACCGCCGGAGAGGTGAAGTTCTCCGACGCGATGAGCTCGATGGTGCCGCGCTGGCGCGCGAGCTCGGCGTCGCACGCGGCGGCGACTTCCGGGTCTGCGTTCAGGAAACGGAATGACATGGGGGGAGGCCCTTCCTTCTCTGGTCCGTATCGCGTCTCGGCTCAGCGTGAGCCGGGGGTGCCTGTCTCGATGTCGGCGATCTCGTCGAGGCGGCGCGTGTGCCGTCCGCCCTCGAACTTCGTGTTGATGAACGTGTCCACGATGCGACCGGCCGTCTCGACGTCCGTGTAGCGGCCGGCGAGGGTGAGCACGTTCGCATTGTTGTGCATCCGAGCCATCCGGGCGAACTCGGGGTCGCTGATCTGGACGGCCCGGACGCCGTGGACCTTGTTGGCGGCGATCATCATGCCGAGCCCGGTGCCGCACACCAGGACGCCGAAGTCCGCCTCGCCGGCGGCCACGGCGCGCGCGACCGGCGCCGCGTAGAGCGGGTAGTCGACCGAGTCCTCGCTCGCGGGCCCGACGTCGGTGACGTCGACTCCGTCGGCGAGCAGCTTCGCCTTGACGGCCTCCTTGAGGGCATAGCCCGCGTGGTCTGAGCCGATATGGATGCGCAAGGTGCCCCCCGGATACGTCGGGAACTTCAGCGTGTGCGGGGATTGTACCGCGAGAGGCGCCCCGAAGTGCGGGGCGCCTCATGTCGGTTCGGTATCGGTCTTTCTCCGCCGCGTACTAGACCCCGACGGCAGCGGTCTCGACGATATCGGTCGCCGGGATGGCCCCGTCGCGCAGGATCACGGGAGCGGCACCGGTGCAGTCGACCACGGTCGACGCGATGCCGTGGTGCGTCTCGCCGCCGTCGAGTGTCAGGTCGGCGGCGTGCACGATGCGCTCCTCGAGCTCGTCGAACGAACCGGGCGCATGCTTGCCCGATGTGTTCGCCGACGTCGCGATGATCGGCCCGCCGCTGGCTGCGAGCAACTCGCGCACGACCTCGTGATCGGGAGAACGCAGTGCGATGGTGCCGCGCTCGTCGGTGAAGTCCTTCGAGACCTGACCCGACGCCTTGACGACCAGCGAGAGCGGTCCGGGCCAGTACTTCTGCGCGAGACGGTGCGCGTACTCGGGTACCTCGACGCCGTACGTGTCGAGTGCGTCTTCGTGCTCCACAAGCCACGGGAGGGGCTTGGAGGCCGGACGCAACTTGATGTCGATGATCTCCTGGGGGCCTATGCACGAGGCGGCGAGTGCGCCGATCCCGTACACGGTCTCCGTCGGGAAGACGACGATTCCGCCGTCGCGGAGTACCGTGGCCGCCAGGTTTATGGCTTCTGCCGAGGGTGCCTCCGGATCGATATGGATGACCTTGCTCATCGCTATCACGCTCCCGTCATTCGTCCGATCGCGATGCGGTCCCGTCCGGTGAGGTCTCTCCTCACCTCACATCTGTCATACCACTCCGACAGCACCTCCGCAGTATCTTTCACGAGTTTCGTGTCGGTTTCGATGACGAGCGTACCTCCGGGAGCGAGCCAGAGGT
>JAUSAU010000044.1 GCA_030652345.1 Coriobacteriia bacterium
ACCTACGTACACTCTGCGGCAGAGAGCCGCCCGCAGGATGCGGGCGGCTCTCTGTGTGGTGTTGGTGGTGCCCCCAAGGGAATTCGAATCCCTGTTGCCGCCTTGAAAGGGCGGAGTCCTTGGCCACTAGACGATGGGGGCGTCTGGTGCCGGGCGGCATCGAGAAACTCGCCAACCGCACAGCCGCGACATTGTAACGCATCTGTGCGCGGAATCCAGCGCTGGGCATCACGAGCGCCAACGGATCCGGGTTGCCTACGCCGGTTCCGGCTACCGGGGCGCTGCGGCCCACTCGGCGCTTCCGAGCCCGGGCAGGATCTCCACGAAGAGTTCCGCGAGGTTGGGGTCGAAATGCTGTCCGCCCTCGTCGCGGATGTGGGCCCCAGCGTCTTCGACACTCCACGCCTTCTTGTAGGGTCGGTCGGAAATGAGGGCGTCGAAGACGTCGCACAGCCCGCAAATGCGCGCGAGAAGAGGTATCTGCTCTCCCGCCAGCCCGTTGGGGTAGCCGGAGCCGTCCCATCTCTCGTGGTGGCTCAGCGCCATGACGCAGGCGAACTGGGTCAGCTCGCTGTGCCCGTCCGCGAGAAGATCCGCGCCGATCGTGGTGTGGGTCTTCATCACATCCCACTCCTCCGGCGTCAGCTTGCCGGGCTTGAGCAGGATCGCGTCGGGGATGCCGATCTTCCCGATGTCGTGCATCGGCCCGGCATTGAGCAGCAGCTCGCAATCGGACGGAGCCATCCCCACCGCGCTCCCGAGGCGTTCGCACAGAAGCCCCATGCGTACCACGTGAAGGCCGGTGCTGTCGTCGCGCAACTCCGTCGCACGAGTGAGGCGGCGGATGACCTCCATCTGAGTCTCGCGCAACTCCCGGGTCCGCTCCCGCACCCGCTCCTCGAGCGACTCGTTGGATTGGAGCAACTGCTTGTGCAGCAGGCGCACTTCCAACAGGTTCTGGACGCGGGTCAGGACCTCGGAGAGATCGAACGGTTTGCTGAGGAAGTCCTTCGCGCCGGCCGTGAGCGCGCGCAGCTTCTGATCGGGGTCCGCGGTGACCACGAGGACCGACAGATAGCTGTCCCGTTCGATCTCTTTCAGGCCTTCCATCACCTCGAACCCGTCCATCCCCGGCATGGTGAGGTCGAGGAGTATGAGGTCGTAGCGGTTCGTGCGATGCAGCTCGCAGACCTCGGTGGGGTCCATGGTGGACTCGACGGACGTGTAGCCGGATCCGGTGAGTATCCGGGTCAGCAGATAGACGTTCGGCTCCTGGTCATCGACGATCAGCACCTTGGCGTCGCGAATCTCCGATGCGGTGATCACAGCGTCGCCTCCGCACCGCGATCCTCGTCGCCCGCGTCGTCAGACGATGCCAGCACCGCGTCGAGCATCTCCATGAACTGGGCGACGATGATCGGCTTCGCGAGATACCTCAGGAAGCCCGCCTCCAATCCCCTCTGGACGTCGTGCGGCATGGCGTTCGCGCTGACGGCGACGATGGGGATCCCACTGGTCGTGGGGTCCTCCCGAAGGTGCCTCAGGACCTCGATACCACTGATGTCGGGGAGGTTGATGTCCATGAGGATCAGGTCCGGAGTGTTCGCGCGGGCGAGTTCCAGACCGAGATACCCGGTCGCTGCACTCAGCAACTCCAGATCGGGGCGGCGTGCGATGAGCTGCTCGACCAGCCGGAGGTTCGCCGGGTTGTCCTCCACGTAGAGCACCACGCGGGTCTTGGCGCCACGACGGACAGGCGCCCGCACCGCTTCCGCACCGCTGATCTCGGCAAGCGTTTGCGGCTCGGCCCCGACCAGCATCTCGAACCAGAACTCGCTTCCGGTCCCGGGAATGCTCTCGACGCCGATGACGCCACCCATCAGTTCGACGAGTTGCTTGGCGACCACCAGACCGATACCGGTGCCCTCCGGACCCCCTGCCTCCTGCCCGAGCCGGTTGAACGGCTGGAAGAGCTGGGCGATCTGATCCGGAGTCAGTCCCGAACCGGTGTCCTTGATGGCGAACCGGACGTGCCCCGGGGAGCCGGACCCGCAGGTGACGTCGACTGCTCCCCCTTCGTAGTTGTACTTGATCGCGTTGGAGAGCAGGTTGACGATGACCTGCTTCAGTCGCGTGCGGTCGGCGCGCACATACACCGGCACGTCGAAGGGCGGATAGGTCATGCGGATGCCGCGGTCGCGAGCTTGCCCTCCCACCATGCTCTGGCAATCGCCCATGACGTCAGCCACCGGTACCGACTCTATCGACAGAGACAGAGCTCCCGACTCGACCTTGGTGAGGTCGAGCACTTCGTTGATCAGGGCCAAGAGGTGCCAGCCCGCCTGGAGGATCTGCTCGATACTCTCCTGCTGGCGTGGACTCGGCGCCGGAGACTCGGACTCCATGAGCTGTGCGAAGCCGAGGATCGCATTGAGCGGAGAGCGTAGCTCATGGCTCATGCTCGAGAGGAAGTCCGACTTCGAGCGGTTCGCCTCCTCCGCAAGGACCCGGGCGCTCTCCAGTTCCGCATTCTTGTCCCGGAGCGCGTCGTCCAGACGTTTGCGTTCGGTGACGTCGCGGGCGGATGCGAAGACCCCCTGAAGCCGACGGTCCCGGTCATAGAAGGTGGTCGCGTTGTAGGAGACGACCGTCTCGGTGCCGTCTCTCGAGTGCGCGGTGAGTTCGTAATCCGTGATTCGCCCCTCGGCGAGGGTCCGTCTGATGCTGTCCTCGGCACGCACGGGATCGGTGAAGAACTTCTTGACCGGCGCACCGATGAGCTCGTCCCGGGTGCAGCCGGTGAGCTGCTCCATCTGCTTGTTGACGTCCGTGATGATGCCCTGCGGATCGGTGGTCACGATCGGGTCGATACCCGATTCGATGAGCGAACGCGTGTAGAACTGCTGGTCGCGCAGGCTCTGATCGAGCTTCGTGCGCTCCTCCTCGACCTGCTTGCGTGCGGTGTTGTCGGTGCCGATCAGCAGGTAGCCGATGATGACCTCGTCGTCGTCACGCAGTGCGGTGACCGAGACGACGGCCGGGAAGCGGCTACCGTCCTTGCGGATGTAGGTCAGCTCGTAGATGTCCTCGATGCCTCGTGCGGCTTTGAACACGAGCGCCTCGAACCCCGGCGCGATGGGCGTCTCGAACTCGAGGCTCAGAGCCTCGGCGCGCGCGACGATCTCCTGGGGATCGGAGATCGCGGCCGGGGTGACCTTGTTCAGCACATCATCAGCGGTGTATCCGAGCATGCGTTCGGCGCCGACGTTGAAGATCTGGATGACGCCCTTGGCGTCGGTGGCGATGCTGGAGAAGTTCGCGCTGTTGAAGATCGCGTTCTGCAACGCCACCGTGATGAACAGGTCCTCCTTGCCGCCGGTCGCGCGCTGTCGTCCGAGCGCTTCCTGCAACCGGGCTGACGCGGTGATACTGGCCTCGACCAGCTCTTCTCCGACCTTGGTCGCTTTCGAGGGCATGGCCACACGGCCCTTCGTGCGAGAGGGGCTGGACCTCTCGCAGACGTCCGTCTGATGATGTGAGATCCGCGTGCCGGAGACCCTGCCCCGCTCCGTGCACACGATCGGTCTGAGCTCTGATGGCGGGAGTAACCGCGCGCCACTAGGGTATCTACCCACGCCGCGTGCGATTGGGGCGGTCAGACGGGCCGGCGGACACGAAGAGGCCCGCCTGCCGCGTGCTTCGCGGAGGCGGGCCTTGTGTCTTCGTGGTGGGCCGTGTTGGTTTCGAACCAACGACCTTGGGATTAAAAGTCCCCTGCTCTGCCTACTGAGCTAACGGCCCGTATGTGGACGTGCGGATACGGATTATACGCACGACACGCTACGCGGTCGCGGACACGCGCTGCACGATGGTTCCCGCCATGCGTTCGAGTGATACCGACTCCGCCACCGCACCGAGATCGGCCGCCGCACGCGGCATCGATGAGAACGCCGAGCTCTCCTCGGTCTGCGCGATCGTCAGGCCGCCGGCGCGATGGACACCGAGCATCCCGAGCGCGCCGTCTGTACACATGCCGGTGAGGAGTACAGCAAGCAGCCGGCTGCCGTAGACGACGGACGCCGAACTCATCAGGTAGTCGATCGACGGGACGAACAGCGAGTCGGCGAAGTCTTCGGCGAGCGTGATGCGCACGCCGCCGGGCGTCGAGCGCAGGCGCATGTGGCGACCGGCGGGCGCGATGTGTACGCGCCCGCGTTCGAAGTACTGGTTGTGTTCGGCCTCGCAGACGGACACGGCGCACGACTCGTCGAGGCGGCGCGCCCAGGGGCCGGTGCGACCCTCCATGGTGTGTTGGCAGACGGCGACAGGGACCGGGAAGTCGGCCGGAAGCTCCGCGAGGATACGCTCCACCACACCCGGGCCGCCCGCGGACGCCCCGATGACGACGGCGTGCATCGGCACGCCGCCCCGGGGGACGCCGGTGAACTCAGGATTCAGGTCGCCGGTCACCGGCGGACTAGTGACGGAAGTGGCGGTGCCCCGTGAAGACCATCGCCACACCCAGCTCGTCGGCCTTGGCGATGACCTCTTCGTCGCGGACGGAGCCGCCCGGCTGGATGACCGCGGTCACGCCGGCAGCGGCGCAGACCTCGAGCGAGTCCGGGAACGGCATGAACGCGTCGGATGCGGCCACCGCGCCGACCGCCTTCTCGCCGGCCTTCTCGCAGGCGATCTTCGCGGAGTCCACGCGGCTCATCTGGCCGGCGCCCACGCCCACGCTCGCGTAGTCCTTGGCGAGCAGGATGGCGTTGGACTTGACCGACTTGGCCACGCGCCACGCGAACTTGAGCTGCTCGAGCTCGTCGGCGGTGGGCTGGCGCTTGGTCGGGACGGTGAAGGTGGCGGGGTCCTCGGCAACGGCGTCGGAGATCTGGACGAGCATGCCGCCCTCGACCGCGCGCGACTCGTAGTGGCCCGAGACCGGACGCACGCCGCCGGTGCGCAGGAGGCGGATGTTCTTCTTCTCCTGCAGCAGGGCGAGCGCGTCGGCATCGTAATCCGGCGCGATCATGACCTCGACGAACTGGCCGTTGGCGTTGATGTGCTCCGCCACACCGAGCGGGACGGTGCGGTTGAACGCCATGACGCCGCCAAACGCGGAGATCGGGTCGGAGGCGTGCGCCTTGTCGTAGGCGGTGACGACATCGTCGGCGATCGCGGTGCCGCACGGGTTGGTATGCTTGACGATGACGCAGGCGGGCTCGGTGAACTCACGGACGGCGGCCCAGCACGCGTCGGTGTCGAGGATGTTGTTGTAGGAGAGCTCCTTGCCGTGGAGCTGCTCGGCGCGGGCGAGCGTCACGTCGCGCGCGTCGGCGAAGCGGTAGAACGCGGCCGACTGGTGCGGGTTCTCGCCGTAGCGCAGGTCCTGGACCTTCTCGAGGAAGAAGCGGACGTCGGCCGGGAACGCGCCGCCGGCGCCCTCGGTACGGTCGAGCCACGAGAAGATCGCGTTGTCGTAGGCGCTCGTCTTGCGGTAGACCTCGATGGCGAAATGCTTGCGGGTCTCGTAGGTGGTCGCGCCGTCGTTGGCGGCCATCTCGGCGAGCACGCGGTCGTAGTCGGCGGGGTCGGTCACCACGGTGACGCTCGCGAAGTTCTTCGCGGCGGAGCGGAGCATCGAAGGTCCGCCGATGTCGATGTTCTCGATGGCGTCTTCAAGCGTGACGCCGGGCTTGGCGACGGTGGCCTCGAAGGCGTAGAGGTTCACGACGACCAGGTCGATGAGCCCGATGCCGTGCTCGTCGGCCGCCGCCATGTGCTCGGGGACGTCGCGACGTGCGAGCAGGCCGCCGTGCACGCGCGGGTGCAGGGTCTTGACGCGCCCGTCCATCATCTCGGGGAAGCCGGTGAGGTCGTCGATCGGGCGCACGGCGATGCCGGCGTCGGCGATGGCCTTGGCCGTCCCGCCGGTGGAGACGATCTCGACGCCGCGGGCGGCGAGTTCCCTGCAGAAGTCGACGACGCCGGTCTTGTCGGTGACCGAGACGAGCGCGCGACGGATCTTGACCTGGTCGATCACGGGGGAGCCCCTTCCGAATACGAGACGCTCGTCACCTCCCCGGGCGACGGCGCGGTCATTGTACCGAACGGACGCCGAGTGCGGGTGCCGCTCGGAGGGTGGTGAGAGCCGCTGGGCGACTCGTCAGTAGTGGTATCGCAACTGGGCGATCCAGATGGCGTCGCCCTCCACGCGGTACACGATGCGATGCTCGTCGTTGATCCGCCGGGACCAGTAGCCCGACAGCGCATGCTTGAGCGCCTCCGGCTTGCCGATGCCGCCGCGCGGGTCGCGTCGGATCTCGCGGATGAGCGTGTTGATGCGCGCGACAACCGCGCGGTCCGTCTTCTGCCAGTAGAGGTAGTCGCCCCACGCGTGCTCCGAGAACACGACCTTCATTCGTCGAGTTCCCGCACGGTGCCGCGACCGGCCTCGAGTTCGGTGATCGACTCGAGCAGGCGACGGGCGTTGCGCGGGCTACGAAGCAGGTAGGAGGTCTCCTCGAGAGCTTCGTAGTCGTCGAGGGAGATCATCACGACCGAGGCCGACGCCTTGCGCGTCACGATGATCGGCGCGTGATCCTCGCAGACCCGGTCCATCTGACCGGCGAGATTCGCTCGAAGCGTGGTGTAGGGAATGGCGTCCATAGTGGGTTCCTTCGATGGGCTACCTGTACAGGTAATGGTACAGCGGCGAGGGGTGGCGGGCAACGGGTGGGCCCGTCAGCTGCCGAGGACCACATCGATCCCGTAGAGGACAAGATCGAGTTTCGGCTTCGGCAGAGCTCCGACGCGTTCGGTCAGCGCGCTCTTGTCCAGCGTCACCGGCTGCGAGACGTTGGCCACCGAGTCTTTCGGGAGACCGGTCAGGGCGCCCTCAAGCGCGACGTTGCCGGGTGCGCCTGCGAGCCGAAGGTTGCTTGTCAACGGAATGCACACCACCGTGGCGATGCGGCTGCGGTTGAACGCGTCGCCCTGCACGACGACGACCGGACGCCGGAATCCCGGTTGAGATCCCGCCGGAACGCCAAGGTCCGCCCACCACACGTCGCCCTGCAAGATCACCATTCGGAACGCTCGAGTGTCTGAGAGGCCGCGGCTACAGCGAAGCCATCATCGGTGGCGCCGTCCTGGGCGTAGACCGCGTCCAGAGCGCTCGTCACGTCGTCGTCCGAGTGCCGTGCGACGTACTCGCGGATCGCGCGACTGTAGAGCTGACTGCGCGACTGCTTGAGCGTCCGCGCGAGCCTGTCGGCGGCGGCGAACAGGTCATCGGGTATCGAGATCGCTGTCTTCATACCGCGAGTATAACCGCGAGGGGACACCAAGCTCAATCGCGCACCCCCCGGTCGGTCACTTGAGCTCATCGAGCGCCCCCTTGATCGCGATGTTCGGGCCGGCGAGCAGCTCCGCCACGAAGAAGTCGTCGGTCCGCGCGCGACGGCGGAACTCGGCGGGATCGTAGAGCGTGGCGCCCACCTCGCGGCCGATCTCGCGCTCGACCTGCCGGATGAGCGGGACGACATCCCAGCGGGTCACATCGCCGACCAGCAGGAGATCGACATCGCTGTCGGGGCGCTGGTCGCCGCGCGCCACCGATCCGAAGATGAGCGCGAGCCGCAGCCGGTCGCCCAGAGGGGCGAGCGCAGTGCGCAAAGCCAGCGCGATGACGTCGCCGGAGGCAGGCGCGACGGCCGCCCGATAGTAGACGCGGTTGCCGTGCTGCCGCGCAACGACACGGCCGTCGCTGACGAGCCGGGCGAGCGCACGCTGCACGCTTCGGAGCGAACCGGCGGTCGCAGCCACGAGTTCGCGCTGGTAGAACTCGCGCTCCGGTGCGCCGGCGAAGACGCCCAGGAGTCGCGCCGTCAGCGGTGACCCGAGCAAGCGCGGGTCCTGCGGTCCGACCGCCACACCGGGCATCTCGGCGACGGCGGCGCCATACGGAGCCGGGGCCTCCGCCGCCATGAACGCGCCGCCCCGCTCGTCGAGCGGCACGAGCCGCGCCACCGGCCGGCCGTGCCGCGTGAGCACGAAGCTCTCCCCCGCCGCGACCGCGTCGAGCATCGCGGGCAGTGAGGATCGGGCCTCGGTGGCCGGGATGATGCGCATGGTGCCGCCTCCACGTACATCGGGTGCGTCGTTTGACGCGACAAGTGTACGTTTCGGCTCTGACACCGGTCAACGGCCTCGCCCAACGCGAAGGCCCCGCCCGGCGCTCTTGCCGGACGGGGCCCGAATCATCGATCTGTTCGCGCGAGAGGTGCTACTCCTTGATCTGGGCCCACTTGCCGCCCTCGACCTTGTACGCCGAGATCGCCTTGTTGGTGGTGTCGCCGTTGGCGTCGAAGGAGGTTGTGCCGGTCACGCCGTCATACGAGCCGGCGCGGATGGCCTCGGCGACCTTGACGCGGTCGGCGGTGCCGGCCTTGATGATGGCGGCCATGATGACCTTGGCGGAGTCGTACGCGTAGGAGTCGTACGCCTCGGGGCCCTTGTTGAACTTGGCCTTGTACGCCTCGATGAACGCGGCGCCGCCGGGCTGCTGGTCGATCGGGAGGCCGAGGATCGTGCAGATGTCGCCCTCGGCGTTGGCCGCTCCGGCGATCTTGATGAACTCCTCGGTGTAGAGCATGTCGCCGCCGATGAGCGGGACCTTCACGCCGGCCTCGCTGGCCTGCTTGGAGAGTAGCGCGCCCTCGACGTGTGCGCCGCCGTAGTAGATCGCGGCGGGACTCAGCGACTTGATCTTGGTGACGAGCGCCTTGAAGTCGGTCTCCTTGGACTGGATCTTCTCAGCGACGACGATCTTGCCACCGTCGGTCTCGTACTGCTTGCGGAACTCCTTGGCCAAGCCCTCGCCGTAGGGGGTCGAGTCGTCGAGGAGCGCCACGTTGGCGTAGCCGAGCTTCTTGACCAGACCCGCGGCGAAGCTGCCCTGCGCGTCGTCCTTCGGGACGATGCGGTTGACGACCTTGAAGCCCTGCGCGGTGAGCTGCGGGTTCGACGAGACGGAGACCATCGCCATGCCGGCCCGGTTGTAGACGGCCGACGCGGGGATCGAGCAGCCCGAGTTGAAGTGGCCGACGACCGCGGCGACGTCGGGGTTGCCGACGAGCGCGTTGGCGACGTTGACGGCCTGCTTCGGGTCGCCCTGGTCGTCCTGCGGAGCGATCGAGAAGGTGATCCCGGACTCCGTGCCCTCCGGCGAGGCGTTGACCTCGGCGATGGCCATCTCGACGGCGTTCTTCATGCCCTGGCCGTAGACGGCGTTGTCGCCGGTGAGCGGAGCGGCGAAGCCGAGCGCCACCTTCGAGGGCTTCGCTGCCGCGCCGCTGTCCGCCGGCGCCGCGGGCTGCGAGCAGCCGGCCAGCGACAGTGCGAGAACGGCGACGAGCGCGATCAGAGTCAAGCGCTTCATACTGCCTCCACTTCCATTCACGATTCCGGATACCCCACGCACGCGTGAGCGCATGCGTATTCACCCCGCGCGAGTGTAACAGGAGGGGCTGACGGTGCGGAAGGAGGGGCGGACGTCAGGGCTCGAGCGTCGTTTCGGCAAAGCGGATGAAACGGCGGGCGACCTCGAGCGCGGCCTCAGCCGAGTCCATCGAGAAGTCCGCCAGGTAATCCGCGTTCTCCCTGAGGACGCGAGCACGCTCGATGCCGCGCGCCAACTCGAGGCCCTCGCCCTCATCGCCGTAGAACGCTCTGAAGGCGACGAGCAGGCAGTGGTGACTCTTCTCCGCGTACCCGCGGGCCAGAACGAGGGCCCGCGCCGCGTGGAACATCGCGTAGTAGGCCGTCACGGTGGTGCGCTTCGGCCTGTCGTGCTCGAAGACGAACTCGGCGTCGGCGAGGTCCTCGCGCGCTGCGCGCAGCTCCACCCCGACCGCATCCGTCCCGACATCGTGGAATCGCTTGAGGCTTCCGCGCTCGATGCACTTGTCCAACTCGCTCATCGCCGCTCCCAGACCGTGATGCCGCGGGCGGTCTCCCTCGCGAACGTACCGTTCTCGGCGATCAGCGTCATGTGCTTTGCCGCCGTCATGATCACCGGCTGGAGCCACGGGTGCTCTGCGAGCGCCGTTAGAACGGACTCGTACTCCTCTGTCACCACCAGTAGGTCGACATCGCTGTCCCGTCGGTCCTCGCCGCGGGACGCGCTTCCGAAGAGGACCGCCAGCTCGATGCGGTCGCGCACCGGCTCGATTGCCCACTGGGCCTTGCGGATAGCCCGGGCCGTCTTCAGGGTGCGCATCAGTGGATCCGCGGGGTCAACCGAGAATCTCCCGGTTCGGCCGACTCGCTCCACGTGGGCGAGCCCCTCACGAACAAGGCCGCTCAGTGCGATGTGCGCGGTCGTCTTCGGGATGCCGAGGGCGGAGCGGACCTCGGCCTCGGTGAACGCATCCGGAGCGGCGTCCAAGAGAAGGCCGAATGCAGCCTCCTGCGCTGTCGGCCGATCGCCCACCCGGAACTGGAGTTCCGGTGAACGGTCGTTATGTTCGGTTACGCTGAACATATGGTCATTTTAGCGGAACGCTCAATCGACATCAACGGCACTGGCTGCGGGCCGGCTACACCGCGACCGGCCCGCTCGGATCACTCGCACCTGCCGGGTGCCCGCCGCAGAACTCGTACGGGCTCTCCTCTTCGTCGTCCCGAAGCAGGTGGCGCAGAAGGGCGCGGGATCAGGATCCCTTCGAAAGCCGAGCGAGAGGAGCTAGACCCGGGCTGTCGTGCGTCGGGTCAGTCGCCGGACAAGTCGTCCTTTGGGCAGTGCTTGTGAGGGCCTCCGCCCTCGCGGGCTGGTCGAGAGCTGTCGCCCCGTGAACCCGGAGCCAACCGGTCGATGCTCAGATTCACCGCCAACAGCGCCTCCGTGAACACAGCGGCACAGATGCCGATGAGGAGTCTCCAAGCCGGACCCTCAGGGTAGAGACCTGCGGCAACCGTGAAGGCAGCGAGTGCCGGCATGGTCGCGCTACGCCAGTTGCGCGCCGTCGTCGCTTCACTGGTGGCCGGCCCGAGTATGTAGCGGGCGATCCCACCGCCACCGAGCAGCGCCGACACGACGGGGCCGGCGGAAAACCCCGCGATCGGACCTGCGACGGCCAGAATGTCGCTGTTCTGCGGGGTCATCGAGTAGTCCGCTCTCCCTCGTCCATGGCAATCATCGTGATTGCGCCGGTGGCCGCTTGGATCACGCATGCTTCGGTGCACTCTACGCGTTCGCCGGGACAAGCGCGTGCGCGCGGTTCACTGGGCCTTCGATCTGGCGACTAGGACGCCCGATCACGCTCTGACACGACTAGACGCCGCAGCGACCAGTCGAACAACGGCCCCGCACACATGGCCAGGATCGCGGTCATGGTTGCGACAATCATGGCCATGACGATCCAGTAGCCCCAGTCCACAGACAGGCCCTCGCTCGCCAGCGGAATGGCGATGCCCGACACCAGGCCGGCTCCGAGTCCCGCGAGTGCCATCACGCGCACGAACTGCCCGCGAAACAGTCGTACTCTCGCGGCGTCCAATTCGACCTCGCCGCGCGACTCGCGCACGAACCGATTCAGCCGACGTTGCAGCGGCAGAAGGGCGATGGCCAATGCGATCAACATCGCAACTGTACTGATGACCGACACGGCATCGACAGTGTCCACCACGCCCCCCTCCGGTCGGGTCCGTCACTTCTCAGTTCAAGGCCGCGCGTCCCGCTCCTTCATCCCGGCGCCCTCCGCGGTCCCCCGCCAGACCTCCGCGAACACCCCAGCCACCCGCTCGAACACCGCCCCCGGTCCGCGCCCCCGCACGCAGACC
>JAUSAU010000046.1 GCA_030652345.1 Coriobacteriia bacterium
CTCGAGACGTTCACCGACATCGCCGAGATCCGCTGCGCCCTGCTCGCGGCGCGCTCGGTGTGCGACCTGCCGGTCATCGCGTCGATGACCTTCGGCCTCTCCGGGCGCAGCGAACTCTCCGCGACCGACCCGGAGACCGCCGCCGTCGTGCTGGAGGCGTGCGGAGCGACCGCCGTCGGGATGAACTGCGGGCTCGGTCCCGAGCAGATGTTGCCGCTCGTCGAGCGCATGGCGGCTGCGACCACGCTGCCGCTCATCGTCCAGCCCAACGCCGGCCTGCCGCGACTCGTCGACGGCAGGACCGTCTTCCCCGGCACCCCGGACGAGATGGGCGTGCACGCCGCGAGGTTCGCCGCGCTCGGCGCCGGCCTCGTCGGCTCCTGCTGCGGGTCCTCGCCGTCGTTCACGGGTGCCATCCTCGATGAGGCGAAGCGCGTGGTCCCGCCGGAGCGTCGTCGCCCCGACGGCGTCGCGGTCGCGAGCGCGCGCAAGACGGTGAGGTTCGGCACCGGTCGGCCCCTCGCGGTCGTCGGGGAGCGCATCAACCCCACAGGCAAGAAGGCGCTGGCGGACTCGTTGCGCGCCGGTTCGATGGAACTCGTGCGTTCGTTCGCCACCGCACAGGAGGCGGCGGGCGCCGACCTTCTCGACGTCAATGTCGGGGCGACCGGCGTCGACGCGGCGACCGTGCTGCCGAAGGCCGTCTCGGCGCTCGCCGGCATGACCGACCTGCCGCTCGTCATCGATACCACCGACCCGGCCGCACTCGAAGCGGCGCTGAAGGCGTATCCCGGACGGGCACTCATCAACAGCTGTAACGGAGGCGCCGATTCGATGGCGTCGGTCCTGCCGCTCGCCAAGCGCTTCGGAGCCGCTGTCGTCGTGCTCGCGCTCGATGACGACGCCGGCATCCCCGCGGATGTGGAGGGACGGCTCGCGATCGTCGAGCGTGTCCGCGCGGCAGCGCACGAGCACGGGCTGTCCGACAGCGACCTCGTCGTCGACTGTCTGGTCATGACCGCGGCGACCGACCCGAACGCGGCGCGCGTCACGCTCGATGCGCTCGCCGAGGTCAAGCGGCGCGGGCTCGCCGGCATACTCGGCGTGAGCAACGTCAGCCACGGTCTGCCGGGGCGTCCGGAACTCAACGCGACGATGCTCGCGCTCGCCGTCGAGAGCGGGCTCGATGCCGCCATCGTCAATCCCGACGCGGTCGAGGTACGCCGGATCCCGGAGGCCGAGGACGTCCTGCTGGGCCGCGACGTGAACGCCGCCGCCTGGGTGGCGGGCCATGCAGGTGCATCGGCCCCGGCCCCGGTCGTCGTCGCGTCGCTTCCGCCACGCGAGGCGCTCGCACAGGCGGTCTCGCGCGGCGACGCCGACGGCGCTCCGCGTCTGGTCGACGAGGTCGTCGCGGACGGGCTCGACGCCCGGGACGTGATCGCCGTCGTCCTCACGCCGGCGATCAAGGAGCTTGGTGACGCCTACGGGCGCGGTGAGGTGTTCCTGCCGCAGATGATGGTCGCCGCCGATGCCATGAAGGCCGCCGTCACGCGGGCGAAGACCTACCTGCCCGAGGGAGAGGACTCCTCGGCGGGTCGCGTCGTGTTCGCCACGGTGAAGGGCGACGTGCACTCGATCGGCAAGGACATCTGCATCTCGCTGCTCGAGTCGCAGGGCTACGTCGTCGAGGACCTCGGCGTCGACGTGGATGTCGAGCGTGTGGCTGAGGCGTCGGTGACGGCGGACTGCGTCTGCCTCTCGGCGCTGATGACGACCACGCTGCCTGCGATGGAGCGGACGGTCGCGCTGGTGAAGGAGTCGGCACCGACCGTCCCGGTGCTCGTCGGCGGCGCCGTCGTCACAGCGGAGTACGCTGCGAGCATCGGCGCGGCGGGCTACGCGGCCGACGCACCCGGTTGCGTCGATGCCGTCCGCGCAGCAGTCGCCGGGTAACGCGAAAGAGCGGGGAGTCGGCATGCCGAAGCGGGTGCTCGTCGTGTTCGGGACGCGGCCGGAAGCCATCAAGATGGCGCCTGTCGTCGCGCGGTTGCGCGAGCGGCCGGCGGACTTCGACGTGCTCACCGTCGCGACGGCCCAGCACCGCGAGATGCTCGACCGGGTGCTCGAGCTGTTCGCCATCGTGCCGGACTTCGATCTCGATGTCATGGTGCCGAAGCAGACGCTCTCCGAGGTCACCGCGCGTGTCATCGAGCGGATGTCCCCCGTGGTCGCACAGGCGCGCCCCGATGTGATGCTCGTCCAGGGCGACACGACCACGACCTTCGCGTCGGCGCTCGCGGCGTTCTATCAGGGTGTGCCGGTCGGACACGTCGAGGCCGGGCTGCGCACCGGTCGGCTCGACCAGCCCTTTCCCGAGGAGGCGAACCGCCGGCTGACGAGCGTGCTGACGCGCTGGCACTTCCCGCCGACGGAGCTGGCGAAGTCCCGGCTGCTGGCCGAGGGCGTCGATCCGGGACACGTCCACGTCACCGGCAACACCGTCGTCGACGCGCTGCTCGAAGCGTCCGCGATGCCCTACGACTTCCCGGCTGGCCCGCTGGCCGACGCGCTGGCGAGCGGCAACCGCATCGTCCTGCTCACCGCACATCGCCGCGAGAACTGGGGCGAGCCGATGCGGCACATCTGCCGTGCAGCTCGGCGGCTCGTCGAGGCGTTCGACGACGTGACGGTCCTGTTCGCGGTGCATCGCAACCCGCAGGTGCGCGAGGTGGCCGAAGCGGAACTCGCCGGAGTGCCGCGCGTACTGCTGCTCGATCCGGTCGACTATCTGCCGTTCGTGAAGGTGATGCAGGCCGCGACGCTGATCCTGTCGGACTCCGGCGGCATCCAGGAGGAGGCGCCGTCACTCGCGAAGCCGGTGCTCGTCCTCCGTGAGGTCACCGAACGTCCCGAGGCGATGGATGCGGGCATGGTGCGCCTGGTCGGTACCGATGAGGACCGCATCGTGGCGGAGGCGTCGCGCCTGCTGTCGGATCCCGCGGCGTACGCCGACATGGCGACGCGAGCGAACCCGTTCGGCGACGGGCAGGCCGCGCGGCGTATCGCGGACATCCTCGCGGAAGAGACCGCCTGACTTGCGGCGGCGACCCTGCCGCGCTATCGTCGCCCGACCTCTCGTATAGTGATGCCATGCACGCGCGTTCGAGCGTACGCGCGTAAGGAGGTCTTCGAAGCGTGATCATCACCAGCCCTCGTGATTGGACCCGCGTCCGCAGCCAGCTCGACGAGCTGGGAGCCAAGCGCGTCTTCGTCATGGGCTGCGGCGAGTGCGCCACGGTCGCCTCCACGGGTGGGGAGACCGAGGTCATCGCCACCACGGAGCGCCTGGAGGCCGACGGCTACGAGGTCACGGGCTGGTCGGTCGGTGACGTGGCGTGTCACTCGGGCGGTCAGCGACTCGAGACGCGCAAGCACGCCGGCGAGATCGAGTCGGCCGACGTGGTGCTCGTCCTGGCCTGCGGCGCCGGCGTCCAGACGATGGCCGATGCGACGACCAAGCCGGTCACGCCGGGTCTTGAGTCCGTGTTCCTCGGCAACGTGGTGCGCCACGGTGTCTTCGAGGAGCGCTGCCAGATGTGCGGCGACTGCGTGCTCGACAAGACCGCCGGCATCTGTCCCGTCACCACGTGCCCCAAGGGCCTGCTCAACGGCCCGTGCGGCGGCATGTGGGACGGCAAGTGCGAGGTCCAGGGCGACCGCGACTGTACGCACGTCCTCATTCGGAAGCGCCTCGCCGAACAGGGGCGCGACCGGAAGCGGGCGCCGCTGCCCCCGAAGGACTACTCGAAGAAGCTCAAGCCGGGCCGTGTGAACATACGCGAGAAGAAGTCCTCCGCTTCCGGTGACGGGGCGGGCTCGTGAGTCGGCTGAGGGACTCTCTCGCCGCCGGCCGCTTCGTCGTGACGGGTGAGGTCGCGCCGCCCCTGGGCACGGATCTCACCGCCATGCGCGCGGCGGTGGGGATGCTCGCCCCCGTCTGTGATGCCATCAACGTGACCGACAACCAGGGCGCCACGCTGCACCTGTCGTCTCTGGCCGCATCGCGGGCCGTGCTCGACATGGGCGTCGAACCGATCTTCCAGCAGACCTGCCGCGATCGGAACCGTCTCGCGCTGCAGTCGGATCTGCTCGCCGCCTGGACGCTCGGTCTCGAGAACGTCCTCGTGGTCACGGGCGACGATCCGCGCGGCGGCGACCATCCGCAGGCGAAGGGCGTCTTCGATCTCGACTCGACGCAGCTGCTCGAAGTGACCGAGGCGATGAACGAGGGGACCGACATGCTCGGCCGGCCGCTCAAGGGCGGGACGGGCTTCTTCGCGGGGGCGGCGATGTTCCCCGAGGCGGAGCCGTGGGACATGCAGTGGGCGCGGACGTCGGAGAAGATCGCGGCGGGTGCGCGGTTCTTCCAGACGCAGGCTGTCTTCGACCTCGCGAAGCTCGAACGCGCGGTCGACGCGATCCACGCGGAAGGGGCGTATGTCATCGCGGGCATACTGCTGCTCCGCAGCCCTCGCGTCGTGAAGTTCATCAACGAACGCCTCGCCGGTCTCATGGTGCCGGATCACATAGCGGATCGGATCGCGGCGGCGACGGACCCCGGCGAAGAGGCCATCGCTCTCGCGGTCGAGCAGGCCCGGGCGATCCGCGGGATCGCCGACGGCGTGCACATCATGCCGCTGGGTCTGGATGCCGCCGTGCCGCGGATCGTGCAGGAAGCGGGCCTGCGGTAGTCGAATAGTGCGGACGACAGTGGCGCATCCCCTCGCGGAGGGGGTCGACTGTCGGGCCGGGAGGGAAGGCGCACGCTGCGATGGTCGAGCCCGCCCCGATAGCCGATCGCCCCGCGCAACGCCGGCGCCAGTCGCTGACGCGGCGCTATCTGATCATCGTCATCGTCGCCGAGCTGCTCTTCGGCGCGTTCACGGCCACGCTCGTGAGCGGCTACAGCATGCAGCAGGCCGCGAGCGACCACCGGGACACGCGGCGTGCGCTGACGAGCGCGGTGGCCGCGAGCCTCGTCGGCGAGCTCGCAACTCCCGGTACGCGCGGTCTCGCGACGGCGCTCGAGGCGCTCGTGGGCCCGGGCATCGCCGACATCCAGGGGGCCCAGGTCACGGGCCGCGGCGGCAGCCTGCTCGTCCGCACGGGTGAGTGGCCTGCGGACGCCGTCGACGACGTGAGCGCGGATGTGTTCCAGGAACTCGTCAGGCCGTCGATCATCCACGCGCCGATCAAGGAGGGCTCGCGGTTGCTCGGCTACCTCGACGTGGTCTATCGCCCCGTCGGCCTGGCGCCCGTCCTCGCCTTCCCGTTCCTCGCGATCGCGCTGATCGTCGTCGTGGCTGTCCTGTTCTCATCGGTGTGGGCGACGGTGACGATGCAGCGCACGGTCGCCATCCCGGTCGCGCGTCTCCGGGATGCGGCGGCGGCGATCGCGGCGGGCGAGCGGCGGGTCACGCTCCCCGTGGAGCGTGGCGATGAGCTGGGGCAACTCGCCCGGGCGATCGACGACATGATGGCGCAGCTCGGACAGCGTGAGAAAGAGCTGATCGGCTCGTACTCGGCGCTCGAGTCAGCGTATACGGAGCAGGCGGGACTCAAGGACGACCTGGAGGCGGCGCTGCGCACGCGGTCCGACTTCTTCGCGGTCGCCTCGCACGAGATCCGCAGTCCGCTCGCGGTGATCCGCATGTACGGCGAGATGCTCTTCACCGGCGAGTTCGGCCGCCTGACGAAGGGGCAGAAGGACGCCGTGGGTTCCGTCTCATCGGCCGCGGCTCGTCTGACGTCGATCGTCGCCGACCTCATGGACGTCGCACTGCTCGACCGCGGCCTCATGCCGCTGACGTTCGGCACGATCGAGCTCGACCAGATCGTCGACCAGGCGGTGCATGACGCCGTCGCCCTGGGGGCGCTCCTGCACGTGGGGGTCGAGATGCAGCCGGGCGCGACGGGCGTGACGATCCGCGGCGACGAACTCCGCCTCAGGCAGGTGGTCGACAACATCCTCGGCAACGCCGTGAAGTACTCCGATCCCGCCGGTCCGGTCCGCGTGCAGGTGCTCGACGCCGGTGACTTCGCCGAGGTCCGCATCGCTGACCAGGGGCCGGGGATCCCGGAGGAGAAGCGCGGGCTGCTCTTCGAGCTCTTCCGCCGTGTCGAGACGGAGGACAACTCGTCGGCATCGGGGCTGGGCCTCGGATTGGCCATCTCCCGGCGCATCGCGCAGGCGCACGGTGGAGACATCACGGTGGAGGACAATGCGGTCGATGGGCGGGGCACGGTGTTCATCGTCCGTTTGCCGTACCATACTGACGATGAAGATGGCAGCAGCACTCGCATCAGCGTGGTCTAGAGGGAGGACGAGACTCGGATGAGCGATATGTTCACCGGCGCGGCGCGCGGGGCACGGGGCACGGTCGTCGTGGTCGACGACAACCAGGAGCTCGTGCGCGGACTCGAGACGCTCCTGACCAACGCGGGATACCGCGTCTTCTCGGCGATGAGCGGCGCAGGCGTGGCCCAGCTCGTCACCGAGCACTCTCCCGACGTCGTCGTCATGGACGTCATGATGCCCGGGGTCGACGGCTGGGAAGCCCTGCGTGAGCTGCGATCGGATCCGCGCAACGAAGGTGTGGCGGTCATGATGCTCACCGCGAAGGGCACCGAGGACGCCAAGGTGCGCGGCTTCACGCTCGGCGCGGACGACTACCTCACGAAGCCCTTCTCGCTCAACGAGTTCCGCTGCAGGATCGACGCGCTCGTGCGCCGCTCGGGCCGGGTCCGCCCCGACATCTCCGATCGACTGCCCGTCGTGTCAGGAGTGGGCACCGAGCTGCTCGAGATGGACGAGATCGTCTACGTCGAGGGCATCCACAACTACACGTACGTCCACACACGCTCGGACCGCTTCCTCTCGCGCCTCTCGCTCGGCGCCATCGAGAAGAAGGCGCTGCCGGGCTTCATGCGCATCCACCGCTCCTATGTCGTGCGGCTCGGCGCCGTGAAGGGCTATCGGTGGGTCAGCAAGTCGTCGTTCAAGGTCCAGATGGACGACGCCGACCGCACCGAGCTTCCCGTGAGCCGCACGCTCGTCACCGACGTCAAGGACCGCCTGCGCCGGGTGTGAGCCCGGGTACGACCCGAACGGAAGACGGCCGGTCCCGATGGGGCCGGCCGTCTTCCGTCCCTGCCCGGCGGGTACCTACGGTATGATGCTCGCCACGTTCGGCGAGACCCGTGAATCCCAGGAGGACACTTATGCATATCGTCGTGCTCGGCGGCGGCCCCGGCGGCTATTCCGCCGCGTTCGAGGCCGCTCGCCTCGGCGCCCAGGTCACACTCATCGAGAAGGAGTACCTGGGCGGGACGTGCCTCAACTGGGGCTGCGTGCCCACCAAGACCATCCTGCGCACCGCGCGCATCGCCTGGGACGCCCGCAATGCGGCCGAGTTCGGGCTGCGCCTGCCGGCCGCGGATGTCGACGAAGAACGGCTTCTGGAGCGCAAGCAGGGCATCGTCGAGGACCTGCGTGCCCAGATCGAGGCGACGGCGAAGCGACTCAAGGTCGACGTCATCTACGGCGAGGGCCGTCTCACCGCACCCAGGACCGTCCGCGTCACCACCGAGGGCACCCATCGCGACATCGAGGGCGACGCGATCATCCTCGCGACGGGCTCGGAGGTCTTCAAGCTGCCGAGCATCGACCACTCGCTCGAGCGCGTCTGGACGAGCGATGAGGCCACTTCCGTCCTGGCGACCCCCGACTCGATCCTGATCGTCGGCGGCGGCGTCATCGGCCTTGAGTTCGCGTGCGCGTACGCGTCGTTCGGCGCGCAGGTCACCGTCGTCGAACTGATGCCCGCCGTTCTGCCGGGCAACGACAAGCGTGTGCAGAAGGCGGCCCAGTCCGCTCTCGAGGCGATGGGCGTCACCTTCTACCTCGGACAGGCGGCCGAGAGCATCGGTCAGTTCGGCGACCGCATGATCACCACCATGCCGGACGGCACGATGATCGAGACCGACTACGTGCTCTCAGCCGTGGGCCGCAAGCCGCTCTCCGAGGGCTTCGGTTTCCCGGAGGCGGGCATCGAGATGGACCGCGCGGCGGTCAAGGTCGACGCGCACTTCCGCACGAACGTCGCGGGCGTCTTCGCCATCGGCGACCTGATCGGGGGCATGATGCTCGCGCACGTCGCCGAGGAAGAGGGCGTGGTCGCGGCCCGCAACGCCGTTCGCGCGTACGAGTTCTCCGAGGCCGAAGGGCTGCTCGCGAAGCTGAAGCACCTGCCGTTGCTGGAGAGCGTGGACTACTCGAACGTTCCCGCCTGCGTCTATACGTTCCCGGAGATCGGTGTGCTCGGTTCGTCGCGCGACTCCGCGAAGGAGGCCGGCCTCGACGTCGTGCAGGCGGTCTCGAAGTTCGCGGCCAACGGCAAGGCGCTGGGCGAAGGCGAGTCCGAGGGCTTCGTGCAGATCGTTGCGGAGAAGGGCAGCGGGCGCATCGTCGGCTGCCAGATCGTCGGGCCGCACGCTGTCGAGATCATCCATGAGGTGGCGCTCGCCAAGCGTCACGGGCTCAAGGTTCAGGACATCGCCGAGACGATCCATGCGCACCCGACCGTGTCGGAGGTCATCAAACTCGCTTGCGCCGACGCCGCCGGGAAGTGCGCCGGCTGAGCGGCGAGAGTGGCGTTTCACGGGCATGACGCAACGGGGTCACGCAGTGTTTGCGGCTTCTTGACGCCCGTGCAATCAACATCCCAGCGCTCCCGACTAGAGTCGAACCATCGCGATCACGAGGAATCGCGGTACGCCTTTTCGGCACAAGGAGGGCATGGATGCTGTTCTCGAAGGGTTTCTGGGGCCGCGTCGTCAGCGTCGCTGTCGCCGCTTCGCTACTCGGAGCGCAGGGGGCGTTCGCGGCCACGCGGACCCACACGCATACGCACAGTCACATAGTCAGGCACCGGCACTCGCATGTGGTCGGGAAGAGCCACTCCGTGGTCACGACGAAGACGTACTACCGCAACATCTACAAGGACAAGATCGTCACTGTCACCGTCACTCCTGAGGCGCCGAAACTCAAGAACGTCATCGTGCTGATCAGCGACGGCATGGGCTATGACCAGGCGGCCGTGGCGGACTACTTCACCGATGGTCACGCACTCGCGCAGCCGTGGGAGAACTTCCCCACGTACGTGTCGATGGCGACCTACCCCGGCGTGCCCGCGACCATGACCTACGATCCCTTCGGCGCGTGGAGCACGTTCAACTACAACAACATCAACCCGACCGACTCCGCCGCGGCGGGCACCGCCATGGCGTGCGGCGTGAAGTCCTTCAACGCCGGCGTCGGCGTCGATGTGAACAACGTGGTCGTGAAGTCCGTGACCGAGCGTGCCAAGGAGCTCGGCAAGTCGACGGGTGTCATCTCGAGCGTCCCGTGGACGCACGCGACCCCCGCAACGTACGCGACGCACAACATCAGCCGCAACGACCTCGCGGGAATCGCTCGCGGCATGGTCAACACGAGCACCGTCGATGTGATCATGGGCGGCGGCCACCCCTTCTTCACGCACAACGGCGAGGCGACGACGACCGCCACCTACAAGTACATCCCGACCGATGTCTGGTCCGGCCTGACCGCCGGGACCGCCGGCAACGACAACGACGCCGACGGTGTCGTCGAGCCGTGGTCGCTCATCCAGACTCGTGCGCAGTTCCAGGCCCTGACGACCGGCACGACGCCGGCCAGAGTCCTCGGAACCGCTCAGGTCCGCGAGACGCTGCAGCAGGCCCGTTCGGGCGACACCAAGGCCGATGCGAACGTCGTGCCCAAGACGACCACGGTCCCCACGCTGTCCGAGATGACACGCGGTGCTCTCAACGTGCTCGACAACAACCCGAAGGGCCTCTTCCTGATGGTCGAGGGCGGCGCCGTCGACTGGGCCGGCCACGCCAACGAGAAGGGCCGGATCATCGAGGAGCAGGTCGAGTTCAACGACGCAGTCAAGGACGTCATCAGCTGGGTGAACACCAACAGCAACTGGGACGAGACGCTCGTCGTCGTCACCGGCGATCACGAGACCGGCTACATCACGGGCCCGAACTCAGGCCAGTCGACCAGCGGCGTCGTCGGCCCGGTCTTCCTCCCCGTGGAGAACAAGGGCGCCGGGACGATGCCCGGCTTCCAGTTCAACTCGACCAACCACACGAACCAGCTCATCCCGTTCTACGCCAAGGGCAACGGCGCCGGGGCGTTCGTCGCGCAGGCGAACAAGTACGACCCGATGCGCGCCCGCTACATGGACAACACGGCCGCAGCCACGGTGCTCTTCGACCTGTGGAAGTAGCGGTTCGACAGGCAGTGTGATCGAGGGGCCCGCGCTGCGCGCGGGCCCCTCTTCGCGCGCTCGATGCTATGATCGCCCGCATGTCCTACGACCACGGTCCAACCGCCAAGCGCATGCCGTCCTGGATGCGTCGCCCGCTGTCCGCGCCCGGCCGATCGGCCGAGGTGTCGTCGATGCTCGACGAACTGAAGCTCAACACCGTGTGTTCGGGAGCGAAGTGCCCCAACCGCGGCGAGTGCTTCGCGTCGGGTACGGCGACCTTCATGGTGCTCGGTACCGAGTGCACCCGGAACTGCCGCTTCTGTGCGGTCGACCCGGCCGTACCGGCGCCTCCCGACCCCGACGAGCCGGCGCGCATCGCCGAGGCGGCCGAGCGCATGGGCCTGCGTCATGTGGTGGTCACCATGGTCACGCGCGACGACCTGTCCGACGGCGGGGCGGGGCATGTCGTGGCCGTCATCGAGGCGATCCGGGCGCGCATACCGGGCTCGCGCGTCGAGGTGCTCGTGAGCGACTTCGGCGGCGACGAGTCGTGTATCGACCTCGTCGCGGCGGCGCTGCCCGACGTCTTCAACCACAACGTCGAGACCGTCCCGCGCCTCTACCCGGAGGTGCGCCCACAGGCCGATTACGCGCGCTCGTTACGCGTGCTCGAGCGCGCGCGGGAGGTCCGCCCCGCCATCCCGACGAAGTCGGGGCTCATGGTCGGTCTCGGAGAGACCGCCGAGGAAGTCGCTGCCGTGTTGTCAGATCTGCGCGGCGCGGGCGTGGACATCGTGACGATCGGGCAGTACCTGAGGCCCAGTTCCCGTCACCTGCCGGTCGTGGAGTTCGTCACGCCGGAGACGTTCGGCGCGTACGCCCGGACCGCCCGTGATCTCGGCTTCCCCGGGGTCGCGTCAGCGCCGTTCGTGCGGTCGAGCTACCACGCGGCCGAGGTCGCCGCGGAGGCGCGCTCCTAGCCCCGGCCCGTTCCTCTCGCCGTGCGGTGCCCCGGCACGGAGAGCGCCACGGGCTCCCCGATGCGGTCCCGACCTGCCTGCTTGGCGCCATACAGCGACATGTCGGCTGCCGACAGCAGGTGATCGATGGGGCGCGCCGGACTCTCGGGAGGGTCTTCGACGACTGCGACACCCACGCTCGCCGTGACCCGCACCGAGCCTCCGGGGGTCGTCACGTCGACCGCCCGGATCGCCTCGAGGATGCGCTCGCCCAGCGCGACGGCGGCCTCGGCGTCGAGTTCGGGTGCGATGACGGCGAACTCGTCGCCGCCGAACCGGGACGCGAGGTCGGAGCCGCGCACGGTGATCGCCAGCGCACCTGCGACCTGCGACAGGACCTGGTCGCCCACCGTGTGGCCGTACGTGTCGTTGACGCTCTTGAACCGGTCGACGTCGACGAGCAGGAGCGCCACCGGGTGACCGTAGCGTGACGCCCACGAGGTCCACTGGTTGAGGTACGCGGTCAGCGCCCGACGGTTCGCCAGTGCCGTGAGCGGGTCCCGCGTCGCGAAGCGTGAGAGCACGCGGTTCTCGCGCTGCGCCCTCCTGAGGACGTGTGCGAGGAAGTGCGGGAGGCTCCCGTCGGGGAAGTGGTGCTCGACGGCCGCTATCAGGCGCTCCACGTGGCGGTTGTAGGCCTCCTGCCGGGTGCGCGAGACGGCCGGTTCGGCGAGGTCGAGCATATCGGAGAAGATCGGATCGAGCGCGAAGAACTCGATGCGCACCGCGGTTGTGAGCGCGTCCTCCGCCGATAGGGGTGCGGTCGATCCCGACTGCGAGGCCTCCAGTTCGTTCGCGATGCCGTGCAGTGTCTTCAGGACGTCGGCCGTGCCGGCCCAGATATCGGGGACGAGCCCCGCCTCCCACGACTCGAGGATCTCCTGCCACCAGCCGACATGGGTCGCCTCCTCCACGGCGAGTGCCGAAAGCACTCGGGAGACCTCGGCGTCCGTGCACCGAGCAGCCATGTCCTGATAGGTGGCGTGAGCCAGCGTGTCGATCCGGACGCACAGCTCGAGGATCTCCTGCATGTCGTGCCCTTCGGTCGGGTCTCGGTCGGTGGATGCAGGGGCGGTGCGCCCGTCGGGAGGTCTAGCCCACGGGGAGTGCCGAGGCCAGGATGACGGGTTCGGCGATCCGGTCGCGGCCTGAGCGCTTCGCCGCGTACAGGGAGCGGTCGGCGGACAGGATCAGCTCCTCGAGCGTCCTCTCGGGGGATGACGGCGGATCCATGACCACGGCGATGCCGACGCTCACCGTCGGGTTGACCAGACCTGCCTCCGAGGCGACGAGCGCCCCGCGCACATCGTGGGCGATGCGGTGCGCCATCGTCCGGGCCTCGTCGGGACCCGCCTCGGGAGCGATCACGGCGAATTCGTCCGACCCGTAGCGTGCGGGGTAGTCGCACTGGCGGACGGCCGCGCGAAGCACCTCGCCGACGGCCAGGAGCGTGGCATCGCCCGCCGCCCGGCCGTGTACCTCGTTGATCTCACGGAACCGGTCGAGATCGAGCAGGATGAGCGCGAACGGGCGCCCGCTGCGGCCCGACCATGCGGCCCAGGTGCGCGCGTTCGCTTCGAGCCAGAGGCGGTTCCCGAGGCCGGTGAGGGGGTCGCGCGTCGCGTCCCGGGCCAGGGCGCGCGCCTCGTGCCACGCGCGCCGCAGCTGCATCCCGAGCAGCCGCTCGATGCCGCCCTCGCCGTGTTCGCCGATCGCCGTGACCAGGCGGCGTACGTGGCGGTCGTAGGCGTCATGGCGCTCGTCGGCGGCGCCGGCGCCGGAGAAGTCGAGCAGTTCGATGAAGCACTGGTCGGCGAGGAACAGCTCCATCGCCGCGGCCGCTGCGAGCGCATCCGATCCGCTGAGCCGTCCTTCGGCCGGGACCGCTGACTTCACCGCGTCCAGCGTCTCCCGGATGCGCTCGCGCACATCCTCCGTGTCGTCGTAGAGGTCGGGGAGCAGCCCGCGTTCGTGCGATTCGGCCAACTCGCGCCACCAGCCGACGTGAGCGGTCTCGTCCTGGGCCATCTTTCCCAGGACATCCGCGACGGCCGGGTCGTCACACCTCTCGGCCATGCTGCGGTAGAGCCGAGCCGCCGTCCGGTCGACGCGGATGCACTCTTCAAGGATCTCGCGCATATGTCCTCCCCCCGGTACCTGTCTTCTCTATTCCCATCGGGGTCGCGACGGTGTGCGGGGCAAGGTTCGGACGCGGTCTACGGCGGCTCGACGGCGGAAGTGTCGGGTTCGATGCGGCGTGTCATCCCGCGCGAGTACACTGTCATCGCGGGCGCGGGGGCGCCCTTCGAGGGGGAGGGACCATGAACTGTCCGACCTGTGGCGCGGTGAACAACGACAACGCCCAGTTCTGCGACGATTGCGCTGCTCCCTTCGCGTTCGAGAGCGCGCCCGCGGATGCGAGTCCGCGCATGAGCATCGATCCGCCGGCCGACGCAGCGGCCGCAGGCGACGACGACCTTCCCGGATACCGTCTCTCGGACTCCGTCAACGTCGAGTTGGCGGGCGCAGCGCCGTCGCCCTACATGGGTGAGCCGGAGGAATCCGATCCGTTCTTCAAGTCGAGGATGGAAGAACGGGCCTACTGGGAGAAGCTCCGCTCGCATGTCGAGGACGCCGGAGGCGGTGCGGCGTATGCGCAGCAGCTGCAGGAGAGCCTCGAGGCGTCCCGCGTGCAACGACACAAGCATTCGGTCTTCATGAACAGCATCGGGCTCGGAGTCACCCTGGTCGCTCTGATGGTCGTGGTGTGGGCGAGCCTCGGCTGGGTCCACAAGGCGTCGCTGGTCCAGCCGGCCGCAGCTGCGCCGATAGCGGCCGTACCCGGTGCGGTCCCGGTCACGAAGGCCGCGCCCAGGATGCCGGTGACCGATATCGGCGGGGCGGTCGGCGTCGCCATCGTGATGTTGGTCAGCGTCGCTGCGCTGGGGACGTTCGCTTCACGGCTCGGGCGTAAGACGCTGTGGGGTGTGCTCGCCGCGCTGATCTTCGGGGCGGCGGAGGGCGCCCTCGTGATGCCATACATGAACGCCCTCCCGGCCGGAGGGCCTGCCGGCAGCGGGCTCGTGCTCGGCGCGGGCGTCTTCGTGTTCGCCGCGCTCATAGGCGGCCTCGCCGGGGCGTGGTACGGCGGCTCCTGGGCGCTCGACTGACTCGTGGAGTGACCGTGAGCGCGATGTCCGTGTGGCGACCCGGCGCTGTCTCGGGTAGATTCGATGCACACGCACGCGCGCGTTCGCGCGCGCGGACACGAGATGATGACGGTCGCGCCTGTCGCGGCCTCGACGTACGGGGATGGTGAGCATGGACGAGATCGACGAGCTGGACATGCACGAGGCGCAGCTGCGCATGAAACTCTACGACGAGTACCGCGACGCCGCGCGCGTCTTCACGTTCTATGTCGAGACCGAACTCCGCGCGTATCTCGCCAACGAGGTCTCGGTCGAACCGGAGAACGGCCCGGGTGGGCTCTTCTTCAAAGTCACGCTCGGGGACGTCTGGATCTACGAGGCCGAGCGGCTCAACCGCTTCGTTCCCGAGGTCGTCGTCTACTCGGTCAACGACGTGCACGTCCAGCGGCTCAAGGAAGAGAACGAGTGACCGACTCGCTCGACGCTGCGTCGGGGTCTGCGGCGCCGGCTGACCGGGACGCCTCGTCCCGACGCGCCGAGGCGCTTCGCCGCGAGATCGAGCACCACGCATACCGCTACTACTCGCTCGATGCGCCGGAGATCTCCGACGCCGCGTACGACGCGCTCGTACGCGAACTCGAGGCGATCGAGACGGCCTTCCCGGATCTCGTGACGCCCGAGTCGCCCACGCAGCGTGTGGGGGCGCCGCCGTCCGAGACCTTCGCGCCGGTGCGTCATGCCGCCCGCATGTACTCGCTCGACAACGCGATGACGCTCGAGGAACTCGACGCGTGGTTCGACCGGCTGGGTCCTGACGTGCTCGATCGCGGGTGCGCGTTCGTGGCCGAACTCAAGATCGACGGCAGCGCGCTCGCGCTCACCTACGAGGGCGGCGTGCTCGTGCGCGCGGCCACGCGCGGGGACGGGGTGACCGGCGAGGAGACTACCACGAACATCCGCACCGTGAAGTCGGTGCCGCTGCGCCTGCGCGAAGACGCGCGGCCCGCTGCGGCCCAGGAGTCGCTGTTCGAGGCGGAGTCCGGACAGTGGCCGGTCGTGGAGGTCCGCGGCGAGGTCTACATGCCGAAGTCGTCGTTCGAACGGCTCAACGCCGAGCAGGACGAGGCGGGAGCGGCGCTGTTCGCCAACCCGCGCAATGCGGCGGCCGGCTCGGTACGGCAGAAGGACCCGGCGGTGACCGCGTCGCGAGACCTGTCCACGTTCGTCTACCAGGTTGCCGAGCCGCGGCCGCTCGGGCTGCGTTCGCAGTCCGAAGCGCTCGAGTGGCTCAAGGCCGCCGGCTTCCGCGTCAACCCCGACATCGAGGTGTGCGACTCGCGCGAGCGCGTCCGCGCCTTCTGCGAGGCCGCGATCGAGCGTCGCCACGACCTGCCCTACGAGATCGACGGCGTCGTGGTCAAGGTCGACTCGTTCGCACAGCAAGACGAGCTGGGCTTCACCGCCAAAGCGCCGCGCTGGGCGATCGCCTTCAAGTTCCCGCCCGAGGAGAAGACGACCGTCCTGCGCGAGATCCGCGTGCAGGTCGGCCGGACGGGGGCGCTCACGCCGCTCGCCGAGTTCGACCCGGTGCTCGTCGCGGGCTCGACGATCGCGCGCGCGACGCTCCACAACGAGGACGAGGTGCACCGCAAGGACGTGCGCGTGGGCGACACGATCGTCGTGCGCAAGGCGGGGGACGTCATCCCCGAGGTGCTCGGCCCGGTGCCGGGGCTGCGTCCCGCTGACGCGGTCGAGTGGCACATGCCGCCTGTCTGCCCGTCGTGCGGCAGTCCGGTGTGGCGGCCGGAGGACGAGGTCGTCACCCGGTGCAGCAACGTCGCCTGCCCGGCGCAGCGCTGGGAGCGCCTCGAGCACTGGGCGGGTCGGGGCTCGCTCGATATCGAGGGCCTGGGCTACGAGATCGTCGGCCGGCTCATCGAGACGGGGCTGGTCTGCGACGTCGCGGACTTCTATGCGCTGACGCCCGAGACACTGGCCGCGCTCGATATGGGCCGCGCCAAGCAAGACGGCACTCCCGTCCTGCTCGGCCCGGTGATGGCGGCCAAGATCATGGCGAACATCGAGGCGAGCCGGGACCGGCCGCTGTCGCGCGTGCTCTTCGGCCTCGGCGTCCGGCACGTCGGTTCCACCGTCAGCGAGGTGCTCGCCACCGCGTTCGTCGACATCGACGCGCTTGCGGCGGCCGAGCCCGAAGCGATCGCCGAGGTCGAAGGCGTCGGGCCCAAGATCGCGGCGGGGGTCGTCGAGTTCTTCCGCAACCCGGAGAACGAGGCGGTCATCGGGCGCCTGCGCGAGCGCGGCGTCCGCATGAGCGACGAGGGCCGCCGCGGCGAGCAGCGGCCTCCGACACTCGCGGGACTCACCTTCGTGCTGACCGGAGCGCTCGAGCGGTACACGCGCGACGAGGCCGGCGCCGAGCTCAAG
>JAUSAU010000051.1 GCA_030652345.1 Coriobacteriia bacterium
GTCGAGCTTCTCGACATCTGCGAAGGACACAGCCATCTCCACGGTGGCAGAGGCGGGAGCTGCTGCCAGCCGTGCCAGCGACTTCTCCCGCACTGCGGCGGCCTGCGCCACGAACAGAGTGTCGGCCGTGACGTCCGGACGGCTGGCATCAGCCGACATCATGTCCGCCAATGTGCCGCCGCCCCGAGGCGGCTCGATGAACTCGAGCTCCGCGGTCACGCTCGAGCCGCTGAAGTTGCGCCCCTCGACTGTTGTGGCGATCTGCCGCGTCGGGCCGAGGTCGATCCCGCCTCCCAAGAGGTTGAACTGGATGACCGCCTCTCCTGCAGGGACGGCCACGTCGCCGACGCGACGGTAGGCGATGTAGTGGCGCGACGCTCCGGGGAAGTCGACCAGCGTGTCCCCGGGCATGACCGTCGTATTCGGGTAGGCGATGGCCACGTACTCCATGTAGTAGTCGTCGATCTGTTGGGCTCGCGCACCGATCGCGAGAGACCATAGCCACCCCACCGCAACGAACGCCATCACCGCGACCGCCGCGACGGCGCAGGACGTCAGAACCATCCTGCGCGTACTGGCACGCTTGGCATCCCTCAGGAAGGCCTGTTCGTCGAGCTGGGGCACAGCCGAATCGACATCGCCTTCATGCGCGCCGGTCTCAGCATGTGTGTCGTCCCTCATGTCACACCCTCTCTCTCGCGAAGCGTGCACGCGCGCGGCTGCGCGCCCGGAACAGTGCGACTTTGATGCTGTTCACAGGACGGCCGAGCATCTCGGCGATCTCGGCGACCCCGCGGTCCTCGACGTATTTCAACTCGAGGAGGCGGCGATCGCCCGGCGGCAACACCGAGAGCAGGCGACGCGCCTCATCCTGCCCCTCGGCACGGAGCGCTGCCGCGCAGGGGTCGTCGTCGGCATCGGCGACCTCGAGTTCGAGGTCTGCGGACGTCGTCAGCGCCCGTCGACGCGCGAGGTCGATATGCTTGTTGCGCGCGACGGTACACACCCACGCCCGCAGACGGCCCGGTTCTATCCCGTCAAGATGCTTGAAGGTCGTCAGCAGCGTGTCCTGTGCGATGTCCTCGGCATCAGCATGGGCGAGACCACGTCCGCGCAAGTACCGATAGGCCAGCGCGAACAGCTCCTGCCACACGACGCCCCCTCCCGATCCGAATGCCCCCGCCAACAGCCAGTCGTGAGGTAAGACGAGCGACGCAGCCTGAAGGGGTACAGGTGATCGCGAATCGGTCCATCGAACGTGTTGCGCTCAACCCACAAGGCGCGGTCGGCGCGATATGTATGAGATTACCTCACCGGCGTCGCAGTCGGGTTGTGGCGCTGCTTAGACCGCGTGGCCCGGGTCGTGAGCCTCGAGAAAGCGCTCAAGGTCACCAAGGAAGGTCTCCACGGCCAACTCGATAGATGCGGTGAGCGCCTCGGGGTCGTCGAGTTCGAACCCGCTGGCGACGTCATGCTCGACGATCGCATCGATGCCGGGAGCGGGCTCAACGAGGAGATACTCGGACCAGCCACCATCCCTGAAGAGCCCCCAGTACTGCCGTTGCACCTTCCGATTGCGCGCAGCGAGCCATACCTCGAAGCCGAACGCCTCGTAGTCGAACACGATTGCGAGCTTGAGGTCGCGCGACTTGAGCGTGGGCGGGAAGAGCGCGAAGTAGGTCATGTCGAAGTAGCCCTGATACAGACCAGAGACCGCCCGCTCACCCTGCGTACCCGCGAAATGCGCGCGAAGCCGAGACATGTACCCGACGATCGCCGGGTAGGCCCTCTGGATGGAACCCTTGGCGAGTTGCTCGCGCAGCTCCCGAAGATCGCTACTGAGCCCGGACACCTGTGCCCCCATATCGGTCGGTATGACGTGTTGCGCTGCAGCTGAAGCGCCGCCCCTCATTGCCCCGCCACCCGCGAATACCGCACACGGGCGGCGCCTTCTGCTGGAAGCGCTTGTTAGACGCCCATGGCGCCATGCCACTCACTACGCACGCGCCTCACGCGACACTGACCTGACGGCGCCTGTGCGCGACCCCGAACCACGCGAATAGGGCGAGCCCCGCGAGGATCTCGAACACCCACACGACGTGCGGACGTGGGAGATAGCCACTGAGGAGCACGCTCAACAACGGCTCCAGGACGAAGAAGGCAGCGAGGACGACGAATGGCGCAGGTGACCCGGTCGTCCTCCGCCAGCGGCCAAGCAGGCCGAACACTATTCCCGTCAACACGGCGATGACGTACCACATCGCATTGACCGTGACCCAGAGGACAGCGCTGCCGAGCACGAGTCCAATCCCGGATGACGACGCCTTCAGAGCGATGTAGGCCGGATGGTACTCCGGGAAGGCGTTCAAGTAGAACCCGAACATGCAGAGCGCCGCAGTGAGCGCACCGGCCGCCGCCGCCCACGACACAGAACGGTGAAGCCACCCTGCCAGGAACGACAGCACAAGCCAAGGGGCAACGAAGTAGCCAGCCGCCAAGCCCAGGGGGTCTGCGGGCGCAGGGACCCTGGACACGATCAGCCCGTAGAGGAAGCCCGCCAAGGCGCCGAGCGCGACCCGGGCCAACCGAGGTAGTTCGTCGATTCGTCGGGCCAACAGCTTCCGCTTTCCGCGTCGGTGCCCTATCTGGCAGGCACACGTCTGTCTAACGTGTCAGGCATGCAGGCAGCACATCGTCTACCCGAGCAAGCCGATGGCTCCACGCACCAAACCGACGACCAGGAAGACCCCGACTGCAGCAACGAACGCCCAGAACAGGATGGAGAGAATCCACCCGAGTATGGATGTCGGTCGACTCAGAATCCCGTCCGAGTCGGCCTCCGGGAGCCTGCCCGTCATGCGCACCCAAAGATGGGTCACGTAGTTGTTGCGATCCAACCCGAGCACCCCCGTCTCAGGAACCAAGCTGTCGTGTGCCCAACGTGTTGCGCTTAACCCGCGCGCCTATCCCCTGCAGTATGCGCCGACAGTGACCGCGTCGGCTTGAAGCGCTAGTTCGACAGACCGGCGCAACCCTAGTCGCGATGGTAGTCCGATTGCCGGGCCCCGCCCGATTGGCAGGATGTCGTCGGAGGTGCCCCCCATGGGATCGTGCTTCCTGCCCCAGCGATCCATGGCGGTGACGAGGGCGAGGTAGCCAACCGCCGGGAGCACCATGAGAAGAAGCAGCCACAACCAGTCCACCGCGCCACCCCGATTCCTCAGGTTCTGTCGAACGTATTGCGCTTAAGCCGCAAGGCGCGGTCTGCACTATATGTATGAGATTACCTCACCGGCGCCGCTGTCGGGTTGGAGCGCTGGTTAGGTGGACCGCACCCCGCGCACGCAATCCGGGTTGTCGAAGCACCTGGCGTGCGCGCGGCGACTCTGCCACGCGAGAAGGGCTGCCCCAAGCGAGGCGCCGAGAACGTCGGCCTTGAGGACAACGCTCGATGCCAGAAACCCCCCGGCGATGCCAACGAATTCGCGGTCCGGCCCTCCGGCAAAGGCGCCGAAGACGATCGGACTGACGACCACGATGGACAGTCCCGCGGCGGGGGCGAGCCACAAGAACGGGAGTCGCCCGCCGGAGGATCTGACCACCGGCACCAAGAGCACGCTTGGAAGCAGTACCAGCATGGCCTCGAGCAGGAACAACGATCCGGCCAAGACCGGCGACGGCTCCAGCCCGAACATGGACATAGCGTCGTCCACGATAGACATCGCGAGCGGTTGGGTCACGAGCGCGAAGTAGGACAGGGACCCTCCGACTGCCGCGGCGAACCAAAGTGCACCAACCAGGCCTGAACGAGGCCGCTGGCGCGGCGGCTCCCGCTCTGCCCCGACTGCGTCCGCCGGCGCTCCGTCCGTGGCGGGAAGACCAACAGCGGGGAGCCCTCGGCCGATCAACTCATCCACGGTCACCTCGTAGAACCCCGCGAGCGCGACGAGATTGTCAGTATCGGGAGATGACTCAGCACGCTCCCAGTTGGAGATAGCCTGACGGCTGAGATCCAGAGCAGCGGCGAGCTCCTCCTGCGAGAGTCCGCGAGCACGTCGAAGTGCGGCAAGATGCTGGGCGACTGCGTTGTCCATGACACTGCCTCCTGCGGTTCGCGCCGTTGCGCGACGATACGGGCGGTTCCTCGAGCCCACTATCGGTGCCAGGTGACCCGGCGCTCCACCCAATCCGCTTGTCAATCGCCGCAATTATCGCTTGCGCTGCGGGTCCGCCAGCACTTCGAACCGTACTCGGCGGGGTTCCACCTAACTTGTTGCGCTTGACTCGGACGGTTACAACCTATCAGGTTGTTCGCGCCTTCGGCGCGACGGTTTGAAGCGCTTGTTGGGCGAGCGCGTCGGGATGCACATTGCTTAAGTACCTTACCGAATGGCACGCGGATTGCACATGCTTGGGTCATGGCCGACGAGACCCGAGAAGACACTATGCGCCGTGTCAGCGACTCGCTGCTGGCAATCCGCCGCCTCGAGCGACGTCCGCCCCCTGGTCAAACCTCTGGCTGCGACGTCACTCCTGCCCAAGGTGCGCTGGTCCACGAGATCGCACTCGCAGGTGCTAGTGGTGCAACGACCGGCCATCTCGCGGAGCGGATGAGGATCTCGAACAGCGCGGTCACACAACTGGTGGACGGACTTGTGGCCGGCGACGTGGTGAGGCGAGACGAGGACCTCGAGGACCGACGCCGAGTCAGAATCCGCCTCACCGAACGCGGCGAGGATCTGTACCGCCAGTTCGACCACGCTCGAACAGCGCAGACCGCCTCCCTCTTGTCCCCCTTGGACGACAACGACGCGCAACGCCTTGCTGACCTGCTCGAGCGAATTGCCGAAGTACGACAGAGTTGGACGACGAAAGAAGGAGTCGAAATGTCAGTACTGAGCACAACTCTCTATACCGTCGCAACCGAAGCCGAGGCCGAGCAGTTCGCCGCGATGGCGCCAGGCATGAGCGCGGCCTACGCAAACCAGCCCGGATTCGAACGACTGGTGGTGGCGCGCGACGTGATGGATCCGCTCACGATCGTGACGATGTCATGGTGGGAGTCGCGAGAGGCGATCGACGCATGGAGCAAGAGCCAAGACTACCGCGCGGCGAAGAGCGATTCCGGCGGACAAGGGCTGAAGGCCAAGATGGAGTTCGGCCGCTGGGTCAAGGCTGAATAGCATCCGTCCCAACGTGTTGCGCTTAACCCGCAAGGCGCGGCCGGCGCGATATGTATGAGATTACCGCACCTGCGCCGCAGTCGGGTTGGAGCGCTGGTTAGCCAGAGGCACGACGGTCGCCTGCGCCTCTTTGGCTTTGTCCTATCCTCGAAGAAGCAGGTAGGCGACACAAACTATGAGGACAAGAGACCAGAGCATCGACACGAGCACCATGGGCAAGGAACGAATAGCAGCTTCCGCGAACAACTCTCGCAACCTATCCGGGCGGGCGTGCTGCACCTCGAGATAGCGAGAAGCCAAACCACGATACGGACCGCGCTTGGGCTCGAGGCGGACACTCACGGCGAACCAGGCATCAATCGCCGAAAGCTGCGACAGCGGCCTCTCCCGGAGACCGCGCATGTAGTCCGACTCTGGGCCGGCGTCGTCGCTGAGGATCACGCGCCGTGCCCGCCGCCTCCAGGCAGCGCCCGTGACCAGGCTCCAGACAAGCGTCACGAGCAGCAGTGCCGTTGAGAGCAGGAGCAAGAAGAGCAGGGCGGGCGGCAGTGCGCCTAGGATGCTCTTCGCCACCTCCACCGCAGACCCCCATCGGCATGCCTACGCCTACAGACCCGCCGTCCGCAAGGCTTGTGACTTCAAGCTAACGTTTTTCGCTTCACCCGCAAGGCGCGGATCAGCCCTCCTTTGTCGAGACTACCTCACCTGCGCCGCAGTCGGGTTGAAGCGCTGGTTCGACGTAGACGACGGGACGACGCCGACACTCGGAGTATCACCGCTGGATAGTGAACGCCGTAGCTATCAGGGCGATGGCGAGGAAGGCCAAGAACCCAATCGGGCCACCCACCAGGAAGGAGAACAGGCCCCCAAGCACCAGTCCGATCAGTCGAGGCGCCCGAGATGATCCGCGAGACTGAACGGCCATGGCCTTCCTCCCCGTACTCCGATGGAGCGTCGTACGTTGAACGTGTTGCGCTTAACCCGCAAGACGCGGATCAGCCTTCCCTTGTCGAGCCTACCTCACCGGCGCCGCAGCGGGTTGAAGCGCCATCTAGGAGTGTGGTTGAAAAGCGCGCCTGACAGACGGACGGGTAAGAGCGACGAGGCTCACGACCTCGCTTGCCGAGACCACGATAAGCACGAGCGTATCAAGTCCGCCGTCGAGTGCCACGGCGCGGTTGAGCAGCTCGAGCGTCAGCGGTGAGTCGGTGGCGATGAGCATCGCGCCGAGAACGACGGTGCCGCCGAGTTGCAGCGCGAGCATTACCAGGGCGAACCCCCGCAAGCCCGGCCGCTTCATGAGCAACCCCACGCCGACTCCGGCGTTCAGCACGCCGAGGAGTAGAGATACCAGCCGGTTGGGCGATGGGTAGAGCGATGCTGTGACCCCGAGCACACCACCCACCACGAACAGCCCTGCCACCCCCGCGATCAACCATTGCGACCGATTGTCGTAGGCCATGAGAACCCCCTCCCCTGACCGGACACTACGCCTAACGTGTTGCGCTCAACCCGCAAGGCGCGGTCGGCGCGATATGTATGAGATTACCGCACCTGCGCCGCAGTCGGGTTGAAGCGCTGGTTCGATGAGCGCCGCGTGCTGGTAGCACTTCTGTGCTACTCTGACCTGGCACTCTTGCGTGACAACTCGGAGGCGAACATGACACGCGGACTCAAGCTGAGACAGGCCGGTGGCTCCATTGCGGCAACGTTGCCGAAGGACATGGCGGAGCGACTGCACCTGTCTGCCGGCGACACTGTGCTTGCGATCGAGACGGACCAAGGGATCCTGCTGACGCCCTATGACCCGCAAACGGAAGAGGCGCTCTCGATCGCCGCCGAGGTGGCCGGCAAGTACCGCAGCGCCTTGCGCGAGCTGGCGAAGTAGCTGGTGAGCGGGCGGAAGGGCTATCCGCGCTGGGTATCGCGCCTGGTCGCGGAGGCGGTCCACTTCGACGTCTTGCGCGCACACGGAGGCATGCCCGGGCTACGTGACGAGGATGCGCTCGAGTCGGCGCTCTCGCGCGCTCAACAGCGCCACGCCTACGATGCGGACTCGGACCTGCCGGCGCTGGCCGCCGCCTACGGCTACGGGCTCGCTCGCAACCACCCCTTCAACGACGGCAACAAGCGTGTTGCCTTCGTGGTGATGGCGACATTCCTGGCCCTGAACGGGCTCGACCTCGACGCGCCCGAGACCGAGGTGGTGACGGCCATGCTGGACTTGGCCGCCGGGGCACTCTCAGAGGCTGACCTCGCCGATTGGCTGCGGAAGAGCACCGCGCCACGGTCGTCCCAGTAGTCCATCGAACGTGATGCGCTAAACCCGCAAGGCGCGGATCAGCCTTCCTTTGACGAGCCTACCTCACCGGCGCCGCAGTCGGGTTGAAGCGCTGGTTCGACAGACCCCTACTGCCCAGGCATCCATTGGAGCTTCCACCTGCCATCGATCTTGAAGACGGCCCACCATTGGCCCGGTTCTTGGACAGTGACGCGATAGGGCTGTTCCCCCGGCAGTGTGACGGTGACGTCGTACACGACGCGGACCCACGCCCAGGTTGCCCCCGGGTCGTTGACTGCGCGCGCCACTCTGACCTCGAGCACGCGGAAGTCCCTACACGTCTCCTCAGCCCATGCCCACTCACGCGATGCCGTGGCGAGGTCCACGGGCGGCTCGGCGTAGAAGCTATAGGCGGTCCGCCAGTCCTTCTTGTTCTGGGCGTCGATGAGCGCGAGTACGACTTCGTCCGGCGTCCGCCCGTCAGCATCGACGCGCGGTCGGGATGGGTCATCCGGAGGGACATCGGTACCATTAGAGGCGTCAACGCTCGGAACGGTCGAGGCGTCCTGGCTCACCAGAGAGGGTGGGACCTCCGCGCCCGATGAGCAGCCAACAAGCATAAGGGCGACCATGAGTAGCGCGATCCCCAGTCGCATGACTCCCCCGTTCTGTCGAACGTGTTGCGCTTATCCCGCAAGGCGCGGTCGGCGCAATATGCATGAGATTACCTCACCTGCGCCGCAGTTGGGTTGAAGCGCTAGTTCGGCACTTCGGCCGACCGTCGGCGCTAGGTCGACGAACCTGTCTGCGCCAAGATGTAGAGCAACAATGCCACGGCCAGACCGGCTAACGGCAGGATCAGAGCGGCCACGAACCGCGGCGGCACGGGTCCGGCGGCCTTCATCGTCGCGAACGACTGGGCTGTCGTTGTGAATAGCATCAACATGGAGCAGACACCCAACGCTAGCCAGCCGAATCCCAGGAGTATGCCGGGTAGAACATCGGCGAGGCTGCCGTACGCGAACGACATTCGCAGGGCCCACAGCGACGGCAGGCCAACCACTACCACGGCTAACACCGAGAAGACAATCAAGGTCAAGACGGCGCTCGCTCGATCCTCCGGCCTGCGAGTGAACCGCGCCAGGACGAATCCAGGGACGGCCGCGAGGGTGACCGCGATGGTGGCGGAGACCAGGTTGGCCACAAAGTACAAGACTCCCGCCTGCGAGCGAATCACGCGCCCCCCGATCTGCCGAACGTGTTGCGCTCAACCCGCAAGGTGCGGTCGGCGCGATATGTATGAGATTACCTCACCTGCGCCGCAGTCGGGTTGAAGCGCTGGTTAGGCATGTGTGGACTCGCCGGGCACTTCCGGTAGCTGCCGCGCGTGCCACACGCCGACGATCCAGACTGTGTCATCCACAACCCGGTGGAAGAAGCGGTAGGGAGGTACGGGGAGCACGCGGTGCGGCAGCCCGGGGAATTCCGGTATCGCGTGCCCGGAGTGCGGGTGCAGCCGAAGCTGCGCGATGACCGCCTCGGCGCGCTGCTGGACGGCAAACGCTCCCGCAGGGCTCTTGTCACGGATGTACGTCAGCGCCTCTAAGTACTGCCGCTCAGCTTGAGGGGTGAACCGCACGCGCACCTGGGCTACTTCCCAACCAGGAGCGCACGCGCCTCTGCCATGACGTCATCCGCATCGCGCCCAACCCCGGCAACGATCTCCGCATCTCCCTGCGCGAGAATCCGCAGAATCTCGTTCTCGTGTTGGGTGCGCGCATAGGAGTCGGCACTGACGAGCACCGCTGACGCCCGACCGCGCTGCGTGATCACGACAGGCTCGTCCGTGGCGACAACGCGCTTGATGATGCCGGCTGCGTCCTGCCGGAGATCCGAGATAGGGACGATGGCGGGCAGTGAGCTCATTGAAAGCACCTCCTAAGGTACAACCAACGATACCACACTGCGTACTATGGCTAACGTGTTAGGCAGGAGCGGCGGCCCATACCGTTGCGGGCTGATTCTACCTTGCGGCCGTCCGCTCGATGCCTTTGTTAGGACGATCGATCCAAGGCCGGCGTCTGACACCGCGACCCTCAGAGACTCACGTTCTGAAGGGTGAGCGAGACGGCCACAGCCGCAACGGGCGCAAGAGCAAGCACGCGTATCCGCTGTCGATTGCCTTGTGGCAGCACAACCACGAGCGCCGCTCCGGCGGCGAGATCAAACGCTGTCACGTGGTTGACCAGCTCGGCGGCGCTCGCACTGATTGGCGGCAGCAGATTGGGCAGCCACGAGAAGAGCAACATCCCGACAGGCACCGCCGCGGCGCAGGCCGCCAGCCATCCCGTCCCGCGAGAATACCAGGTGATCAGGGCAAACGGGATCCCGAGAACGAACGTGACGGCAATCCATACGAGCACGTCGCGCCAAGGAAGGTAGTCGAAGAACAACGCCGAAGTCCCGAAGTACCCGAGAAGCATTGCGAGCAAGAAGATCGTCACTCGCACGATGGCAACCGTCCGGGACAGACTCGCTGCACCGATGAGCGTCACGAGCAGGATCCAAACACCGAAGTTGTTGACGATGTCGGCCACGACCGGCACACGCCAACCTTCGATGACCACGGCCGCCAAGACCCCGACGATGATGCCGACACCGCCCAGCTTCCTCCCCGACGACACGAGCGCCGCTCCCCGAAGCGTGCCGTTGTCCACCGATTCTCCCTGCGAGATTCGTCCTAACGTGTTGCGCCTAACCCGCGCCCACAACCTAGCATGTTGCGCCGACCGTGAACGCGTCGGCTTGAAGCGCTAGTTGGACGCTTCCGCCCAGGTCAGGATCCATCAGCCGCTCGCTCCGCCAGACCCGCACGACTGTCACCGATGCGGCGTCCCGACGGTACACGATCCGGAATGGCGGCAGCTCGAGTTCGCGCAGCCAAGGCGTCTCAAACTCCGGGACGACCCTACCGCTGTCCGGGAACATCGCGAGCTGCTCGACGCGCTCGAAGACCGCGAGGACCAGACGCTGGCCCACCTCAGGCACCTGCTGCGATGCGTACCAGGCCATGATGTCGGCCAGGTCGTCCTCGGCTGATCGCGCGAAGTCGATCCGGACGGGGGGCGCCATCAGGCGATACCGAGACGACGCTTCACGTCGGCAAGCGGGCTGACGCGCCCCGCCTCGATGTCAGCCAAGCCGGCAACGACGGCGCGCATGAAACCGCGCTCGTCCTCAGCGGCTTCGAACTCGGAGAGCGCCTGCACAACGGCGACTCCCCGCCCGTGGCTGGTAAGCAGCACGGGACGACCGGTCTCGTCGACGCGGCGCACGACCTTGCCCGGGTTGACCTTCATGTCGCCGAGGGGCACGACATCCTCCGAGAACTTGACGGTAGAGCGCATGAACGCCTCCCAACAACACCAACATTGCGGTGCTGATTGTAGCACCACTCGGCAGGTGAAAGGAACGCGTCTAACGTGATGCGCTTCACCTGCAAGGCGTTCGCCACGCCTCCGACCCGAGACTACCTCACCTACGCCTTGTCTGGTGAAGCGCTTGTTAGCGCGCCGTCGTCGCCGGGGACGAATCACTAATCCGCGAGCTAAGGAGTCGACCATGCCCCAGTATGGAATGATCGTGTACGCTCCCGCGCCGGCCGATCCCATGGCTCTCAGCCCCGAACATCTCGCCGCGCTCGAAGCGTACCCGGAGCAGGCCAAAGCACTGAAGGGTAAGGTCCTGGGCGGCAACTACTTCGCGAAGACGCATGGTTTCGCGTTCGACCCGAGCACGACAGCCATGACGGTCGAGGGTGAGGCCGTGAGACAGGGCACGCTCCTGAAATCGAATCTCGTCGCGTGTGCCTTCTACGTCGTGGCCGCACCAAGCATCGCGGTCGCCACACAGATCGCCAAGCTCCATCCCGCCGTCGGGGAAGGCGGAGTCGAAATCCATCCGGTCTTCAAGCCAGCCGACCTGGTGCAAGACGACTACGACGACTAGGTGTGGGCGTCAACAACCCGAGTGCGGAGGTCGAGCTAACGTGATGCGCTCAAGGCGCGCGGAACGAACCTAGCATAGATCGCAAACCGTGAACGCGTCCGCTTGAAGCGCTAGTTGGGAAGCCGGCGTTACCCGGATTCCGCTCGCAGCGCGGCCAGCAACTCCGCAGGCGTGAACACAGGCAGCGTCGAGCGCGCGAAGTCCTTGCCGTTTCGGGTCACGATCGCACTCGCCCCCGCCGCGCGCGCCGCCTCGTACAAGACCGCGTCCTCGTAGTCCGAGAAGCCCGAGTCGACCGCTGCGCGCAGCATCTCGCGATCCACGCATGCAACGTCGAATATCGCGAGCAGCTCGCGGACGTAGTCGGTTGCCGCGGAAGCCCCAACGACCTGGGACCCGAGGTAGTGGATGGTGGTGACCGTAGTCGAGCAGATTATGCCGTCGAGCCCGCCCGAGTCGACCAAGCTCAGGAGGCGCTCCGCCGAGTCCACGAACGGCGCGCGCGCCAGCAGATGATCAAGCACCACGTTGGTATCGAAGAGCACCCTCACAGGTACTTGTGCTCGAGATGACGGCGGTAGTCGCTCTCGTCGAGCCCCGAGCCGGCGAGCACTCCCCGCAAGGCGCGCACGCGGGGCGTGACCACGGCGCCGGCGTCTTGCGAGTCGATGAGCGCGAAGAAGTCCGCGACCAGCTGCGAGACGGACCGGCCGGACTCAGCCGAGTGGCGCTTGGCGCTCGCGATCAGATCCTCGTCCAGACGCAGGGTGAGCTTGGTATTCATCGCAAGACCTCCTGACGTACAACATCACGACAATGATACGTCAGACGTCGGCGAACGACAAGGTCTTGCCGGTCTTTCCAACGTGTTGCGCTTAAGCCGCAAGGCGCGGTCGGCGCGATATGTATGAGACTACCTCACCGGCGCCGCAGTCGGGTTGAAGCGCTGGTTAGCCCGCAGAGCCCGACGTCTTCGCAACGTACTTCACGCCGGCGATCTCGGCGAAATCAGCATCCTGCGTCCATAGCGTTGCTTCCCATGCCCGCGCCGTCGCGAGCATGACGGCGTCCGCCATGGGGAGACGCTCATCGATACTGAGTCGAGCCGCCGAGAGCGCCACCGACGAAGTCAAGTCGACCACGCGACCCTGTTGCATGAGCGCGACCGCCTGCAACGCATCGCCCTCGCCGCGCTGCTGCACGATGCGCCTGAACACCTCGTAGAGGCTCAGCGACGGAACAATCAGGTCACCGGCATCCTCGATCGCGTCAGCGAAGAACTGTGCGTTGACACCGTCCGCCAGGTACTCGAGCCAGCCACACGAATCGACCAGGTTCACAGACGATCATCCTCACGGGGCACGTCGGTCTCGATGCCGCGTAGGAAACCGCGCATCTTGGCGGCCGGCTGCTCCGGAACGAGCTCGATGCGATCACCATAGAGGATGGTCTGGACCTTCTGACCCGGACGCAACTCAAGGCTCTCACGGATGTCTTTCGGAATGACAACCTGAAACTTGGGAGAGATCGTGACAGCAGCCATGAGAGACTCCACTCATCGATAACGCTATCGTACAACGCACAGTCTATCGATAGCGATATCGGAGTGCAACCTGTAGTCGGCGCCAAGATCGCCGGATGATGATCGCAGTTGTCTGGCTAACGTGTTGCGCCTAACCTGCGGCGCAGGCGCCTTCAAGTCAGTCTACCTCCTGGCCGTCAGGTTGAAGCCATTGTTAGGCCGCAATCGACTAGCGCAACACACCCCGACGGGACATCACCACCGCATACCAGTAGAGCAGAGCTGCGAGCCCCAATGGCACGAGAATGTCGAACAACGACTGGCGTATTCCGCGCACGCCCAGGCGATCCATGAACCCGAAGGAAATGATGTCGAGACCGGCTTGGGCGCAGAGAGCGACCAGCGCAACCGGGACTGTGTAGCGACTCCGGAAGAGCAGCAGCACCGAGGCCGCCACTGCACCGAAAACACTCACGGTCCAGAAGATGGCCGGAAGGACGGGGTAGTTCGCAAAGTACGCGATCTGGGCGGCGTCATAGCGCAGCAGCTCAAAGTAAGCCTGGTCCTGAGCCCAGGTCAGTACGTAGTCATACAGACCGATGCCGTTGAAGACGAGCGCGAACCCTCCCACGAGCCAGAGATGCTTCGGCGCCTTGGGCCCGACAAGCTCATCTCCCACGCTGCCCCCTTTGATAGCCAGGCCTAACATGCCGCCCGCGACTGAAACACCTGTCACATCGGTCGGCTTAACGTGTTGCGCTTAACCCGCAAGGCGCGGTCGGCGCGATATGTATGAGATTACCTCACTGGCGCCGCAGTCGGGTTGAAGCGCTGGTTCGACACCGAAGCACTCGGAATCCCAACTAGAACTCGGTGACCGTGTCCGCTCGAGCGAAGACGGGTCTGAGGTCGGGAGTGAACGTGACCAAGAGGTCGCCCGGACGGGAATCTGGCGCCCTGGGCGGAAGGGCAACCGCGACACTCAATATGCCGTCGGAATCGTTCTGCACCGACGATGCACGCCGCACCGATGCTGCGTCGTACCCCCCAATGCGCGTAGCCTCCAAATAGGCCAGCGCGCGCTCAAAAACAAACGCCCGCTCTGCGTCCGACAGTGTGGAGGCAGCGCGTGGCGCGAGCGCGAAGGACTGAGTATCCACGCTCCACCGCGCACTGCGGCCGTACCCAGGGTTGTCAGAGATGTCGCCACCATAGAGTGTCACGAACGGCCACCGGGGACCCAGCGCAATGCCACGAAAGTCGACGTACATTGCCGCTGCCGGCAGAGGGCTATCGGTTTCCGAGATGCCACCCGACCACGCGCTCACATAGAACAGCCAGGCGCGCCCCTCAGCTTGGTTTCCAACGTAACGCGCGATAGATCCTGCGGCCTCCGCAACTTCGGGGGGCGCCACTATCCCAACCGCGCCCGGCGGTCCAGGCGGCGGGAACGGGCGGAAGATGCCATTCAACAAGACGGAACTGAGGACCAGCACTTGGACCGCGATCAAGACGTGTCGCTTCTGCACGATGCCAGCGTCCGCCCTCTCGTGTGTCGAACGTGTTGCGCTTAACCCGCAAGGCGCGGTCGGCGCGATATGTATGAGATTACCTCACCGGCGCCGCAGTCGGGTTGAAGCGCTGGTTCGACAAGCCGGCGAGCTCAAACCACCTGCGTACTACGCGGGGCCCTGAGCCCACGTGGCGATGAAGAAGAGTAGCAACAGCGCCCCTGTCCCTACGGTTAGCACGATGCCAACCCGCGCCCACTTGCGTTGGGACTTGAGCAAGGGCTCTACGTCGACGGCCCAGGCACGATCCTCCCAAAGCAGTCGGTTGGCGTTGCGCGCGAACCAGATGCTGAGCGCAAGCTCACCGATGCCGAGCATGAGCGAGAGCGGCCACCAGTAGGGCGAGATGAACTCCGACGTGACATTGATCAGGAACCCAAGGCCGAAGACGATTCCCGCCCACTTGATCGGGCCCTTGACGAGCGGCCACAGGACCGGGAAGAAGAACGCACCCCAGTTGAATCGATCGAGCTCTTGCGGGAGAGGCACGAGCCGGGCGTCCCGAACCGACGCCGGATTGTGGTTGAAGATGCAACCGCCGCCGTCCTTGAGCCAGACATCCTCGCCACAATCGGCACAGAAACCCGCACGAGCCGTCACGAGGCACCCATCTCGACTGTCCTTCCGGTCTGTCGAACGTGTTGCGCTTAACCCGCAAGGCGCCGAGATCACGCCTCCGACCAAGACCACTTCGCCGGGCGCCTTGTCGGTGTTGAAGCGCTTGTTAGATTCACCCAGCCTGCCCGCGGCTGCGCCAATAGTGCGGTCGCATGCGCTGATGGGCGATAGCGAGGACGAGGGCCGATTCGTCATCGACCTCGTAGATCAAGTTGTAGGGAAACCTAGCAAGAACCAACCTGCGAATGCCGGGATCAACTTCCTCGGCTGCAAGCGGCGTGCTCCGAATCCGATCGTACGCGAGTTCGACCTCATCGATGAGTGCCGAGCCGAGTCCAGGACTCTCACGGTCGTAGTAGTCTGCGGCGTCCTCGAGCTCGCGATCCGCGTCCTCGTGTACGTCGAGGTGTACCGGGCTCACCGGCGCGCTCGGGCCCGAGCAATCGACTGGTCGGCGGGGATAGTGCGCGCCCGACCAGACCTGACATCCGCGCTGCGACGCCGGGCCTCTTCGATCCAGAGTCGCTCGACGTCGTCCTCAGAGAGGGATTCCAAGCAGGGCAACAACTCGTGCGCCATGGAGGCGCGGGTCTCCGCGTCCAATGCCAGTGCTTCCCGCATGAGCTCGTCGACCGTCATCGTAGCCACCTCGCCACATCCGCCCAAATCACCTGCCCCGATTGTACCCGCGGCAACTGACATCGTGAAACGCAGGTTGAATCTAACGTGTTGCGCTTAACCCGCAAGGCGCGGATCAGCCTTCCTTTGTGGAGCCTACCTTACCGGCGCCGCAGTCGGGTTGAAGCGCTGGTTAGGACAGGCGCCCGCCAGAGGCCTCACTCGCATCGGTGTCGCGCTTCCTTGCAGCTCGCTCGTCGAGAACGAGCCAGCGAATACCGACGAAAGCGACCGAAGTGAGGACCACAGCTACGGCGAGCCACAATGCCCCGGTTGATACCGCACCGTAGATCCGGGCGGCGTCAGGCGGAAGCCACTCGAGTGGCGGCGGATTGAGGACAGCGACGCCAAGGGCGATCGTGAGGAAGGGGCCGCGTGCGAGGAAGAGAACCTCGGGCCGACTGGTCAACCGTCCCGTGAACCAGCCGCCGAGTGCCAGGATCGCCAGGCCGAGCATCGGCCGAAGCGCGAACGCGATGACTCCGACCAGCGCAGGATCGGCACCCGACGCGGCGAAGCGCAGTAGCGCCTGCTGCATCACCAGCGAAGCATTGCCGGAAAGCGCGCCGAGCCAGGCGCATGCGAAGAACCACGCGACGAAGATCGCGAGACCTACTGCCCAGTCGCGGACGCTCGTTGTCTGGATCCTCATGCGCTCGTCCTAACGTGTTAGGCATGAGCGGCGGCCCATGCCTCGCTGGTTGATTCTACCTCGCGCCGTCCGCTCGATGCCTTTGTTAGCAACTCCCCGTGATACCGTTGCGGAATCAAGCCCGATGGATCAGGAAGCGAGGTGCGCGGCGCATGCCACAAGCAGACAGTCCGATCGATTTTGGTGCAGTGCGGTGTGCCTTGCGCGCCGAACTCGCGGAGCGGGGTCATCTATTGGCGAGCGACACGACGGGGATGTACAGAGCTCTCTACATCATGGGTCCAAACGACGTGGCGAGCGCGCTGTTCGAGTTCAAGCCGAGCGCGGATGACGCCGTGTACGAGTTGATGTACCAGGGCGCCTGGGTCAGCGGCATGCCGCCACGCTTTGCCGTCGTACCGGCCGAGACCGCCGAGGACGACTCCCTTGAGACGCTCGCACAGATGAAGGCAATTCCGCTGCTGTTCGACGTGGCGGAGGACGCGGTGACCTTTCGAGACCTCGATCGGGTTCTGGGCGACCACCTCGCGCCCAGGTAGTCGGCACAAGACACCCCAGCGATGTTGCTAACGTGTTGCGCTTAACCCGCAAGGCGCGGATCAGCCTTCCTTGAAGAGCCTACCTCACCGGCGCCGCAGTCGGGTTGAAGCGCTGGTTGGACGGGGTCAGCCACCGAGACGCAGCGAGCCGTCATCGATGATCCTGACGCGACGGTGAGGCGGCATGACGAGTCCGACATACTGGGCCGGCGGATAGCTTGATGGGCGAAGCGGTGAGAAGACACGGCGAATCGCATCGATACCGCTGCGCCTTCCGGTGGCCAGGCATGCGAGCCACACAACCGCATCGGGCCCGGTGGCACGCTCCGGCACCTGATCGCCGATCCGCTCACGGGCGGTCTTGATCACCACATCATCGAGACTGGCAACCAGGGCTATCCCCGCAACGCGTGACCAGTCCGCGTCCGAGAGCGTGGAATCGTAGAGCAAGTCCACAAGGTCACCGCGGCCGGCCTGCAGCGCGGTCCGCGAGACGCGAAGCGATCCCTTGGCGCGCAGCTTGGACGCCCGCACGTCGACCTCGACGCGCCACCCGCGCAAGCGACGCCAGAACGAGAGCGGATTCCTGCGGGCGTAGGAGGCGACTTGCGCGATGTCGGTCGTCGCGGCCTGCGCGATCTCATCGAAGATGAGCATGAGCAAGTGACGATCGATGGCGTCCAGACCATCGATGTACCCATGCTTGACGAAGGGTCCGTGCGCCGGAGCGTGGGCAGGCATCGAGACACCCGGGACCAGGTGCATCGTCAGCAGTCCGCCCGGGACGCTCAGATTGACGGATTCCGCCTCGATCGCCCGCAGCAGGGTCGCGGTCGCTCCCCAACCGCCCACGCCACGCCAGCGCACAGCCGAGTCCACGAGTGCGGGGTGGTGGCGCAACAGCGAGTCCACGTCCAAGTGCGCCATGTGAGAGACCCGCCTCCGTCCAACGTGTTGCGCTAAAGCCGCGCGCCTCACACCTTACATGTCACACCGACCAAGACGCGTCGGCTTGAAGCGCTGGTTCAACGTGCCGCCGGACTATCCGCGTTTCTCGCCGGCTCGCAACCCCCGGTACGGTGAGCTCTCAGATGAGCGCTCCC
>JAUSAU010000052.1 GCA_030652345.1 Coriobacteriia bacterium
CACGCTGCTCCTGATCACCCACGACCGCCACCTGATCGAACGCGTGACCGACGACCAGTTCGCCCTGGTCGATGGGAAGGTCCGGCATGTCCCCGCTGGCGTCGACGAGTATCTGCGTCTGTTGGACGGACGCGGCGTCGCCAGGGCGGAGGCCGCAACCGGGAAGCCGAAGAGCAGCGCGCCCGCCACGCCGAGGTCGGAGGAGTTCGCTCTCAAGAAGGAACTCGCGTCCACGGAACGCAAGCTGCAGACACTCGAGAGGAAGGCCGTCGCGATCCGCGATGAGCTCCATGCTGCGGATCCGTCGGACTACGTCGCCTTGGGCGACATCCAGGGGCGCCTTCACGACATGGAGCGTCAGATCTCGGATCTCGAAGATGTCTGGGTCGGCCTGTCGGAGCGGCTGTCCTGACGGACTCCCCCGCTGCGCGAGCGACGCTCAGACGTATCGCGCCAGGACGGCCTCGGCACAGCGCATACCGTCGACCGCCGCGGACATGATCCCGCCGGCGTACCCGGCGCCCTCCCCGCACGGGTAGACGCCCCGCAGGCTCGACTGCAGCGTGTCATCTCGTTCCACGCGCACCGGAGACGACGATCGCGTCTCCACCCCGGTCAGGACCGCATCCGCCGTCGCGAATCCGCGCAGGCGGCGATCGAAGATCGGCGCCGCCTCGCGCAAGGAGGCGACGACGAACTCAGGCAGGCAGCCCGCGAGGTCCGTGTACTCGACCCCGAGCGGATAGCTCGGCTCGACACCGCCCGCGGACGTGGACGCGACGCCTTTCAGGAAGTCGCCCATGAGCTGAGCGGGCGCTCGGAACGCCCGCCCGCCGAGTTCGAACGCCGCGCGCTCCCAGCGCCGCTGGAAGTCCACACCTGCCAGCGGATGGTCGTCTTCGAAGTCGCCGGGTGCGACGCTGACGAGGAATGCCGCGTTGGCGTTCGAGCCGTCGCGGGCGAACGTGCTCATCCCGTTGGTCACGACCCCGCCGACCTCGCTCGCCGCCGCGACGACCCAGCCGCCGGGACACATGCAGAACGTGTAGACTCCGCGACCCGAGGACAGGTGGTGGGACAGCCGGTAATCGGCCGCGCCGAGCGCCGGATGGCCGGCCACCGAACCGTACTGCGCGCGGTCGACCATGCGCTGTCGGTGCTCGATCCGGACTCCGATCGAGAAGGGCTTGCGCGCGAGTCTCGCGCCGCGGAGGTGGAGCAGCTCGAAGGTGTCGCGCGCGCTGTGACCCGTCGCGAGGATGAGCATGTCGGCCGCGAACTCCTCGGGACCACGATCGCTCTCCGTCACCAGGCCGCGAAGGACATCCTCGGCGTCGAGGATCAGATCGGACAGGCGCGTCCCGAACCGTACCTCGCCGCCGAGCGACTCGATCTCCTCCCGCAGCGTCCGGACGGCTCCCGTGAGGTGGTCCGTCCCCACATGGGGCCTCGCCAGCCAGAGGATCTCCTCAGGGGCGCCGGCGGCTGCGAGCGTCTCCAGGACGCTGCGGCATCGCGGGTCGGTCGTGTTGGTGGTCAACTTGCCGTCGGAGAACGTCCCCGCGCCCCCTTCACCGAACTGGATGTTCGAATCGGGGTCGAGCACGCCGTCGCGTATGAACGCCTCCACTGCGCGGACGCGCGCGTCGACCCGGGACCCACGTTCGAGCACAAGGGGGCGGGCGCCCGCCCGCGCGAGCGTCAATGCCGCGAAGAGCCCCGCCGGACCGGTCCCGACGACCACGGGACGGACCGCAGGTGCGAGGGCAAGCGTCGCGATGGCCGGTATGACCACGGCGGAAGCGACGAACACGTCCGCGTCCCCGAGGCCGGCGACCACGGCGGCCTCCGCACCGGCGCTCGCGTCGGTGAGTGTCACGCCGAGGGTCGCCACGAAGTGGACGTTGCTCGTGCGTCGCGCGTCGACCGAGCGTTTGAGCAGGCGCGTCGAGGCGATCGCACCCGAGTCGAGGCGGAGTCGCACGGCGGCCGCGCGCGTCAACGCGTGCGGTGCTGTCGGGTCGCCCGCTGAGAGCGGGAGCGCCAGGTTCCTGATCTCGATCACGCGGTGCCCCGCGACCCGAGATCGTCCCCGCCCGTGCGCGCGAGCGCGCTCATCCCCGCGCACTCTCCCGCCACGATCCCCGACGCCCACGCCCAGTGAAGATTGAAGCCGCCCGAGCGGCCGTCGATATCCAGGACCTCTCCCGCCGCGTACAGCCCGTCGACGATGCGCGACGACATGGTGGCGGGGTCGAACTCCGCCACCGATGCGCCGCCACGGGTCACCTGCGCCTGTCGCGCGTCGCCCATACCAAGGACGCTCAGCCGGAAGTCCTTGAGCAACGCGACCAGAGTATCCCGGGGCACCTCCCCGACCGGCGTGTCCGCGCCGACTCCCGCGGCGCGCAGGATGGCGCGCGCGACCCGGTCGTGGAGCATCCCGGCGAACAACGTCCCGGCGTTGCGCCACGAGAGCGTCTCGCAGCGGTGCGCGATGATCGCCCCCAACTCATCGCTGGAGACGTCCGGGAACAGATCGATCGAGATGGCGCATCCCGGCTCGCAGAACCGGGACAGGTCGAAGACCATGATCCCGCTGACGCCGTAGTCGCGGAAGAGCAGCTCGCCGCGCTGCGTCGCGAGCACGGTGCCGTCCCCGGCCAGGAGCGTCGCCGCGCACCGCACACGCACGCCGGAGAGCCCGCGGATCGGCTCGGGGTCCGTCCTCAGAGGACCGAGCACGGGAGCGTGCTCGAGGATCGTGTGCCCGACGCCTGCCAGAAGCGACGAACCGCCTCCCGTCGCGACGATCACGCTCTCCGCTCGGACCGCCTCTCCCTCACGGGAGGCGACCTCAAGACCGTTCGAGCCGGGCAGCTCCGAGACGCGCACGGCCTCGTAACCGCAGCGGACCTCGACGCCGAGGTGGTCGCACTCCAGACGCAGCACGTCCAGCACCGAGCCGGCGGAGTTGGTCACCGGGTAGACGCGCCCCTCGTCGTCGGGACGCGTGAGCAGGCCCATCCCGGCGAAGAACGAGCACACCGCTTCGCAGTCATACGCGTGCAGCACCGGCCCGACGAAGTCGGAGTGGTTGTAGTCGGAGGGCGCGATCGAGGTGTTCGTGAGATTACAGCGGCCGTTGCCGCTCACGAGGATCTTCTGCCCGACGCGGGCGGCCGCCTCGAGGAGCGTCACATCCGCGCCGACGCGTGCGGCCGCTATCGCAGCAGCAAGTCCCGCCGCTCCGCCTCCGATGATCGACACTCGCGCCCGGCGCATCGCACCCCTCTCGTCCGCACGGAGGACCGGCGTCCTCCAGAGGACATAGTAGAGGTCTCACCCGACGGATGCCGAGCTCTACGCGGATCGGATCGCCTCGACCGCCCACGCGGAGTCCTTCAGCATGGCTCGGCCCACACCGATCAGGTCCGCGACGCCACGGGCGAGAAGCTCCTCAGCCTGCCCTGCTTCGGTGATGCCCCCGGTGAGGATGACGGGCACCGAGACCGCCGCCTTGATCGGTACCGAGAGTTCAGAGAAGTAGCCGGGCTCGTCCGAATCGGGACGGACGTACCCGGTCAGACCGCCCGTGATGTCCAGCGCGTCGACGCCCGCTTCCTCGAAGCGGATGGCGGCTTCGATGCCGTCGGAGATGACGGTCCCGCCGTCGAGGTAGTCGCGCGCACCCAGCCGGAGCAACAACGGGAAGTCCGACCCGACCACATCGCGTACCGCGCGGATCGTCTCGAGATGGAGCCGGATGCGACCCTCGAGCGCTCCTCCGTACCGGTCGGTCCGGTGATTGGTGAGCGGCGACAGGAACTGGTTCAGAAGGTAGCCGTGGGCGGAGTGAAGCTCGACACCGTCGAAGCCCGCCGCCTTGACTCGCTTGGCAGCCTCCGCGAACTGACGCGGGATGTCCGCGATCTCGTCGGGTGTGAGCGCCCGGGGCGACCGTCCGCTCCCGAGCGGTGTGGCGATGTCCGAGGGGCCGACGAGGCTCTTGTCGGGCTCGACCGAAGCCGCCCCGGCATGGCTGATCTGCACGACGGCCGGAACGCCGTTGGCATGGAACACGCCCGCGAGAGCCGCAAGTCCGTCGAGCGTCGCATCGTCGGCCACCGACGGCTGTCCGACGCGGTTGCGCCCCTGCTCGCTGATGAAGCAGTGCTCGGTGATCACCAGGCCGAGCGCTCCGCCGCGCGACTTCTCGTCGTAGTACGCGAGCAGGTCATCGCTCACGCTTCCATCGGGGCGCGCCTTCGAGGTCGCCATGGGCGGCAGGACGAGACGGTTGCGCACCGTGAGCGTGCCGATCCTCAGAGGCTCGAGCAGGTGAGACATGACGGACTCCTCGCATCCCCGGCACGGGCTCCCGTGTTAGCGGTCGGCTGGACGGCTGACAGAGATGGCATACCCGACGGAGCCGACCAGTGCGGCCAGCCCGAGGAGTATCGCGGCCACGCCGAGCATCTCCTTGAAGAGCCCTGCGGCGCAGCCGCGTGCGCGATGCTCGATCCGGCGTGACATACGGCAACCCCTCTCATCGCCTGTGACTGAATGCATTCCCCAGCATGGACTCGAACGTTCGCGCGTGCCACCCCTTGACCCTACACCGCCGCCGGGTGTATGAACGTGTGAACGGTTCTGCTACACGTTCATAGCGAGGATACCCCATGGGCGTCGCGTTCAGCGAATCCGAGATCGAGTCGATCCGCGCAGGCCTCAAGGCACGCGCGAGGGAATGCCTGACGAAGTCGGGCGTGCGCAAGACCTCCGTGGCGGATCTCGTCTCGGCGGTGGGCATCTCAGCCGGCGCGCTCTACCGCTTCTACGACTCGAAGGAAGCGCTGTTCTTCGAGGTCTTCGAGGACATGGACGCCGAGGTCGCTCGGGCGGGTGCCGCCGTCCTGCAGGAGCGCACGGACCTCTCCCCTCGCGAACGCGTCATCCTCGCGCTCATGACCTGCTTCGCGAAGCTCGAGGAGCTCGGCTGCATGCCGGTGTGGGAGGCGGAGTCGGCCTACGTGCTGCGGAAGCTGCCCCCGGAGGCTCTCGCGGACCATCAGCGCAGCGAGGGAGAGCGGATCATGGAACTCCTGAGCCGCCACGGCATCGAGTCCACCCTGCCGACCGCCGACGCGGCCGAGACGCTCCAGCGCCTTCTCGCCGCCGTGTCGCAGCCGATCGCGGTCGACGCCGAGCGGAGCCGCCGCGTGTCAGGGTTCATGGTCCGCGCCGTGTGCGAGGAGTTGTTCCTCGATTCGTGAATCGTTCGAAGGAGTCCGTATGAACGCCGCCGACCGCATCCCATCGAAGAAGTTCCTGGCCGCCGTCGAGTCCCACCTCGGCGCGTCGATCGCGGCGAAGACCCGTGAACGGCTCCTCCCCGACCTCGAGGCCTTCCCCGATCCGGGGCTCAAGGAACTGCGCGTCCACCTGTGCGACTTCATGCTCCCCGGCCTCGCGCTGTACCGCACGCTCCTCGACGAGGGGCGCTCCCGGGACGAGGCCCTCGAAACCGTGGAAGCCGTCCTCAGAGTGCGATGCGCTCCGAGGCGCGCGGAGATGGAGCGGATGGGCAGGATGCCGTTCCTCTATCCGATCCTGCGGCTCATCATCCGCGGAGAGATGGCCAAGGAGTGCCCGCCCGAGGGCTGGGACCTCGTCTGGATCGAGAACAGCCGCGATGCGATCCGCTGGGACGTACACCGCTGCTACTACGTGGACGTCTTCACGAAGCTCGGTGTCCCCGAGCTGGTCGCCCCTTACTGCAACACGGACGACTACGTCTACGACGGCGCATCGAAGGCCTACTCGTGGGAACGGAAGCTCACCCTGGGCCGGGGTGACGACCGCTGCGACTTCTGCTTCGCGGCGACGGGACGAGCGGGCAGTCAGGACTGACCGACCCGCGCCTCCCAAGCAGACAGCACCTCGACCGCGGCACCCACGCCATCCTCCGCGCGGATCCGTTCGCCGAGCGCGGCGGCGCGCTCCCGCATCCCCGTGTCCGATGCGGCTACCCGGATCGCATCGCCGAGCTTGTCGGCAGTCAGCCGACGGCGTGCGATCGGCTTGGGGCCGACACCGAGTCGGTGCACCGTCTGCCCCCAGAACCCCTGGTCCCCCATCACCGGTGTCACCACGGACGGGACGCCGGCACGCAGGCCGGCGGCAGTGGTCCCGGCACCGCCGTGGTGCACGACGGCCGCCATCTGCGGGAAGAGCCACGCATGCGGCACCGATCCCACCATGAAGACATCTGCGGGCAGATCGCTCGCCGCGAGCCCGCCCCATCCCGAGGAGAGCACGCCGCGCTGTCCGCTGCGTGCAAGCGCACCGAGCACCATGTCGGCGGTCCGCTCGGAATCCTTGCTGCCCATGCTCCCGAAACCGACATAGACGGGCGCGGGTCCGGCTGCAAGGAACTCCGCGAGATCGACAGGCGGGTCCCATCCTTCGGGCGCATCAAGGAACCAGTAGCCCGTCACGTGGCAGTCGCGGCTCCAGTCGGCCGGCACCGGCACGACACTCGGGCTGTAGCCGTACAGCGTCGGGAAGCCCGCCCGCGACAGCGCCGAGAAGGGTCCGAAGAACGGCGCACGAGGCAGGTCGAGAACCTCCGCGCGCGCCTTGTCGTCCGACGAGCGCATCGTCTGCCACATCATCTGCTGCCCGATGC
>JAUSAU010000062.1 GCA_030652345.1 Coriobacteriia bacterium
GCTCGCGTGCATCTTGTCGATGACCTGGCGCATCGTCTCGATCGGGCACGGGGAGCCGGCCATGATGCCGGTGCGCAGACTTGTCAGGTCGAACATGTCGAACATCGGGTGCGCGAGCTCGGCGATGAACATCGTCGGCACGCCGTAGAGCGCGGTGGCCTTCGCCTTCTGGACCGCCGCGAGCACGATGACCGGGTCGAACGACTCGACCATGACCATCGTCGCGCCGTGGGTGATCGTGGCGAGCACGCCGAGCACGCAGCCGAAGCAGTGGAACAGCGGCACCGGCAGGCAGACCTTGTCCTCGGGCGTGAACTTCTGGCGCTCGCCGATGTAGAAGCCGTTGTTGAGGATGTTGCGGCTCGTGAGCATGACACCCTTGGGGAAGCCGGTCGTGCCGGAGGTGTACTGCATGTTGATCGTGTCGTCGGCGCGCAGTGACGCGGTCAGCTCGCGCAGCGGCTCGTCGGGCATGTGCTCGCCGAGCACGAGCAGCTCGGGCACGTTGTAGAAGCCGCGGTGCTTCTCCGGGCCCATGTAGATGAGCGACTTGAGCATCGGGAACTCGGGGCTGTTCAGATGTCCGCGCTCCTGCGTGGCCGCCTCGGGAACGAGCCCGCGCAGGATCTCGACGTAGTCCACGTCGCGGAAGGTGTCGATGATCACGAGCGCCTTCATGTCGGACTGCTTGATGACGTAGGCGAGCTCATGGCTCTTGTAGACCGGGTTCACCGTCACGAGCACGGCGCCGATCTTGGCCGTGGCGAACATGAACGTGAGCCAGTCCGGGACGTTGCGCGCCCAGATACCGACGTGGTCGCCCTTGCCGATGCCGGTGGCCATGAGGCCCTTGGCCAGGCGGTCGACGCGCGTGTTGAAGTCGCCGTAGCTCCAGCGAAGGTCGCGGTCGGGGTAGACGATGCAGTCGCGGTCCGGGTCGGCGGCGACCTGCTTCTCGAAGTACTGGCCGATCGTCAGTTCGGTATGGAGTTCCATCGCGCGCTCCTTCACGCCGGTGCGTACACGACGGCCAGGATGCGTGCCGGGTCGCTCCCGGCCGCGCGGACCTGATGCGGCACGATCGAGTCGTAGTAGATGGAGTCGCCCGCGCCGAGCGTGTGCGTCTCCTTGCCGTACTCGACCGCGAGCTCGCCGGCGAGCACGTAGAGGAACTCCTCGCCCTCATGCGACGAGAGGGAGCGCTCGTCGGAGGCGTTCACGTCGATGAGGAACGGCTCCATGTGGCGGGCCGACTTGCCGGCGGCCAGCGAGAAGAAGTCGAGCGTGCCGGCTGCCGTGCCGGTCTCGAGGGACTTGAGACGGACGACCTCTTCGGCGTCCGCGGCGCGGGTCACGACCGGCCCGACCTGCATGTCATCGTCGAGCAGGGTGCCGAGTCGCACGCCGAGCGCACGCGATATCTTGACCAGCGGCGCGAGCGACGGGACGAGCTCGCCCTCTTCGATGCGCCTGATGAGGACGACGTCGCAACCGCTGCGCTCGGCCAGGTCGTCGCAGGACAGACCCAGCGATTCGCGGACGGTGATGATCTTGGTGCCGATACGGCTGACTTCGGTCATGCCCGTGTCCCTTTCCCCCGGATACCGCACGCATCCGTGCGTAGGCGTAGGGTACCCGAAACCGGCGCGCGGGGGCGCGTGCGCGTACGCGCGGGCGCGGGCGGTGGGCAGGAAGCTGAGCGTCAGCTGATCGAGGCGGGCTCCTCGTCGAGCGACCTGCGCATGAAGTGGATGCCGTTGTAGCCGGCGCCGCCCGTGAGCAGCCCGGTGCGGATCGACCGGGTCACGACGAATCCGGCGCGTTCGTAGAGCTCCTTGGCGCGCCCGTTGGTGTCGACGACCTCCAGCGTGAGCGTCCGCGCGCCGGTCGACCGGGCGAACTCCGCCGAGGCCTCGAGGAGGAGCGATCCGATCCCGCGCCCGCGGACGTCCTCGCGGACGCCGAGCACCTCGATGCGGGCGATCGACGGGTCACGGGGCGTGGCGAACTCCTCGAGCAGCCCGTAGGCCCGGCGCACCAGAGCGCCGACCACGCCGAACTCGGGACGGAGGATCGCGTAGGTGAGGTGCGAGAACGGCGAGCGGTGAGCGCCGACACCGGCGACACCGAGGATCGCACCGTCATCGCCGACGGCCGCCACCGCACGCGCGGGATCGAAGCTCGCTACGTAGACGCGAACGGCCTGCTCTGGCGAGCTCGGGCGCAGCTCGTGCTCGATCTTCTCCGCGAAAGCGTCACACAGCAGGGAGGCGGCCTCCCGGAGGCGGTCGGCCTCGAGTCCGCACACGATCCGCGCCTCGTCCATGGGCACTCCCCCCATTCCCGTCGGCCGGGTCGCAGTCCTTACCACGCCTGCCGCCGCTCGCGCCAGTCCGTTTCTCCGAGAGGTTCCACTTCGTTCACGGTGATGCAACCACAGTACACGCCGCCGTTCCTAGCATGACGGGTGTCCGCATCACACGAAGATGGGAGAGCAATGAAGTTTCGCGCACTGTGGTCGCGGAAGACCGCGATCATCGCCATCGCGGCGCTGCTGGTCACCACCGTACCGGCGATCGGCTTCGCGCTGGCCACACACTCGACCAAGCACACGCACATCATCCGGGTCACGCACGCCCACAGCCACACGGTCGGCCGGACCCACACGCACAAGTTCGGCATCACCGACCCGACCAAGAAGAAGCCCACCCCGACGCTGCACTACACCAACGCCTACACGCTGAAGGCCACCTACGACTTCCAGAAGGCCGACCGCAAGAACGCCGACGGCACGTACAACGTGGCTGTCGAGATCCCGGCCGGCACGAGCCAGAAGTGGGAGACCTCGTCCACGGCCACGACCAACATGTTCTGGGAGTTCAAGAACGGCGCGCCGCGTATCGTGAAGTACCTGCCGTACGTGGGCAACTACGGCTCGCTCGTGAACAGCAAGGCTGCTGACGGCGATCCGCTGGACGTGCTGGTCCTCGGCCCCGCGGTCGCCCGCGGCACAATCCAGAAGGTCAAGATCATCGGCGTGATGAACATCCTGGACGGCACGGACGCCGACGACAAGCTCCTCGCCGTCGTCGAGGGCGATCCGATGGGCGCCGTCAACTCGCTCTCAGAGCTCGACACCACCTACCCGGGCGTGTCGACGATCGTGAAGACCTGGTTCGAGAACTACAAGGGTCCCGGCGAGATGACGTTCCAGAGCTGGGGCGACGCCGCCGCGGCCAAGACGCTCGCGGACACGGTGCCGAACTTCAACTAGGCCCCGCTCGAAGAAGGAAGCCCCCGGACACCGTCGGGTCCGGGGGCTTCCTGTCGTGTGCGGAGCGGTTCGCGTGCTACTTGACGATGTAGACCGTCGTGCCGACCGGGACCCGCGGGAAGAGGTCCTCGATGTTGCGGTTGGTCAGGCGCATGCAGCCGTGCGAGGCCGCCGTGCCGATGGAGCGGGTCTTGTTCGTACCGTGGATGCGGATCCCGGAGGCGTTGAGGTACAGAGCGCGGGTCCCGAGCGGGTTGTTCGGTCCCGGCTTGATGTAGCGGGGCATGCCGTGGGCCCAGCTGCTACCGGGATTGCCCCAGCTCGGCAGCTTGCGCTTCATGATGATGCGGAACGTGCCGCGAGGGGTCGGGTAGCGGGCCATCCCGATCGCGCAACGATATGACTTCTCGGTGGCGCCTCCCACCTTGTAGAGCGTGACGCGGCGGGTGCCGAGCACGACCACGATCGTCTTGCCGAGCGAGGCGGTCGTGATCTTGGGGGTCACCACGATCTGCGGGAGCGTGACCACGGGGCCGGCGGCGCCACCAGCGGCGGCCTGTGCGAGCAGCGCGTTCGAGACAGCCGTGACCGACGCCGTGGTGTCGAGACGGACACCGTCGACCGAGCGGGTGAAGACGAGTCGGCGACTGCGTACGGCCCGCTTGGCGTTGACGGCAGCGCGATCGGTCTTGAGGGCGACACCCTTGACCCATGAGGTGACGGCCGCGGGATCGACGAGGTACGACGGCGCGATCACGAGCGGGGACGTCGAGGTCGGCTCGAACGCGCGGGCGACGATCGCCTCGACGTCGACGGTGACCATACGCGAGGCGTCGAGGCTGAACGACGCGACACCCGCCTTCGCGCTCAAGGGAGCGAGCGGCGGCACGGTGAGCGACGCGGCGATGGCGGCGCGCGCCTCGTCCGCGGTGAGACCCTGCAGGCGCACCCCGGCGACGATCGCGTCGTTGGTGATGGTGCCACCGGAATCGATGGCCCACACGGGAGCGACGGACAGGGCCAGCGACGCGGCGATCACGCCTGCGATGAGCCGACCGAAAAGGGTGCGAGAGCGCATACCGTACCTCCGAGTCACAGATGTCGAGCACACCGTACCCGACCGGTGTACCTTCCGTGAAGCGGATGGGTGCGTGTCGTATCCGTACGGTAACCTCGGAGCGTCGAGCGGGCGAGCGGAGGAGGTGGACGTGCGGACGGCGGATGCGATCGGCTGGTACGCGGTGATCGGGGCGTTCGCGCTGCTCGCCCCCTGGCTGTCGGCGTTCACTGCGGCGGTCATCGCCCGGCGTCGTCTCCGCGCGGCCGCTGCTGCGGGCGACCCCGTCGGCGATCCGGTGGCGACCCAGGATGCGCGCGTGCTCGGGGGCTCGCTCCCGGCAGGCGTCGTGCTCGGCTCGGCGCTGCTGGCGCTCGCGTGCGCTCCGACGGCGTGGATGCCACGCGCCGCCGATACGGGCTTGGGCGAATGGTGGCCACTGATGGTTGTCGCGGCCGTCTCATGCCTGAGTGGCGGTATCGCGACGGTCGCGCTCGCGCGCGGCTTCCTCGCGGGTCGCGGCCTGAGCGCACGCGAGCGCGACGCCGTGAACGGGATCGTCGCCGGGCGGGAATCGGCCCGGGACGCCCGAGCCGAGCACCGTCGCGACGAATCCCGGCGCATGCGCGCCATCCGGGCGCGCCGGCATGCCGACTACCGGGTCGAGCGCATGTACGAGATGACCGGCGACGAGTTCGAGGAGCTGTGCGCCGACTACTTCGAGGCGATCGGCTACACGGTGGACTTCACGCCGCAGTCGGGTGACGGCGGCGTCGACCTGATACTGACGCGCGACGGCGAGCTCATCGTCGTGCAGTGCAAGCAGACGCGGAAGCCGGCGGGGCAGCCGATCGTGCGCGACCTCTTCGGCGCGATGCACCACGCCGGCGCCGACGCGTGCGTCGTCTGCGCCTCGAACGGCTTCACGCCGGCGGCTCGGGAGTGGGCCGAGGCGAACTCGATCGGGCTGCTGGACGGGATCGAGATCGTCGAGACCCTCCGACGGACGCCGGAGCCACGCCGGGGTTAGCCACGGCCGACGTCAGTCGGCGATCGCCAACCGCTTGCGTACGAAGCGGTCGCGCTCGGTCACATCGAGCAGGAACGCGGCCAGATCGGCGCGCGAGACGGTGAGGCCGTCGGGTACCAGATCGCCCTCGCTGACCCGGTACGCACCCCTCGGAGGACCGTCCTTGAGCACGGCGGCACGCACGACGGTCCACTTCAGGTCCGTGCGCTCCACCAGTTCGCGCTCCATGACGGCGATGTCGCGGTACATCTCGGCGACATGCGGATAGAGCAGTACGGCGCGATACGCGAGCGGAAGCCGGTCCGGATCGATCCCCGCTCCCTCGGCCGACGCGGCGACGAAGCGGATGACTCCCTCTGCGGCGGCGGCGTCGGCCAGGTTGCGCGTCCCTTCGGAGAAGAGCGTCGTGGCGCTGGGGCGCGGCGCGAGGACCGAGATCACCGCGTC
>JAUSAU010000072.1 GCA_030652345.1 Coriobacteriia bacterium
TACGCGCACGTGACGTTCTTTCTGAACGGCGGCAGCGAGCCGATGAAGCCCGGCGAGGAGCGCGTGCTCGTCTCCAGCCCCAAGGTGCCGACCTACGACGCCCAGCCCGAGATGAGCGCCCCCGCCGTGACCGATGAACTCGTCGCCGCCATCGAACAGGGACGCGCGGACGTCTACATCGTCAACTATGCGAACTGCGACATGGTCGGCCATACCGGGATCCTGCCGGCCGCCATCGCGGCGGTCCGGGCCGTCGATGACGGCGTCGGGCGTGTCGTCGACGCGATGCGTGCCCGTGGCGGCTCCGTGCTGGTGACGGCAGATCACGGCAACGCCGAGCGCATGGTCGACGCCGACGGGGTCACTCCGTTCACGGCCCACACCACCGATGAGGTGCCCGTCCTCTGTGTCTCCGCGGGCGTCACCGGGGTGCGCATCGGGGGCAAGCTCGCCGACGTCGCCCCGAGCGTGCTCGACCTCATGGGCCTCGCGTGCCCGCCCGAGTGGACGGGGAGAAGCCTCCTGGAGCGCTGAGCGGACGTCTGAACCCCTCCGCACACTCACGGTTGAGGCGCGCCAGCCCGCCCGCTATACTCACAGTTCCGTGCGGCCTGAAGGCCGCCGGCCACACGGTACGGACAAGGAGATCCACGTGAACCCGATCATCTACCTGCTCATCGCGCTCGACGTCGTCTGCGCGGTCGGCATGATCGTCTTCGTGCTGCTGCATAGCGGCAAGGGCACCGGCCTCTCGTCGATGTTCGGCGGTATGTCGTCTGCCGCGGGCGGCACGAGCATCATCGAGAAGAACCTCGACCGCATCACGGTCGGCCTCGCCAGCAGCTGGGCGGTCCTCTCGCTCCTGCTGATGATGTTCTATCGTCCCGCGTAGCATCGACTCGCATAGCGCGGGCGAACTCCTGCGCGATATACAATCAGGACTCGTCTTTATGCAGACGGGTCCTGATTGCGTGGTAGGGTACATACAACTCGGAGGCGCGTGGCGTCGGTCGGTGCACTTGCCGCGCGTCCGCAACAGGTGGACACTGGGTCCACTATGAGGTCCGAGAAGGAATGGGCCGGCTCATCCCGAAAGGGCGGGCTTGCCCCGGGTCATCCGCCAGGGAGGGATGCGAAGGGTCGACAACCGGTGAGTTGGTCCATTTGAAGTGTCAGCAATGCACGGAAGGGGGCTTTCGAATCATGACGAAGCGTTTCCGTACGATCGTGGCAGGGGTCGCTGCTCTCGCTCTGGTGGTCGGCATGCTCGCAGGTTGCGCGCCGACGAAGCCGGCAGGAGACGGTACGACGCCCGCGGGCGATCAGCCGAAGCAGGGCGGCTCGTTGTCGTTCTACATCGGCGAGCCCGCCTATATCGACCCGTACAACACGCAGGAGTCCGAGGGCATGCAGGTCGAGCAGGCGCTCTTCGATTCACTCACGAAGATCGATCCGCTCGATGCCAAGAAGCTCGTTCCGGCCGCCGCCGAGTCATGGCAGCCGAACGCCGACGCGACCGTCTTCACGTTCAAGCTGAACAAGGACGGTAAGTTCTCGGACGGCACGCCGGTCACCGCGAAGGACTTCGTCTACGCGTGGACCCGCATCTGCGATCCGAACACGGTCAACACGCTGACCAAGAAGGCCGACCCGTCGGTCATCGCCTACCACCTCGCGTTCGTCAAGGGCTTCGACGAGCTGCAGGGCGGCAAGGCCAAGGACCTCCCCGGCGTCAAGGCCGTCGACGACTACACGTTCGAGGTCACGCTGACCAAGCCGTTCGCGGACTTCGCGTTCGTGGCTGCCCACCCGGCGCTCGCCCCGCAGCCGCAGAAGTACGTCGAGGCCGGCGTGGATGCGTCCGGCACGACCGTCGCCTATGGTGATATGCCGATCGGCAACGGCCCCTTCAAGATGGCTGAGCCGTGGAAGCACAACCAGTTCATCAAGGTCGTCCGCAATGACGCCTACAACGGCACCAAGCCGTATGTGGACTCCGTCGAGTTCAAGATCTACAAGGACACCGAGGCCGCCTACACCGACTTCACCGCCGGCAATCTCGACTTCACGCCGATCGGCGAGGGCAAGATCAAGGCCGCCCAGACCCAGTATGGTCTGTCCGACAACGGCTACACCGTGAACCCGGGCAAGCAGGTCGTTCTCGGGGCTGAGAACGCCACCTACTACCTGATCTGCAACATGACGGACCCGGTCTTCAAGAACCCGGCCGTCCGCAAGGCCGTCTCCCTGGCCATCAACCGTCAGGCGATCTGCGACACGGTCTTCGAGGGCACGCGCGACCCGGCCGACAACATCATCCCGCCGGGTATCGCGGGCTATGAGAAGGGCGTCTGGGCCGACACGAAGTACGATCTCGAGGGCGCCAAGAAGGTCCTCGCTGACGCCGGCTTCGCCGACGGCAAGGGCATCCCGCCGATCAAGCTGTCGTTCAACAGCGGCGCGGGCCACGAGAAGATCATGGAGCTCGTCCAGTCCGACCTGAAGAAGATCGGGATCACGGCCACGTTCAACTCGGCCGACTTCCCCGTCTACCTGAAGCAGCTCGACGCCGGCAAGTTCCAGATCGGCCGTCTCGGCTGGATCGCGGACTATCCGATCGCCGACAACTTCCTGTATCCGCTCTTCCAGTCCAAGTCGGGCGACAACAAGTCGAAGTACGCCAACCCGGCTATCGATACGGCCCTCGACGACGCACGCAAGGTCACCGATGACGCTGCGCGCATCGCCGCCTACCAGGCCATCAACAAGACGATCGCCGCCGACAACCCGGTGCTGCCGCTCATGTTCTACAAGCACACCCGCGTCGGTTCCAAGCGCCTGCACAACTTCACGTACGACGCGCAGGGCCTCGGCGACTTCACCACCGTGTGGGTCGACTAGTACTCGCGTACTGACCTGCATATCCACGTCACGATGGGGGTGGCAGGACGCCTACCGGCGTCCTGCCACCCGTCGTGAGCGGACCGGACGAGACGAAGGTCACGAATGTTCCAGTACATCATGCGGCGCGTGCTGCAGTTCATCCCGGTGTTCCTCGGGGTGACGCTGATGCTGTTCCTGATCGCGAACTATCTGCCGGGTGCGGACGCGGTGCAGATGCGCGTCGGCGAGAAGGCGATGGATCCGAAGATCAAGGCGAGGATCATCCACCAGCTTGGCCTCGACCAGCCCTGGTACGTCCAGTACGGCGACTACCTGTCGGGACTCTCGATGGTCCACGTGGTCTACTACGACGGCTCTCCCGTCACGGGTGACGGCTCGCTGCGCATCATGGACGGGACCGTCGCCCTGGTGATCCCGCGCGTCCCCGGAACGGCTCCCGCGGCGGGCCCGGTCAAGATCGAGCCTCGCGAGGACATCTTCTACATGCGCGGCGCTTCCGGCCGCATGGCGCTCGGTCCGCTCTCGCTCGAATTCGACCCGATCGACCTCGGCGTGTCGCTCTACAACGGGCGACCCGTCATGAACATCCTGTACGACGCGTACCCCTACACGATCATTCTCGCCCTCGCGGCGATCTTCCTCGAGATCGTGTTCGGCGTCGGAGCGGGCATCATCTCGGCGACCCGCCGCTACTCCGCATCCGACGTGTTCGTCACGCTCTCGACCTCGGTGCTGGTCTCGGTGCCGGTCTTCTGGCTCGGCATCATGCTCCAGTACGTGTTCGGGACGTGGCTCAAGGGCATCACCAACGGTGCGATCTACCTGCCGCCCGTGTTCAGCGGCGGCTCGAGCGCGGAGTTCGGCCCGCTCGCGTACCTGATACTCCCGGCCATCACGCTCGCGGCGGTCTCGACCGCCTACGCGGCGCGCATCATGCGCAGCCAACTGCTCGAGGTGAACGGTCAGGACTACATCCGTACCGCGTTCGCCAAGGGCCTCTCTGCGCGCAAGGTGCTGTGGTCCCACTCGATCAAGAACGCGCTCATCCCTGACGTGACATTCATCGGCCTCGACTTCGGCGCCATGCTCGCGGGCGCCATCCTCACCGAGACCGTCTTCAACTGGCCCGGCGTGGGCTGGACGATCTACCGCGCGATCATCGGCCGTGACTTCCCGATCGTCTTCGGGGGAGTGACGCTGATCCTGTTCATCGTCATGTTCGTGAACCTGGCAGTCGACATCTCGTACGCGTTCCTCGATCCGAGGATCCGCTACGGCGGGACGGAGGAGTGATGATGACGAAGCATCACGACCGTCGCGACGAGAAGGCACTGGTCGAAGACCATCCCGCTCGTGCGACATCGCGAAGCGGGCTGCCGGCCGGCCCGCCGGTGACTGAAGAGACCGCTCACGTGCACGAAGGTGCGACCCGTACGTTGTGGGGCGACGCCTGGCGGCGCCTTCGCAGGAACCGCCTCGCCCTCGTCGCGCTGATCTGGCTCCTCGCGATCGTCGTGGCCGCGGTCACCGCGGACATCTGGGTGCCGAAGCTCGTCGGCGACCCGACGACGATCGACTCCGCCACCGCCGCGTCGACTCGCCTCATGGGCTCCTCGCTCCAGCATCCGCTGGGCACCGACGACATGGGTCGCGATATCTTCGGACGTGTCGTCTACGGATCTCGCGCCTCGCTGACCGTCGGCGTGGCGGCTGTGGTCATCTCGCTGATCATCGGGCTGCTGCTCGGCGCGATCTCCGGCTTCTACGGGGGGCTCGTCGACGCCATCACGATGCGTATCACCGACATCTTCCTGGCGTTCCCGTACATCCTGTTCTGCATCCTGATACTCGCGATGCTGCCTGATGAGGTTCGGGGCATCGGCCCCGTCATCCTGTCGATCGGGCTGCTGGGCTGGCCGAGCTTCGCGCGTCTGTTCCGCAGCTCCGTGCTCTCGGTCAAGGAGAACGACTACGTGGACGCGGGCCGCGCGCTCGGCGCATCCGACGCCCGCCTCATGTTCCGGCACATCATGCCCAACGCTGTCGCGCCGGTCGTCGTCTACGCGACGATGTCCGTCGGTGGCGCGATCCTGACCGAGGCGGCGCTCTCCTTCCTCGGGCTGGGCATCCAGCCCCCGCAGATCTCGTGGGGCCGCATGATCAACGACGGCCGCGGCTATCTGATCAGCGACCCGGGTCTCGTCTTCTGGCCCGGCATCGCCATCGTGCTCACCGTGCTCGCGTTCACCCTGCTCGGCGACGGCATACGCGACGCGCTCGACGTGAAGATGAAGGACTGACGCATGAGCGAACACCTGCTCGAGGTCAAAGACCTCACGATGTACTTCCACACGCGCGACGGCGTCGTCAAAGCGGTCGATGGCGTGTCCTACACGCTCGACAAGGGTGAGACGCTCGGCGTCGTGGGGGAGTCCGGTTCCGGCAAGTCCGTCACCGCGCTCACGATGATGCGGCTCATCCAGATGCCGCCGGGCAAGGTCGAGAAGGGCGACGCGCTCTTCCGGGGTAAGTCGCTGATCTCGATGAAGGACGACGAGATCCGCCATATCCGCGGCAACGAGATGGCGATGATCTTCCAGGACCCGATGACGTCGCTGAACCCCGTCTACCGCGTCGGGCGACAGATCGCCGAGCCGCTCGTGGTCCACAAGGGCATGTCGAAGAAGGAGGCCCTCGCGCGCGCCGTCGAGCTGCTGCGCCTTGTCGGCATACCCAACCCCGAGGCGCGCGTGCGTGACTACCCGCACCAGTTCTCCGGCGGCATGCGTCAGCGCGCTATGATCGCCATGGCGCTCGCGTGCGACCCGGACATCCTGATCGCGGACGAGCCCACCACGGCGCTCGACGTGACGATCCAGGCGCAGATCATCGAACTCATGCAGGAACTGCAGGAGCGCACCGGCTCGGCGATCATCATGATCACGCACGACCTCGGCGTCGTGGCAGACATGGCGGACCGCATCCTGGTCATGTATGCCGGGCGCCCCGTCGAGTACGGCAACACCGACGACATCTTCTACAAGCCGCTGCATCCCTACACGTGGGGCCTCATGGACTCCATCCCCACGCATGCGCTGACGGAGAAGAGCGAGCTGTGCCCGATCAAGGGCCAGCCGCCCAGTCTCATCAACGTGCCGCCCGGATGCGCGTTCCATCCGCGTTGCCCCTACGTGCAGGACCGCTGCCGCACCGAGATCCCGGAGTTCCGCCTCGTGGACGGCACACACGGGTCCGCGTGCCACTTCTCGGGCGATGCCGGCTTCGTCCGCGACGAGGTCGCGTGCGCGGGGGTGAGTGCGTAGATGAAGCTCCTCGACGTCAAGGACCTCGTGAAGTACTTCCCGATCCGCAAGGGCCTTCTGCAGCGCAAGGTCGGGGACGTGAAGGCGGTCGACGGTGTCACGTTCGACGTGGAGAAGGGCGAGACGCTCGGGCTCGTGGGTGAGTCCGGATGCGGCAAGTCCACCACCGGCCGCTGCATCATGCGCCTGATCGAGCCCACCGAGGGCATGGTCTCGTTCGACGGCATCGACGTGCGCTCGTTGCACGGCTCGGACCTCAAGGCGTTCAGGCGTGACGTCCAGATCATCTTCCAGGACCCGTACGCGAGTCTGAACCCGCGCTTCACCATCGGCGAGATCGTGGGGGAGCCGCTGCTCATCCACAACATCGGGACGCCGAAGGAGCGGACGGACCGCTCGAAGGAGCTGCTCGAGATCGTCGGGCTGAACCCGGAGCACATCAACCGCTACCCGCACGAGTTCTCCGGAGGCCAGCGTCAGCGCATCGGCATCGCCCGCGCGCTGGCCCTGCAGCCGAAGCTGATCGTCTGCGACGAGCCGGTATCCGCGCTCGACGTCTCGATCCAGGCGCAGGTCCTCAACCTCCTCGACAAGCTGCAGAGCGAGTTCGACCTGACCTACCTCTTCATCGCCCACGACCTCTCCGTGGTCCAGCACATCTCCGATCGCGTGGCGGTCATGTACCTCGGCCAGATCGTCGAGATCAGCGACTGGCGCGGCCTGTACGAGGCGCCGCACCATCCGTACTCGCAAGCACTGCTTTCTGCGGCACCCGTGCCGAACCCGGAGCTCCAGCGCACGCGCCAGCGCATCCTGCTGCCGGGAGACCCGCCGAGTCCGATCGACCCGCCGAGCGGCTGCCGCTTCCACACGCGCTGTCCGATAGCGGTCGAGAAGTGCGCGCTCGAGCAGCCGGAGCTGCGCGAGGTGAAGCCGGGGCACCGCGCCGCGTGCCACTTCGCCGCTCCATATCCCATCCCGCCCGAGAAGGCGTGCCGCACGATGATCGACGATGGCGAGCCGGTGATATGCGCTCCGATGGGTGATGTGTAGGGCGTACCGGGCACGCGCTCGTTTTGGGGTTGGCGCGCCTCGGCACGATTGCTATACTGCCCTTCGCGCCTCCTCAGGGTGCGAACCACTCGTCCGAGTGGCGGAATGGCAGACGCGCTAGGTTGAGGGCCTAGTGCCCGCAAGGGCGTGCGAGTTCAACTCTCGCCTCGGACACCAGTGACAGATCGGCGGCCCCCTTCGAATCAGAAGGGGGCCGTTCTGTCTGTCCGGGCAGACTCGGCCCGTCGCGCCCTGCCTGCAGAAGGCCGATTGTTTCCGCCACATCAAGCGCGCGCGTCCGCCGGGAGAATTCTCGTGCCGCCGACCGCCCGGATGGCCCCGTGCGGCCGCGTGGCGATTGACGCGCACCGCGCTGCGGGTGTACTCACGATTACAGGCGCGTTGCGCAACACGCGACGGCCGAGAGTGAAGGGGCTGGCTCTGCACGTGATCGGCAAGGCGGTAGGACGTGCAACGGTAACCGGTGAATGGGAGGCAGGGACTCGTGAAGAGGATCATCGCACTCGTCTGTATCTTCGCACTCGCGGCCACGATGCTTGCGGGCTGCACGGGCGGCGGTACAGGCACCAAGGCCACCGAGACCGGCGGCGAGATCATCATCGGTTCGGCGTTGTGCCAGACCGGCATCCAGGCGCCGTTGGATCAGCCCGCGCTCAAGGGCGCTCAGCTCGCGGCGGATGAGCTGAACAAGAAGGGCGGCATCCTCGGCAAGAAGGTCAAGATCGTCGCCATCGACGGCAAGAGCGACCCCGTCACGGTGGGCAACGCCGCCAAGCAGCTCGTTGCTGACGGTGCCCAGGCGATCATCGCGCCGAGCGACTTCGACTTCGGCGGGCCCGCCAGCCGCGAGGCGCAGTCAGCGGGCATCGTCGGCATCTCGCCCGCCGCCTCCTCGCCGCTGTACGGTTCCGCGGCGCTGGGCGACAGGCAGTTCACCCTCTCGATGTGGAACACCACGATGGGCGC
>JAUSAU010000081.1 GCA_030652345.1 Coriobacteriia bacterium
TAGGGACGAGCCGTCTCCGATCCCGACAGCGCCGCAGCATCCTCGAACCACACGACAAGCTCGCCCATGCCGGCGGCCGTGGCTGCCTGTACGAGCCGCGCATCTGCTGTCACCACGCGTGCGCCGAGATCTGCGGCCAGCGCGAGGTGGATGCAGTCGTAGACGGGGTGGCCGAGTACCACGGCGAGGCGCAGCGACTCGTCCGCGAGCCGCGGGGTCGCATGCACGATCACCGGTGCGCGCCGCATATCCTTGAGCCGCTCGGCCGCCGCCTCCGGGCTGAGCGTGCCGACGCGCACGTACTTCCACAGTGCGTTCGCGACCTCGAGAACGCACAGGTCCGGGATGTGCAGCGCGGTTCCCGCGTCGGCCAGGATCCTTCGCGCCGCTGCGCTCGTCGGGTGCGGCACGAGCCACCGCACGACCACGCTGGCGTCGACCACCAGATCGCTCATCGGGCCCGCGCCTCTCGCACGATGAGTGTCGGATCCTCCGGAGTGCCCAGGTCCTCCGCCTGCCACCCGTCGACGAGCTCGAGGAACTCGTCCCGGGAGTAGCGGGTGGCATCGTCGAGGATCGCTTTGATCTCCGTGGCGACGCTGTGGCCCGCTCGCCGCGCCTTGACCTTCAGCCGTCGCGCGACGTCGGGATCGAGATCCCTGATCAGGATGTCACCCATGGTGCGCCTCCTTGTGGAGCCAGAAAGTAGCACCATGATATCACCCGTCCCCGCGCCCTCCATCCCCGCTGCTGCTCGATCATGACAGCCCCTCCTGTCCGGCCCCTATCCGATCTCCGACCCGCGTCCCGGCCCTCGCATCGGCCTTCGCGCTAGAATGGGCCACCGCTTCGGCCACGTCGTGCCGGGAGAGAAGGGCGCTCGAATGGTCACCATCTACGACACCACGCTGCGCGACGGCACCCAGCGCGAGGGGCTGTCGCTCTCCGTCGAGGACAAGCTGCGCATCGTCGCCCGTCTCGACGACCTGGGCGTCCACTTCGTCGAGGGCGGCTTCCCCGGCTCGAACCCCAAGGACATCGAGTTCTTCCAGCGCGTCGGCGAACTCGAACTGAAGACGGCCGTGGTCTCGGCGTTCGGCTCCACGCGCCGCAAGGATGTCGCCTGCGAGGACGATCCCGGCCTCGCGGCCCTGCTCGACTCCGGCTGCGCGGCGATCTGTATCGTCGGCAAGGCGTGGGACCTGCACGTCACCGAGGCGCTCAAGGCCACGCTCGATGAGAACCTTGCGATGGTCCGCGAGAGTGTGGCGTACCTCAAGGCGGCGGGCCGCACGGTCTTCCTCGACGCGGAGCACTTCTTCGATGGCTATCGCGCCAATCCCGACTACGCTGTCGCGGTGTGCGCCGCCGCGGCCGAAGCGGGCGCCGACGCCGTCATCCTCTGCGACACGAACGGCGGATTCCTGCCTTTCGAGGTCGCGCGCGTCGTGGAGGAACTCGTGCCGCAGGTGGGCGCACCGATCGGCATCCACACGCACAACGACTCCGGGTGCGCCGTCGCCAACTCCCTCTCCGCGATCGACGCCGGCTGCACGCACGTCCAGGGCACCGTCAACGGTTACGGCGAGCGCACCGGCAACGCGGACCTGACGTCGATCATCCCGGCGCTCGTCCTCAAGATGGGTGACGACTGCGTCACCCGCGACCAGCTGCGCCTGCTCACCGAGGTCAGCCACTTCGTCGCCGAGACGGCGAACGTCTCGCCGTATCCGCACCAGCCCTACGTCGGCCAGAGCGCCTTCGCGCACAAGGGCGGCCTCCATGCAAGCGCGACCGACCGGCTCGCCGGCGCCTACGAGCACGCGGAGCCCGCGTCCGTGGGCAACCTCGCGCGCGTGGTCGTCAGCGAGCTGGCCGGACGGGCATCTCTCACGATGAAGGCCAAGGAGCTCGGCATCGACCTCGAAGGCGATCCGGCCACCGTCGGAGAGCTGCTCGATCAGGTCAAGGACCTCGAGCATCACGGCTACTCGTTCGAGACCGCCGACGCCTCACTCGAGATCCTGCTCAAGAAGAAGACGGGCGGCTATCGGCAGTTCTTCAGGCTCGAGTCGTTCCGCTGCATCATGGAGAAGCGCGAGGACGGCCGGGTCATGACCGAGGCGACGATCAAGGTGTTCGTCGGCGGGCACCGTTTCATCGCCACAGCCGAGGGAAACGGTCCGGTCAACGCACTCGACAAGGCGGTCCGCATCGCCATCGGCCGCTTCTACCCGGACCTCGAGCGCATCGAGCTGACCGACTACAAGGTCCGCGTGCTCGACGAGAAGAAGGGGACAGGCGCCATCACGCGTGTCCTCATCCTCTCGGATGACGGCGACACGAGCTGGGGCACGGTCGGCGTGAGTCAGAACATCATCGAGGCCTCCTGGGAGGCGCTCGTCGATTCGCTCGAGTACGGGATCGCGCACGGTCCGAGCGGCGGAGAGCCCGCCGGGTAGAGTGCCCCTCGGGACGGGCCGTTCGCGTGCCGTCGAGACCCTCTGACGGATTTCCTCGGCGTACGTGAAGGAACGCACATCCCCGCTGGCGAATGTTACATGTGCCGGCGGAATCGGGAGGGTCACCATGAAGGTCGTCCGCGTGTTCACAGGAGAGGACGTCCGCTACGGTCTTGCGGACGACACCATGATCACGCTCATCTCCGACGAGCCGTTCGCGGCGTGGGAGACCGAGGACGCGGTCGCGCTCGCCGGCGCCCGCCTCATGCCGCCGGCGATGCCGACGAAGATCGTGTGCGTCGGTATCAACTACCGCCAGCACGCGGTCGAGATGGGTCACGACATCCCCGACGAGCCGGTCATCTTCCTCAAGCCCCCGACCGCGATGAATGCGCCGATGGGCGAGGTCCACATCCCTCCCGGGGTCAAGCAGCTCGACTACGAGGGTGAACTCGCCGTCGTCATGGGTCGTCGCGCGCATCGCGTCTCGCCGAACGAAGGGCTGACGCACGTCCTGGGCTACACCTGCGCCAACGACATCACTGCGCGTGACCTGCAGCGCAAGGACGGTCAGTGGACCCGCGCCAAGGGTTTCGACGGCTTCTGTCCGCTCGGCCCATGGGTCGAGACCGACGTCGACCCGAGCGACCTGGCGATCGAGACGTACCTCAACGGCGAACTCAAGCAGTCGGCGCGCACGAGCGACATGATCTTCTCGGTGCCGATGATCGTGAGCTTCGTCAGCCACGTCATGACGCTGCTGCCGGGTGACGTCATCCTGACCGGCACGCCGTCGGGCATCGGCGGGATGCAGTCGGGCGACACGGTCGAGGTGCGCATCGAGGGGATCGGCTCGCTCACGAGCCGTATCGTCTAGCGCGCGCCGGGTCCTCCGGGCGCGCCCGGCCCCTCGTCGAGGTCGCAGGCGGCCTGCGGCGAGAGAAGCCCGGGACGCGCCACCAGGACGAGCGCGTAGATCCCGAGCACGACCGCTCCCGCGATCACCGCGTTCGTCGGGCCGATCACCTTGCCAAGCGGCCCGAACACGATCGAGCTGACCGGCATGAGCCCCATGAACGACACGACGAACAGCGCCATCACGCGCCCGCGCAGCCGGTTGGGAACGCATGACTGGATCGACGTGTTCATCAGCGACGTCGATGTCAGGAACGCCGCGCCCGCCAGCGCCGAGAACACGAGCGACAGCCAGATGATGCGCGAGAGCGCGAAGGCGACGAGCAGGACGGCCATCGCGAGCAACGCGTAGCGTACGAGCGGCTCGCGCCGCACGTCCTTGGGCAGTGAGGCGACCACGAGCGCCCCCACGACGGCGCCCATCCCGTTCGCCGCCATGAGGTAGCTCACGAGCAGTTTGTCGCCGTGCAGTGCTTTGTCGGCGATGGCGGGCAGCAGCATCATGTACGGCATCCCGAAGATCGTCATCATCGCGGTGGAGAGGATGAGCACGCCGACCGTGCGGTTCTCTGCGGCGTACGCCAGGCCCGCGGTGAGCGTCTTCCAGGCCCCGTCCCGCTTCGCTCCGGCGGCCGGCGCCTCGTGCTTCGCAGGGCGGATGACCGCGAGCGCCGCGATGACGAAGATGAAGCTCGCGGCGTTCACGAAGAAGATGTCACCCATGCCCGCGCCGAGCAGCAGCAGGCCGCTCGCCGCCAGAGGCCCGAGAAGGCGCGCCGTCTGGAACTGGGCCGCGTTCAGGGCGATCGCGTTGAGCAGGGTCTCGCGCGGCACGAGGTCCGGCACCATCGACTGCCACGCCGGGAAGGTGAGCGCCGACATGATGCCGCCGAGCAGGCCGATGGCGCTGACCCAGGCGAGGGCGGTCACGGGTGATGCGTCCGAGAGATGGCCGGTCACGTACAGGCCGCCGAGCGCGACCGCCAGGACGCCCATCGCGACCTGGGACCAGATGAGCAGCTGTTTGCGATCGACGCGGTCGGCCAGTGCGCCTGCGGGCAGAGCGAGGAAGAGGACCGGGAGCCCCGAGAGGGCATTCACGATGCCGAGGTCGGCCTCCGACTTGCGGAACGCGTAGACGACGATGGACAGCGCGTACATCTGCATCCACGAGCCGACGTTGCTGACCAGGGCCCCGCTCCAGAACAGCGAGTAGTCGCGGTGGCGGAACGCGTCGAAGGTGGTGCCTGTGCGTACGATTTGCGACGAAGGGCCCTCGACATCGGCTTCCAACGTACTCACGCCGACGGAATCGGGATCGAGCGGTCTCGGGATGTCTGCGGGGTCGTTCGCGGGGGTCACGGATGGCCTTCCATCGACGGAGCGTGGGTCAGGCGGCGAGTCGCCGCGCGCAGGGATTCTACCCGAGCCGACCCTGTGACCCGCACAATACTGTGCGGTCTGCCGCCGATTGACTTCCGTCATGTCGCGGGCCCGCCGTCGCGTCGTACGCTCGCTCCCGGATCGATCGTGACCGCCGGACCGGAGGAACCATGGAAGCCATCGCGACAGCGCACCCGCTCGCGCAGGCGGACGGCTCGCCGCCCCTGCTCGAGACCTACGCACTCCTCTACGCGTTCACCCTCGTGTGGCTCGCGGCCTCAGTAGCCGGACTGGCCTTCTGGCCGCTGTACTCCAACGCCGCCGGCTATACGGCCGTGATCGCGGCGCCGCCGGTCCTGGGGATCGTCTCGCTCATGCTCACCGACCGCCCGCTGGCGGGATGGCGCTCCCTGTTGGTGCGTACGGGGCTGCTCGTCGTGCTCGGTGTCGCGGGGAGCGTGACGGTGATGTTCGTGGGCATGCTCTTCCTTCCGCTGGTGACCGGTGGCCTCGCGGATCATCTCGCTGCGTTCGGACCGGTCTGGATCGCGGGGTTCCTTGTCGTCGCGGCCCCGCTCGTCCCGGTGCTCCTGCGTGTGTCGCGGCGCGGTGAGTGGGTGCGTGCCGCTGTGCTCGTCATCGCGCTCGCACTCGTCGCGGTGGCGTTGTACCTCACCGTGGCGCCCGGTGCGCCGCTGCTCGGACTGCTGCGCAAGGACCAGGCGTCCTTCCTCTTCGGGGGCCTGACGTGGTACATCCCTGCGCTCGGTGTCGCGGGCGCGGTCTGCCGCCGCATCGGGTTCGCCTGAGGACCGCCAGCCGGCGAACGCCCGTTCGTCGGAAACTCCGCGCAGGAACGTCGGAACGCGGTTCGAGGGGAGTGCCGCACGGGTCCGCCCGCCTGTCGAGAGGGGTGCTCCGCTCGCCGTGGCGCACCGCTCCGTGTCGTGGCTCGGTGCTACCATCACATCGGTATCCCGCCCGTACGCCGCGACCCCTGGAGTGATCGCCGAACCATGGCTGACGACCGCCTCCGCACCCCTGACGTGGACCGCCTCATCGAGGCTCTGCTCACGCTCGAGAACCCCGATGATGTCTACGCCTTCCTGCAGGATGTCGCGACCGTGCGGGAGATCCACGACATGGCACAGCGCCTCGCCGTGGCCCGCATGCTGGCGGCCGGCGAGCATTACGACACGGTCCGGGACGCGACGGGCGCCTCGACCACGACGATCTCACGCGTGAGCCGCTGCCTGAACTACGGGGCCGACGGCTACCGTACTGTCATCGCCCGTCTCGACGGGGCGGAGTAGCGCCCGTGTCATTCGTCCACCTGCACACGCACTCCGAATACTCGCTCCTGGACGGGGCGGCGAGCATCAAGAAGCTCGTCGGGCGCGCCAAGGAACTCGAGATGCCGGCGCTCGCTCTGACCGATCACGGGGCGATGTACGGCGCGGTGGAGTTCTACCGCGAGGCGAACAAGGCGGGCGTCAAGCCCGTGCTCGGCTGCGAGGTCTACTTCACGACGGGGTCGCGGCTGGAGCGCGACGGCAAGCCGAACCTCTTCCACCTCCTGCTGCTCGCCAAGGACCTGCAGGGCTACCGCAACCTGATGGCCATCGTCTCCGACGCCTACGTGACGGGCTACTACTACCGCCCGCGCGTCGATGAGGAACTCCTCCGTCACTACTCGGCGGGGCTCATCGGCACGAGCGCGTGCATGTCCGGCATCCTGAGCAAGTCGATCGAGCACGGACAGGTCGATGAGGCCCGGCGCTGGGCCCAGCGCTACAGCGAGATCTTCGGCGACGGGAACTTCTACGTAGAACTCCAGCAGCAGGGCATCACCGCGGACAACGGCGTGACGCAGGTGCAGCTCAACCGCGAGCTCGCGTCGATCGCCCGCGAGTCCGGTCTCCCGATGATCGGCACCAACGACATCCATTACGTCACGAAGGACGACGCGAAGACGCAGGACATGATGCTGTGCATCGCCACGGGCAAGGTGCTCGACGACACCCAGCGCATGCGCTTCTCCTGCGACGAGTTCTACATGCGCACGGCCGAGGAGATGGCGACGGCCCTCGGTGAGTTCCCCGAGGCGCTCAGCACGACGCTCGATGTCGCGGAGCGCTGCAACGTCGAGCTCGAGTTCGACAAGATCATCCTGCCCGTCTTCGACGTGCCGGAGCGCTTCGCCGGTATGGACGAGCAGGCGGCGTTGGACTCGTACCTGGAAGAGCAGTGCCTCGAGGGCATGCGCCGCCGCTACGGCGACCCGATCCCCCAGGAGGCCCTGGATCGTCTCTATCACGAGCTCAAGATCCTCAAGGACAAGGGCTACGCGGGCTACTTCCTCGTCGTGCAGGACTTCGTGCAGTGGGCGAAGGACAACGGCATCGGCGTCGGGCCCGGTCGCGGTTCGGCCGCCGGTTCGATCATCTCGTACGTCCTGGGTATCACCGCGCTCGATCCTCTCGAGCACGGGCTGCTCTTCGAGCGCTTCCTGAACCCGGAGCGCACCGAGATGCCCGACATCGACATCGACTTCGACGACGAGCGTCGCGGCGAGGTCATCGAGTACGTTCGCAAGAAGTACGGCGAGGACAAGGTCGCGCAGATCATCACCTTCTCGACGATGAAGGCGCGTGCGGCCGTCCGTGACGCGGGGCGCATCCTCGGCTACCCGTTCGGCGTCCCGGACAAGGTCGCGAAGATGATCCAGGAAGGTCCGGACGCGACGATCGCGGATTCGCTCCGGACGAGCCCGGACCTCAAGGCCGCCTACTCGGCGGACGCGGATACGAAGCGGATCGTGGACGCGGCGATCGCGCTCGAGGGCTTCGTCCGCGGCGAGGGCGTGCACGCTGCGGGCGTCGTCATCTGCCGCGACCCGCTGCACTTCCACACGCCGGTCAAGCGGGACACCAAGGGCGAGGCGATCGTCACCCAGTACGAGGGGCCGATCGTCGCCGACCTCGGTCTTCTCAAGATGGACTTCCTCGGCCTGCGCAACCTCACCGTCATCGCCAAGGCGGTCGCCGGCATCAAGGCCAACCACGGGATCGACATCGACATCGACACGATCCCCGTGGACGACGCGGAGACCTTCGCGCTCTATCAGCGGGCGGACGTCGACGGTGTCTTCCAAGTCGAGTCGCCCGGGATGCGCGGCGTGCTGCGCAAACTCAAGCCGACGGTGTTCGCCGACATCGTCGCCGTCGTCGCGCTGTACCGCCCCGGCCCGATGGACTCCATCGACGACTTCTGCGACCGCAAGCACGGTCGCACGCCCGTCACGTACTACGACGACCGCGTCGCGTTCATCCTGCGGGAGACCTACGGCGCCATCGTCTACCAGGAGCAGGTCATGCGCATCTCCATGGAGATGTCGGCCTTCACCGCGGCGAAGGCGGACAAGCTGCGCAAGGCGATGGGCAAGAAGGACGCCGCTCTCATCGCCACCCTCAAGGTCGACTTCATCGACGGGGCCGTCGCCAACGGCTTCGAGCGCCGGATGGTCGAGGGCCTGTGGGGCGATATCGAGAAGTTCGCCGCGTACGCGTTCAACAAGTCGCACGCTGCGGCCTACGCGCTCATCTCGTACCAGACCGCGTATCTGAAGACGCACTACCCGCGCGAGTACATGGCGGCGGTCCTGTCGAGCTACTCGGGCAAGACCGAGAACATCGTCAAGTACGTCGCGGCCGCCAAGCGCGGCGGGATACCCGTCCTGCCGCCGGATGTGAACTCGTCAGGCGCCGACTTCACCGCGGTTCCCGAGGGCATCCGGTTCGGGCTGTCCGGTATCCGCAACGTCGGTGACGCGGTCGTGGCCGCGATCGTGGATGAGCGGCGGGCCGGAGGGCCGTTCACGTCACTGCAGGACTTCTGCCTGCGGGTCGACCCGCGCGTGCTCAACAAGCGCACCATGGAGTCGCTCATCAAGGCCGGTGCGTTCGATTCGACCGGCTATACGCGCAAGCACCTCATGTCGATGATGGAGGACGCCGTCGACATGGCGGCGAGGCGCGCGAAGGACAAGGAACTCGGTCAGGTCTCGCTCTTCGACATGGGCGACGCCGCGGAGCACGGCTTCTCGCACGATATCCCGCCGGCCGACGGCGACGAGTACGAGAAGCGGATGAAGCTCGCCTTCGAGAAGGATATGCTCGGCATCTTCGTCTCGGACCATCCCCTGCGCGAGATGGCGGATGTCATCGAGCGCTCGCGCACTCTCTCGCTCGGCGATGTCGACTCCTTCAATGACGGGCAGACCGGCTGGTTCGCCGGCATCCTGACGACTGCGGCACGCGTGCTCACCAAGAAGGGGAAGTTGATGATCGACTTCACCCTCGAGGACCTCGACGGGTTCATGGAGGGCCGCCTCTTCGGCAAGGTCTATCAGAAGTACGAGTCGGTGTTCGTCGAGGATGCCGTCCTGCGCATCCGGGCCCAAGTCGAGGTCTCGGACAGGGGTACGAAGCTGCAGGTCATCGAGTGCATGCCGCTCGCCGATGACGGCACGTTCTCGCGACCACCGGGCGTCCTCGCGATCGTCGACGACCATCGCGTCCTTGCCGATCCGGTGCGGCTCAGCGCGTTCCAGGCGCTCGTGGCGCGCCACCCCGGCCCCGACTCGGTCAAGGTCGACGTGGCGAACGGCGGGGGAGCGCGCAAGGTCTACATGCTCCCCGCGGACCGCTATCGGGTCGACAAGACGAACCATCACCTCCACGCGGAGCTACGCGAGATGTTCGGGGCGGAAGCGGTCAGCGAGGAGTAGGTTGCGTGGCTCGTGGTGTGCGTGCTACTTTAGCACTACAGCACTCTACCATGCTAAAGTGACGAGCGTCCGACAGTGGCGCTGAGGGAGGACGAGCACGCATGCGACCGGTGACCCCCCGCGGGTTCCGCGATGTCTTGTTCCAGGAGGCGGCCGAGCGCCGCACGGTGGCGCGCGCCATGGGCGACGTCTTCGAGCGCTGGGGCTACCGCTTCGTCGAGACGCCCGCGCTCGAGGAGTACCGTACGCTCGCGGCCGCAGCCGGCGCCTCGCTGGAGGGTACCGCCTTCCGGATGGTCGACCTCGACGGCTCGCTGCTCGCCCTGCGCCCGGAGATGACACTGCCGATCGCCCGCCTGGCCGCATCGCGGCTCACGGGCGAGCCCGTGCCGCACCGCCTGTGCTACGTCGCGGACGTCTTCCGCGAGCAGGCGTCACTGCGTGGCGAGGCGCGCCAGTTCACGCAGGTCGGGGTCGAGTTGCTCGGCGTCAACGGGCCGCAGTCTGACGCGGAGGCGGTCGCCGTCCTCGTCGACGCGCTCGAGGCCACCGGGCTGCCCGAGTTCACCGTGGGCGTCGGCACCGTCGCCGTCCTCCGTGCGTTGCTCGAGGCGGCCGGGGGCGACGCCGCGTGGCAGGCCGCCGTCCTGGCCGCCGCCCATGACCGCAACCTCGTGACGCTCGATCGCCTGACGGGCGCCGACGGAGTCGATCCACGCGTCGGCGACGCGCTGCGCCGCGTGGTCCGGATCGGCGGCGGCCGCGAGGCGATCGCCGCCTGTCGCGAGGTGGCCGGCGCGGTGGGTTGTGCCGACGCCCTCGATGCGCTTGAGCGCACTTGGGAGCTGCTCGAGGCGTCCGGGGTCGCCCGCCGGGTTCGCGTCGACTTCGGCATCCTGCGCTCCTTCGACTACTACACGGGCCTGATCGTCGAGTCGTATGCGCCCGGCCTCGGCCTTCCGCTCGGCGGCGGCGGCCGCTACGACGACGTGCTCGCGGCGTTCGACGCTCCGATGCCCGCGGCCGGGTTCGCCCTCTCGCTCGAGCGCGTGATGATCGCGCTGACCGAGCAGGGCGTGACCGTTCCGACCGAGACGCTCGACGTGGTGGTCGGCGGTGTCGACGCGATCGGCGTCGCACGGGCGTGCGCCGGTCTGCGCGCGCGTGGTCTGCGCGTGCTCGGCGCGTCCGCGTGCGACGCGGCCGGTATCGCGGCCGAAGCCGCGTCCGCGGGCGCGAGCCGCGCCGTGATCGTCGAAGGGGCCACGCTGACCACGCTCGATGCGGGCGGTATGCCGACCGGCGTCTTCGATCCCGAGGAGGTGGCCGGCCGTGGCTGATCGCAGGCTGCGCATGGCGATACCGAAGGGCTCCCTGTTCCCGGGCTCGCTCGCGCTGCTGAGAGCGGCGGGCGTGGAGATCGGCGGGCTCGCCGACCCGGGTCGGCAGCTCATCATCGAGACCGACGAGTTCCGCTTCATCATCGCGAAGCCGACCGACATCCCCGCCTACGTGGCGTACGGTGCCGCCGACGTCGCGATCGCGGGAGCCGACACCCTGGTGGAGGAGGCGCTCGACGTCGTCGAGCTCGTCGACCTGCGCTTCGGCGGGTGCCGGTTCGTCGTCGCCGAGCCCGAGGACGCGGGCACCTCCGCCGCCGAGCACTACCGTCACCTCGGCGTCATCCGCGTCGCCACGAAGTACCCGCGCATCACCGAGGCGCACTTCGCGGCGAAGGGCGTGCAGATCGAGGTCGTCAAGCTGCACGGGAACATCGAGCTCGCGCCGCTCATCGGCCTCGCGGAACGTGTCGTCGACATCACCGCGACGGGTACGACCCTACGCGAGAACCGCCTGCGCATCGTGGAGGATGTCATGGAATCGACCGCCCGCTTCGTCGCGAACCCGGTGTCGGTCCGTATCGACGCCGACCGTGTCATGGGACTTGCGGACCGCCTCGCGCGCGCCGCCGTATTGGAAAGCAGGGACGCATCATGATCATGCGCCGGATCGACCTCACGAACGGAGCCGCGCTGACCGACGCGATGCTCGCCCGCAGCGGGGGCGTCGACGCCGAGGTCCTCTCGGTGGCCGCACGCATCGTCGAGGACGTCCGCCTCCGCGGTGACGAGGCCCTGCACGACTACACCCTCGAGTTCGACAAGGCCGACCTCGCCGACCTGCGCGTGACGCCCGCCGAGATCGAGGCCGCGGTCGCCAGCGTGCCGGCCGAGTTCAAGGACGCCATCGCCGCCGCGGCCATCGCGATCGAGGAGTTCCACGAGCGCCAGGTCCCGCAGTCGTGGTTCACGGTCGCCGAGGGCGGGGTCTTCCTCGGGCAGAAGGTGACGCCGTTGCGCCGCGTCGGCATCTACGTCCCGGGCGGGCGCGCATGCTATCCCTCCAGCGTGCTGATGAACGCGATCCCGGCCGTGGTGGCCGGAGTCGAGGAGATCGCCATGGTCGTGCCGCCTTCGGCTGACGGGACGGTCAACGCCTACACGCTGGCCGCCGCCGCCGAGGCGGGCGTCTCCGAGATCTACAAGGTCGGGGGTGCGCAGGCCGTCGCGGCGCTCGCCTACGGCACCGGCACGATACCGCGTGTCGACAAGATCACCGGCCCGGGCAACGCGTATGTGACCGCGGCGAAGAAGCTCGTCATGGGTGAGTGCGGCATCGACATGCTCGCCGGTCCCTCAGAGGTCTGCATCCTGGCCGACGAGACGGCCGAGCCGGCGTTCGTCGCCATCGACCTCATGGCGCAGGCGGAGCACGACCCGCGGGCGGCCACCTACCTCGTGACCACCGATCCCGCGCTCGCCGATGAGGTCGAGGAGGCGCTTGAGGTCCTGCTCGAGGACGCCCCGCGCGCGGACGTCATCCGCCGCAGCCTCACCGACAACGGCCGCGCGATCGTGGTCGGCGACATCAACGCGGCGCTCGACGCCGCGAACCTGATCGCGCCCGAGCACCTCGAGGTGATGATGGCCGAGCCGTTCGAGCTGCTCGGATCGATCCGCAACGCGGGCGCCATCTTCCTCGGGCACTGGACGCCGGAGTCCGTCGGTGACTACGTCGCCGGACCCAACCACGTCCTGCCCACCGGCGGTACGGCCCGCTTCTCGAGCCCTCTTTCGGTCGACGACTTTGTGAAGAAGTCCTCGGTCCTGTCGTACTCACGTGAGGCGCTCGAGATCGACGGTCCCAACGTCATCGCCATCGCGGTGGCCGAGGGTCTCGACGCGCACGCCGATGCGGTCGCGCTGCGCCTCTCGCTGAGCGCTGAGGACTGCGACAGCGACGGGGTGTCGTGATGCGTTCACTCCGTCCGCCACGCGCAGAGCTCGCCGATCTGTCGCCCTACGACGCCAAGGAGCCCTCGGTCGAGGTGAACCTCGCGGCGAATGAGAACCCGGCGAACCTGCCGCGTGAGGTGATCGCCACCATCATCGATCGCCTGCCGGAGTTCGCGTTCAACCGGTACCCGGACCCGATGGCCAACCAGCTCCGCGGCATGATCGCGGACGCGAACGGGCTCGACGCCGCGAATGTCCTCATCGGCAACGGCGGCGACGAACTCATCTTCAACCTGCTGCTGGCGTGGGGCGGCCCGGGCCGCACGCTGCTCAACATGCCGCCGACCTTCGCGATGTATGAGATCGACGCTCAGGTCACCGGCACCGAGGTCGTCAGCGTCCCGCGGAGGGAGAGCGACTTCGCCGTCGACGAGAAGGCGGTGCTCGAGCGGCTCGCGGTCGGCGACATCGACCTCGTCTATGTGTCGCATCCGAACAACCCCACCGGCAACCTGCAGCCGGAGACGTTCCTCATCGACCTGCTCAACGCGACCGACGCGCTCGTGCTCGTCGACGAGGCGTACTTCGAGTTCTCCCGCCACACCATGCGGCCGCACATGCAGCGGCACGACAACCTCGTCATCCTGCGCACGTTCTCCAAGGCGTTCTCGCTCGCGGGCATGCGCGTCGGCTACCTGCTCGCGCACGAGGACGTCATCTGTGAACTGACGAAGGTGCGGCAGCCGTACTCGGTCGACCGGTTCAGCCAGTGGGTCGCCGGACTCGTCTTCCGCGAGCGCGTCGTGTTCGAGGCGCAGATCCAGGAGCTCGTACGCCAGCGCGATGTCATCGAGCACGGGCTCGGGCAGCTCTCGGGGGTCAAGGTCTATCGCTCGGAGGCCAACTTCGTGCTCTTCCGGCTGGCGCACGCGTCGTCGGTCTGGCGGGACCTCCTCCACACGCATGGCGTGTTGACCCGCGACCTCTCGCGCGTGCCCGGCCTCGAGGACTGCCTGCGCGTGAGCGTCGGCTCCGCGGACGAGAACCGCCGCTTCCTCGTGGCGATGGACGAGATCATGAGCGCGCGGCGAGCGAGCGACCTGTTCGGCACCACCAACGGCGAGAGCTACGACGCGGCCGGACACGAGTCCGAGCCGCGGGACTAGGAAAGGGGCACCATGGGCCGCACCGCGAAGATCGAGAGGGCGACCGGCGAGACGTCCGTCACCGTCGTGCTCGACCTCGACGGCTCGGGACGCACGTCCGTGGCCACGGGCGTGCCGTTCTTCGACCACATGCTCGACGCGTTCGGCCGCCATGCGCTGCTCGATCTCACGGTGGAGGCGCACGGCGACCTGGAGGTCGACGCGCACCACACGGTGGAGGACACCGGCATCTGCATCGGCAAGGCCCTCGCAGAGGCGCTCGGTGAGAAGGCCGGCATCCGGCGTTTCGGATCGTGTGCCGTCCCGCTCGACGAGGCGCTCGTGCTCGCGGCCGTCGACATCTCGGGCCGCGGGTCGCTGACCTACGAGGTCGACGTGCCCATCGAACTGATCGGAAGTTACGACACGACGCTGTCCAAGGAGTTCTTCTGCGCGGTGGCGTCCAACGCCGGTATCACGGTGCACCTGCACGAGGTCGCCGGGGAGAACGGCCACCACATCGTCGAGGCGGCGTTCAAGGCATTCGCCCGCGCGCTACGCGAGGCCGTCGAACTCGATGCGCGCGTGAGCGGCGTGCCGTCCACGAAGGGCGTCCTGTGATGCAGGATCGGCCCCGCATCGCCATCGTCGACTACAAGATGGGCAACCTGCGCAGCGTCGAGAAGGGGTTCGCGGCCGCCGGCGTCCCGGGCGTCGCGATCACCGACGACCCGGAGGTCCTGCGCGCCGCCCGCGGCATCGTGCTGCCGGGCGTCGGCGCCTTCCGTGACGCCAGCGCGAACCTGCGGGCGTCCGGGCTGTGGGACGTCCTGCTCGAGCGTGTCGCCGAGGGCGTGCCGATGCTCGGCATCTGTCTCGGCATGCAGCTGCTCGTCACGCTCGGCCGCGAGGACGGCGACTGGGAGGGCCTCGGGCTCGTGCCCGGCTCCTGCGACCGCCTCCCGGGCGGCGTCCGCATCCCGCACATCGGCTGGAACACCATCGACTACCCGCAAGGCAGCCGCCTGTTCGAGTCGATCCCCGAGGGCAGCGCGTTCTACTTCGTGCACAGCTACCGCGTCGTCCCGGACGATCCCGCGGCGGTGATCGGCGCCACCGAGTACGGCGTGCGCTTTGCCGCCGCCGTGCAGGCCGGATCCGTCTACGGCGTGCAGTTCCACCCCGAGAAGTCCTCGGACCTCGGACTGCAGCTGCTGCGCAACTTCGCCCGCATCGTCGAGGAGGCCTGATCCCCGCAATGCAGATCCTGCCCGCGATCGACATCCTGGACGGCCGCGCCGTCCGGCTCATGCAGGGCCGCTACGACGCGGTGACCGTCTACAACGAGGACCCCGTCGACCAGGCGCGGAGATTCGCCGACGCCGGAGCCGAGTGGATCCACGTCGTGGATCTCGACGGCGCCCGCGACGGCGTGCCGGCCAACATCGCGGTCGTCGAGGCGATCGCGGCGGCGGTGGACGTCCCCATCGAGGTGGGCGGCGGCATCCGCACCATCGCGACGCTCGAGCGCCTCTACGCGGCGGGCGTGAGCCGCACCGTGCTCGGCACGACGCTCGTGCGCGAGCCGGCGCTCGTCGCCGAAGCGTGCTCGCGCTGGGACGGTATCGTCGCCGGCGTCGACGCGCGCGACGGGATGGTCGCGATAGAGGGCTGGCGCGAGGGCAGCGGGCGCGGCGTGGACGAGCTCGTCACCGAGCTTGTCGGTCTCGGCGTGCGCCGTCTCGTCTACACCGACATCGCGCTCGACGGCATGCAGACCGGTCCGAACCTCGCCGCCTACCGCGCGCTGACCGAGCGCTTCGACCTCGCGGTCGTCGCGTCCGGCGGCGTGCACGTCATCGACGACATCCGCGCGCTCACACAGATCCCCGGAGTCGAGGGCGTCATCTGCGGGCGGGCGCTCTACGAAGGCACGCTCGATCTGGCCGAGGCGATCGCCGTCGGCCGCGGGGAGGCGTAGACGCGATGCTCATGAAGCGCGTCATACCCTGCCTCGACGTCCACGAAGGCCGCGTCGTCAAAGGCGTGAACTTCGTGAACCTGCGCGACGCCGGCGATCCGGTCGAACTCGCCCGTTTCTACGACGGTGAGGGCGCCGACGAGCTCGTCTTCCTCGACATCACGGCGACGCACGAGGACCGCCCGACCATGCTCGATGTGGCCGGGCGCACCGCCGAGGAGGTCTTCATCCCCTACACCGTGGGCGGCGGCATGCGCACCGCGGCCGACATCCGCGCGATGCTGCAGGCCGGTTGCGACAAGATCTCGCTCAACTCCGCCGCGGTGGCCGACCCGTCGCTCATCACGACCACGAGCGGCATCTACGGCTCCCAGTGCATCGTGGTCGCCATCGACGCCCGGCGCGTGACCGGCTCGGATCGCTGGGAGGTGTTCGTCTCGGGCGGACGCACGAACACCGGGCTCGACGCGGTCGAGTGGGCCCGAGAGGCCGAGCGCCTCGGCGCCGGTGAGCTCCTGCTCACGAGCATGGACCGCGACGGCACGAACGACGGCTACGACCTGCCGCTCACCCGGGCGGTGGCGCGCGCCGTCAACATCCCCGTGATCGCGAGCGGGGGAGCGGGGTCGCTCGACGACTTCGCCGAGGTCGTCATCGAGGCGGACGCGAGCGCCGTGCTCGCCGCCTCCACGCTGCACTACGGCACGTTCCGCGTCCGCGACGTCAAGGCGCACATGGCCGCGGCCGGGATCCCCGTCCGTCTCGTGGACGTCCCCGACGAGCCCGACCGCCCCGCACCGCTCGCCTGGAAGTAACGGCGCCGCACGCTACACTCTGACCAGACCCGAACGAGGACCGGAGACGCACCCATGACCGACCGCGAGCGAGACGCCCTCACCATCGAAGAGATGAAGTACGACTCGGCCGGGCTCATCCCCGCCGTCATCCAGCAGCACGACAGCGGCGAGATCCTCATGGTCGCGTACATGAACGCGGAGTCGCTCGCCAAGACCGTCGAGACGCGCAAGACCTGGTTCTGGAGCCGCAGCCGTCAGAAGTACTGGATGAAGGGCGAGTCCTCCGGCTCGACACAGGACGTCATCGAGATCCGCTACGACTGCGACGCAGACTGTCTGCTCGTGCTCGTGGACCAGAATGGGTCCGGTGCGTGCCACACCGGCGAGCGCACCTGCTTCTATCGGACGCTGCTCGCCGCACCCGTCGAGAGTGCCCCCGGCATCGGCGAGGTCCTCGAGAAGCTCTTCGCGCTGCTCGAACAGCGCAAGCGCGACCTGCCCGAGGACAGCTACACGACGAAGCTGCTGACGGGCAAGCAGGACAAACTGCTCAAGAAGATCGCCGAGGAATCGGGCGAGGTCATCATCGCCGCATGCGAGGGCGACCGCGACCAGGTCCGCTACGAATCGGCCGACCTCATCTACCACCTGCTCGTCGTGCTGGTCCGCCAGGGCATCGGCCTCGACGAGCTCGCCGCCGAGCTCGCTTCGCGGCGCAGGTAGGCGCGGCCTTCCCCATGCCGACGCTGCCCGCAGGCCCGCGTGAGTCCGGGAGCACCTCGCTGCCCGCGGGTGTGCGCCGCGACCGCATCGAACCGCTGTGGGACCGAATCGACGGCAACCGCGTGCGCGTGGGGCTCTTCCTCGGGGGATTCATCATCGCGGCAGCTGCTTCGATGGCGCTGCTGATCGTCACGGCAGCAGTGCTCTTGGGCCTCCTGACCATGCGCTCTCCCGGCTTGTTCCGCGCGTACTACAGCGCGCTGCCGTCGATCATGTCGGGCTCGCTCGTGCTCGGTGCGATCGCCGGTGTCGTCTACCTGGTGATCGCATTGCGTCGGCCGGAGTCACGCCTGCTCGGGGAGATCGGCGCCGTGCGCTCGGCGACCGGCACCTACGTGGAGACCAAGGAGGCGCTCTACGACATGGCGGTCGCCTCCGGATTCCAGCATGCGCCGTGGCTCTGGGTCATCCCCGGGTGCGATCGCATCAACGCGTTCGCGGTCGGAGCCGGAGTCCGGCAGCCGCTGGCGGTCGGCATCACCGAGGGCTTCGCCGCCCGGCTGACCGTCGACGATCAACGCGCCGTCTTCGCGAACCTCATGGCCCGAGCGTGCTCGGGGGACCTCCTGTGGGCCACGATCGTCTCGGCGGTCATGGGCCCGATCTGGCGGATGCGCGACCGTCAGCTGCGCCGCGAGGACGAGTCGGCGGACTCCTCGGCCATGGCGGCCGGTTCAGCCTACGCCGCGAGGAGCGCGGCACCCGCACTCACCGTCTGGTTCCTCTTCTCGGCGGTCGTGGTCGTCGTCACCGAGTTGCTCATGGCCGGCCACGAACGGGCCGCGCTCGCGGCGGCCGAGAAGGCGGATGCCGAGGGGATGCTGTTGCTCAAGGACCCGTGCGAGATGCTCGGGGCGCTCGAGCGCGTGCTCGAGGCGAACAACACGGTCATGAACGCCGGCGAGGCGTACTCGATGCTGTTCTACTGCTGGGCGGGCTTCGGCTTCGCGCCGGAGGACGATCCGGAGATGGTGCGCATCGCACGACTCCGCGAGGTGCTCGGCGCCGAGGGGCTCGTGCCCGGTGCCGCGCCCGTGACAGAGGCGGCGCTGCGGGACGCCGGCATCCTGGCCCCGAGGGCGCCGCGTGTGGATGCCGGCGAGGGGAGCGCGTCGTGAGGCGGCCGCTGTATGCGTTCTCGGTCCTCGTCATCGCCCTCGCGCTCGCGGTGCCCGGCGCCGCGTGGGCGGCCGGCATCGATCGCGCCCAGCAATCGGTCGCGGCGGTGGTCGTCGGCGCCGACATCATCGGGTCCGGGGTCGTCGTCGCCGAAGGCTACGTGCTGACGGCGGCGCATGTGGCCGACGACGTCCGCGGGCACGGCCCGCGCGTCGAACTCGGTGGCGTCGGTGCGACCTTCACCGTGGTCGCAACCGACCGGACGCGTGACCTCGCGCTGCTGCGCACCGACACCCACGCCGTGCAGCCGGTCGTCTTCGGCGACTCCGGCAGCGTCCGCAGGGGGCAGGATGTGACGGCGATCGGCTATCCGATCGGTCTGCGGTCGGTCACCTTCACCCGGGGCGTCGTCTCCTCGCCGTCCCAGGTCTTCGACGGCCGCACCTTCCTCCAGACAGACGCGGCGATCAACCCCGGCAACAGCGGCGGTCCGCTCGTCGACGCCGAGGGGCGACTGGTCGGCATCAACGTCGAGAAGGTCTCCGGCGGCGGCGTCGACACGGTCGGCTTCTCCGTCCCCGTCGCCGACGCGCTCGCGTTCGTACGCGCCACCGCCCCCGACGCGAAGCTCGAGGTGGCTCCCGGCCTCGATCAGCGCAGCATGACGACGACCCTGCTGACCGCGGCGGCCGTCCTCGTCATCCTGACGGCGATCTACCTTGGCACCGGCCTGCTGTTCCGTCGCCGCGGAGGAGATCTCAGCGGTCCCGTCAAGACGCCCGCAGCCTCCCTGCGCAGGACGTTCCACGTAGCCGGGCCCGCCCGCGACGACGAGGTCACCGTGAGCCTGCCTGCCGTGGTCGGAAGCGCGGCGAACGCCGATCTCCGTGTCGTCGACCCGGGTGTCGCCGAGTACCAGGCGCGCATCGGCCTCGAGGCGCTCGGCACGGTGACGGTGACGAACCTGCTCGATGACGACGGCGTCTTCTGCGGCGATGGGTGCGTGAAGCACGCGGTGATCGCCCCGGGTATGTCCTTCAGGGTCGGGCAGACCGTCGTCACGCTCGTGGAGCGTCGCGGTTAGGGGGGTCGAGTGCCGACCGGATCCTCGGGCTTGCACGGTGACCTCCGCGGCGTGTATCCTCGCTCCTAATCGAATCGAGCGTGCGCCTGTGACGGGGACGAGTACTCCGGTCGCGAAGCATAGAGAGCCGGTGGGTGGTGTAAACCGGCGTGAACGACCGGGCGAATGGACCTCTGAGGCTCCGGGACAAAGGCCAATGATGGCTGATTAGTCCCGGCGGATTCCCACCGATACAAGGGACCGGGTATACGGAGCGGCCTGCACGGCACTCCCGTACCACGGAAACCAAAGTGGGCCCGCATCCGTGCGGGTCAACAAGGGTGGCACCGCGAGAGAACCTCTCGTCCCTTGATAGGGCGAGGGGTTTGTTGTTTTCCGGGACAGGTTGCTCCGGGAGACGGTGTGGACCCGAAGAAGGCGCGCGCCGACCACCCGTCGGCAGAGGAGATGCACGAGATGCTGGTACCTGCGAAGGACGAATTCGTAGAAATGGCCCGGGACCACGACGTGGTTCCGGTCGCCCGCGAGATCTACGCCGACCTGGCGACGCCGATCTCCGCGTTCCTCTCGCTCGCCGCGGACGCGCCCCACGCGTTCCTGCTCGAGAGCGTGATCGGCGGGGAGCGCCTTGGCCGCTACAGCTTCCTCGGCATCGGCGCCGACCGGGTGATCACCGCGCGCGACGGCGTCGCCGAGATCGTGGAGGGGCACTCGCACCGCCGCGTGCCCGCCGCCGACCCGCTGACCGTGGTCTCGGAGCGCCTGAAGGCCGGCTCCGTCGCCCGCGTTCCCGGACTCCCGCTCTTCATCGGCGGCGCCGTCGGGTTCGTCGGCTACGAGTGCACGACCGGGTTCGAGGCCGCCGTCCCGCGTCACACCAACGACGAACTCGGCCTGCCCGACGCGGTGTTCATGTTCACCTCCACCATCGTGGCGTTCGACCACGCGCGCCGCGTCATGCAGGTCATCGCGCCTGTCCGCCCCGGCGACGATGCCGGCGCTGACTACGACGCGGCCGTCACCCGCATCGACGCCGTGTTGGCGCGACTGCGCGAAGGCTGCTCGTCCGCACCGCTCGGAGATGTGGGTGCGAGTGTCGACGTGCCGCTCACCGAGCACACCTCGCACGACGACTTCATCGCATCCGTCCGGACGGCCCAGGAGCACATCGCCGCCGGCGACATCTTCCAGATCGTGTTGTCGCAGCGCTTCTCTGCGCCCTACGACGGCGACGGCCTCGACCTCTACCGCGTCCTGCGCGCCGTCAACCCGAGCCCGTACATGTTCTACGTGCGAACGCCGGATGTGACGCTCGTCGGCTCGAGCCCCGAGCCCCTTGTGCGTGTCGAGGGCGACCAGGTGCTCACGCGCCCGCTCGCCGGCACGCGGCCCCGCGGCGTGGATGCGAGCGAGGACGGGCGGCTGCGCGCCGACCTGCTCGCCGATGAGAAGGAGCGCGCCGAGCACGTCATGCTCGTGGACCTCGGCCGCAACGACATCGGCCGCGTCTCGGTGCCCGGCACCGTCCGCGTGGACGAGCTCATGGAGGTCGAGAACTACAGCCACGTCATGCACATCGTCAGCAACGTCACCGGCACGCTGGCGAAGGACCGCGACGCGTTCGACGCGCTGCGGGCGACCTTCCCGGCCGGCACCGTCTCGGGCGCGCCGAAGATCCGTGCGATGGAGCTGATCGCGCAGCTCGAGCCCGCTGCCCGCGGACCGTACGCGGGCACGGTCGGCTACGTCGGCGCGGACGGCGCGATGGACATGTGCATCACCATCCGCACCTTCACGATCGCGGGCGGCCGCGCCTACCTGCAGTCGGGCGCCGGCATCGTCGCGGACTCGGATCCCGAGAAGGAGTACGAGGAGACGCTGCATAAGGCGCGCGCCCTGCACCGGGCCCTCGAACTCGCCGCCGGCCTGCGGGCCGCCGCGCTCGAGGAGGTGTCGGCATGATCCTCGTCGTCGACAACTACGACTCGTTCACCTACAACCTCGTGCAGCTCTTCGCGCTCCTGGGAGCCGAGGTGCGCGTCGAGCGCAACGACGCGGTCACGCCCGCGCAGGTGCTCGCGATGGCGCCGCACGGCGTGGTCATCTCCCCCGGGCCGGGCACGCCGGACGAGGCGGGCAACTCCGAGGCGATCATCGCCGCCGCAGCGGAGGCGGGCATCCCGGTCCTCGGCGTCTGCCTCGGTCACCAGGCGATAGCCGAGGTCTTCGGCGGCACGGTCGTGCGCGCGCCGCAGGCGGTCCACGGCAAGACCTCCACCGTCCGTCATCGCGGCGAGGGTCTCATGGCCGGCATGCCCGCCGACTTCACCGCCACGCGCTACCACTCGCTCACGGTGGATCCTGCGACGCTCCCGGCGTGTCTGGTCGTCACGGCCGAGACCGTCGACGGCATCATCATGGCGATGCAGCACGCCGACAAGCCCGTCTTCGGCGTCCAGTTCCATCCCGAGTCAGTGCTCACCCCCGAGGGCGTCGTGCTCGCGCGCAACTTCCTCGAGATCGCCGGTGAGATCGAGGCGGAGGCGCCCGCCGACGCCGCACCCGGCCCCCGCGTGATCGAAGCCGGCGACGCCGTCACCGTCCCGGCGGCCATCGGTGTGGCCACCTCCGGCGGCTCCCTGACCGAGGAGCAGGCCGCCGAGGTCATGGGGCTCGTCATGGACGGTGATGCCACACCCGCGCAGATCGCCTCGCTCGTCACGGCGATGCGCATGAAGGGCGAGACCGTCGACGAGATCACCGGCTTCGCCCGCGCCATGCGCGCCCGCGTCACCCCCGTCCGTCCCCGCGCGACCGGATTGCTCGACACGTGCGGCACCGGCGGCGACGGCCTGCAGACGTTCAACATCTCCACGACCACCGCGTTCGTCGTGGCGGGTGCCGGCGTGCCGGTCGCCAAGCACGGCAACCGCGCGGTCTCGAGCCGCTCGGGAAGCGCGGATGTGCTCGAGGCGCTCGGCATCCGCATCGACCTGTCGGCCGGGGACATGGCACGCTGCATCGACGAGGCGGGCGTCGGCTTCCTGTTCGCGCAGTCGCTGCACGCTTCGATGCGTCACGCCGGCGTCCCGCGCCGCGAGATCGCCATCCGCACCGTCTTCAACATCCTCGGCCCGCTCACGAACCCGGCGGGTGCGAGGCGTCAGCTGCTCGGCGTCTACGATCCCGCGCTCGCCCCGGTCATGGCGGAAGTCGCCGGCCGGCTCGGCGCCGAGCGTGTCATGGTCGTCCACGGCCACCCCGGGATGGACGAGGTCTCGGTCTCCGGTCCGACGAAGGTCGCCGAGTACGCTGACGGCGAGGTCCGCACCTACGAACTGGACCCGGAGCGAGTCGGCATCGCGCTCGGGTCGTTCGCGGCACTCGCCGGCGGGGACGCCGCGTTCAATGCCGCGATCCTGCGCGACATCCTCGGCGGCACCCACGGCGCGCCCCGCGACATCGTGCTCATGAACGCGGCAGCCGCGCTCCTGACCGCCGGCGCCGTCGAGGACCTCGCGGAGGGCGTCGCCCGCGCGCGCCATTCGATCGACTCGGGCGACGCGCTCGCCCGCATGGAGGCGCTCGTCGCCCTGTCGAAGCGCCTGGGAGCCGAAGCGGACGCCCGGACGGAGGGCGCCGGATGACCGCGACCGTCGACAGCGTGCTCCTCACGATCGTCGAGCGCCGTCACGCAGCGATCGCGGCCGCCTACGGTTCGCTGAGCGCCGTCGACCGCGAGCGTCTCGCCTGCTGCGCCCGCGCCCCCCGCGACTTCGAGGCCGCGATCCGCACCACCGGTGCCGTCGCGGTCATCGCTGAGGTCAAGAAGGCCTCGCCGTCGGCCGGGCCCATCGCGATCGATGTCGAGGCCAGCAAGCAGGCACTCCACTACCAGGACGGCGGCGCGACCTGCATCAGCGTCCTGACCGAGCCCGACATCTTCGCCGGGTCGTTCACCGACCTGTCCGATGTCGCCGACGCGGTGGATCTCCCGGTCCTGTGCAAGGACTTCGTCGTGGACGAGGTCCAGCTCTTCGTGGCGCGCGGACACGGGGCG
>JAUSAU010000082.1 GCA_030652345.1 Coriobacteriia bacterium
CCATTGAGCAGGGCCGGCGCATCCCTGCCCGCCAGACGCTGCTCCCCGGCCGTGAAGGAGACGAGCCTTCCCTCGGTGAACACCTCGACGGACGTCGGCAGGGTGACCGTGGGACGGGCACTGTCGAGCATCGCGGCCCAAGCCGCGCTGGGCACGTCGATCCACGACGCGTTCGCCGTGCCCTTGGGCGCCGCCGCTCGCGCAACGAGAGCCGCGCCGCCGAACGGATACGCGTCGCGCAGCGTGGCGGCTCCTGTCCCGGAGACGGTGGCACTGGTCTCGGGATCCACGAACACGGCATCGCGGCCGGTGCCATCGACCACTGCGATCAGTTGCGCGACCTGCGCCCCGTCGTTCGCGGGCCCCGAGAAGACGATGACGACCCGATCAGGCGCCTCGTCACGGCCGAGCGACCCGGTCGACTTCAGGTACACGGTCCCGATACCGCCCGCGATCGCGACCACGACGAATGCCGCCAGTCCTCCGACCAGCATGGCCTTCACGTGCGGTGAGAGCCCGCGCTTCGCCATGTCAGTCCCCCGCCGGGTCATCGCGATGCCAGTCGTCCTCGATGCGCTCGATGTCGTCCTCGCCGAGGTACTCCCCGGTCTGGATCTCGACGATGCGCAGCAGCTCGTCTCCCGGGTTCTCGAGACGATGCGCGGTGCCCGCGCGCAGGTAGACGGATTCCCCCACCTCGAGATGCACCGTGTCCTCACCGCGCATCACACGCGCACGCCCGGCCGCGACGACCCAGTTCTCGCTTCGGTGCTCGTGCCTCTGGAGTGAGAGCCGGCAACCCGGCTTGACCTCGATCTCCTTGACCTTGTATCCGGGCGCCTCGAGCAGCAAGCGCCACGATCCCCATGGCCGCAGACTGCGCTGAGGCTGAACGACCTCGTCGGCGCCTTGCGCCTTCAGCGCCTCGACGACAAGCCTCACGTCCTGCGCGGCGTCCTTGTGCGTGATGAGCGTGGCGTCTGCGGTGTCCACGACGATCAGATCGCTCACGCCCAGCGTCGCGACGAGCCGCTCGGAGGTGTAGACGACCGTGCCGGTCGAGTTCACATCGACTCCGCGCCCGATGCGCACGTTGCCGGATTCGTCGGCAGGGGCGAGGGTCTCGAGCGCCATCAGCGAGCCGACGTCGCTCCAGCCGACGTCGGCCGCCACGACGGCCACACAGTCGACGCGCTCCATGACGGCGACGTCGATCGACAGCGCAGGCAGCGCCCCGAAGCGCTCGCGGGCCTCCTCGCCGGCCATGCCGGCGGCGATCTCGCGGGCCGCGGCGGAGATCGGCGCCGTGTCGGCGTGCGCGTCGAGCGCCGCGAGGCACCCGGCAGCGCGCATCACGAAGACGCCGGCGTTCCACAAGTAGCCGCCATCCGCGAGGTAGGTCTCGGCAGTCGCCGCGTCGGGCTTTTCGACGAACGCATCAGCGACGGAAGCCGTGACCGCACCGCGCGAGTGCTGGGGCAGCGCGGCTCCGCGCCGGATGTAGCCGTAGCCCGTTTCCGGGCGCGTCGGCGTGATCCCGATCGTCGCGAAGTAACCGTCACGCGCCAACGAGACCGCCGAGGCCACTGCGTCGAACCAGATCTCCCCCGCATCCAGTACATGATCGGACGGCAGCACGATGACGATGCCCTCGGGATCCTTCGCGGCCACGCTCGCGCACGCAAGCGCGATCGCAGGTGCGGTGTTGCGCCCCATCGGCTCGACGAGGTAGCGGACGTGGTGCAGGTGTTCGTCGTCCTGCGCGGTCATGTGGTTGCGGAGCTCATCGACGAGGCGTTCGCTCGTCACGATGAGAACGTCGGTCTCACCGCCGGTCAGCACCGGCAGCACGCGGTGCACCGCCTGGGCGATGAGCGACTCGGTCCCGAACATCGACAGCAATTGCTTGGGACTCAGCTCACGCGAGATCGGCCAGAACCGCTGACCCAATCCCCCGGCGAGGATGATCCCATGCACACGACCCGCCGTGCCCTCACGTGCCTCGCTCATCCCCTGGTCCCCCCTTCGGCCTTCGCTGATCACTCGTTCGTCCCTACCTGCCCCGCAGATACTCCGTGACGCCCGTCGAGAGCCCGGACGCGATCCTGTCCTGATACGCCGGCGTCTCGCAGCGGGCGGCCTCTGTCGGATTCGACAGGAAGCCGCACTCCACGATGATCGTCGGGCGGGTCGACCAGTTGAAGCCGGTCATGTCGCCGCGCCCAACGATACCGTTCTTCTTCGCGCCCGTCGCCTTCGTCACCGCGTTCTCCACGATGGTCGCGGCAGCCTTGCTCGGAGCCTCGATCGGCTTGCACCACGCGTTACCGGACGGGAACAGCGTGGATATGCCGTTGGCCTTCTCGCTGATGGCGCCATCGAAGTGCACGCGTACGACGAGGTCCGCAACCGCATCGTTGCCGATGGTGGCGCGCTTCGAGTTCGCGATGTTGACCTCGTTGGTCGTGCGTATCATCACGACTTTGATGCCCTGCGCCTGTAGGCGGTCGCGCAACTTCAGGGCCACGGCCAGGGTGAGCTTGTACTCCGGCGTGCGGTACTTCGTCACGGTGGTGGCGCCGCCGGCGACCTTGGGCTTGCGCGTCGGCGATCCGGGACCGATCGGCTCGAGCGTCACGTCCGCCTTGGCCTGATGCCCGGCATCGATCACCACGACGAACTGCTTGCCACCCGCCGGTGTCGCGCTCGCCGGCTGGTAGGTGAGCACGACGCGTCCGCCCGGTGACAGGCGCGCGCCCGCGTGCGGCGACTGCGAGACGACCGAGTCCGGGGCCAGGCCCGGTACAGCGGCGTCAGCCACCCGCGTCAACGTCGTGAAGCCCGCCGCATCGATGATCGCTTCCGCCTCGGCCACCGGCTTGCTCACGACGTCGGGCACCTCGACCTCCACCGGCACGGATGCCACGGTGGCGATCGTGGCGCTCGCATCGAGCGTCGTGGTGCCGTCGGCGGCCCCGAGCGGCTTGTCCGGGAGCGGCGCATCGTCCGCCACCGAGCGTATCGCGGTCGGAGCGGAGCCGACGCGAGCGAGCGCGAACGCGACGCCCGCTGCCACGAGGACGACCGCGAGCACGGCGATCAGAGGGATGACGTACGCGCGCCGACTATGGCGCACGCGATCCCGTCTGTCGGTGCGCGAACGGGAGTCCGTGGTGGACCCGCGGCGCGGCCTGCGTGTCGAAGCGTCCGTGTTTCTCACTCCGGTGTCTGTGTGTGGTGGGCCCGGTAGGATTCGAACCTACAACCAAGGGATTATGAGTCCCCTGCTCCACCATTGAGCTACGGGCCCTCGCTGGTGCACGCCCGTGAACCCGCCATCATCGGCCGCGCCCACGAGCGTAGAGAATGGTACAGCATGCCGCGAGCCACGACGCGGCCGCGCGTACTCGTCGTGACCACGCACACGTAACGTGACGACCACTCAGCATATTCCAGCCGTTCGTCACTCAGTTCGTGCGCTTCGTCTGCCGATGAGCGTAGCGTACGGGGTGCGGGACCGCGACGGACGGTCACGTGCGCGTCACGAACGTCGGCCAGGGGTGGGACCACGATGCCGAAGCGCGTGCTTGTCGTCGACGACGACGTCGAGATCGTCAAGCTGTTCGAGCTCTACCTCACCATGCACGGCTTCACGGTGTTCACGGCGACGAGCGGCCCGCAGGCCGTGCGGATCGCGGGGGCGGAGTACCTCGATGTCCTGCTGTGCGACGTGCGCATGCCCGATATGGACGGCTTCGAGGTCGTCCAGGCGGTGCGCGAGATGGGGTGCACCTTCCCGATCTGCCTTCACACAGCCTATGACACCTTCGACGCACTCACGCGTGCCCGGGAGCTCGACGTCCAGGACGTCATCTTCAAGCCGTCGCCTCCGGGAGTCGTGCTCACCAAGCTCACGATGGCGCTCACGGATCACACCAGGGCCGGGGCCTGCTGAGCACGACGGATTCCTCGAACCGGACGTGTTGCGCGGTCGGTCCCGTCTGCCTATAATCGCTTCCCGTGCGCCCACCACGCGCGCGAGACCATATTCCTCGGTAGCTCAATGGTAGAGCGTTCGGCTGTTAACCGAAATGTTGCAGGTTCGAGTCCTGCCCGAGGAGCCAGCTACACACACGAAGGCCCCGCACATGCGGGGCCTTCGTTTCGTTTGTCGCACGCTCAGCGCGATCAGAGTGGTACCGTGCATTTTTGCACTCCGAGTGCAATAATGCACGGTGTATAGGGGGAACGCCATGACAGACTACCGAACAAGGACACTCGAGACCGTTCTGCGCTCCGCAGTATCGCGGTTCCGCGCGGTCGAACTCACGGGTCCCCGGCAATCAGGCAAGACCACGCTGCTCAGACACGTCTTCGCGGACACCCACGCCTTCGTGTCGCTCGACGATCCGCTCACGGCCGAAGAGGCGCGTAGCGACCCGAGAGGGTTCCTCGCGCGGCGCCCCGCACCGCTCATCGTCGACGAGTTCCAGAAGGCCCCGGACCTCGCCCGCTACATCAAGATCCGCATCGATGAATCGGGCGACGCCAAGGGTCTGTACATCCTCACCGGTTCGGAGAATCTGACGATCTCGAGAACCGTGTCCGAATCGTTGGCCGGGCGCGTCGCAGTGCTGCGCCTGCTGCCGCTCACTGTCCGGGAACTACGGGGCGAATCGGACTCAGCCCTGCCCTGGGAGAGCGACGAGGCACGTGAGGCACGCCCCGCAAGCGTCGTCGCGATGTGGGAGCAACTCCTGCGCGGCTACTACCCCGAGGTCGCCCTGAACCGGTCCATCGACACCGCGACCTGGTACGAGTCGTATCTCGAGACATACGTGCAGCGCGACGTTCGCTCGCTGCGCGCGATCGGCGACCTGTCCGCCTTCACGGCGTTCCTGATGGCACTTGCGGCCCGCAGCGCCACCGTTCTCGATCTCTCGGCGCTCTCGCGCGACATCGGTATCTCGGTCAACACCGCAAAGGCCTGGCTCGCCGTTCTCGAGGCGACGTATCAGGTGATCCTGCTTCCCGCCTATTCGAACAACGTGGGAACCCGACTGGCCAAGCGCCCGCGCATCTACTTCATGGATGTCGGGATGCTCTGCCACCTCGTCGGTCTGGCCTCCATCGACCACGCGCTGCGCGGACCGATGGCCGGACAGATCGTCGAGACCGCAGTGGTCGCGGATATCTGGAAGAGCTACCACCACGCCGGCGCGAGGCCCCGGATGTTCTATTGGCGGACGTCGGGCGGTGCAGAGGTCGACATCGTGATCGAGACGCCGACAGGGCTCGTTCCGGTCGAGGTCAAGTCCGCCTCCACAGCCAACCGCCGGATGGCGGAGGGCATCGCCCACTTCCGCCGCCGGATGACCGCCCAACCTGTCCGTGGCGGTTGGGTGGTACATCCCGGCGAGACGAGCGTGTGGCTGGGTGACGAGACCGTCTCGCTCCCCTACGCACACCTGTAGGGCGCTACTCCAGGAATCCCTCGAGCCTGCTCGCCCGGCTCGGGTGGCGCAACTTAGCCAGCGTCTTGCTCTCGATCTGGCGGATCCGCTCGCGGGTGACGCCGAACTCGCGCCCGACCTCCTCGAGCGTGCGTTCCCGACCGTCGACGAGACCGAAGCGCAGCTCGAGGACGCGACGCTCGCGATGCGGCAGACCGTCGAGGACGTTGCGCAGTTCGCCCTGCATGAGCGAGCGGTCGGCGGCCTCCGGCGGTGCGATCGCATCGACGTCCTCGATCATGTCGCCGAACCGGCCGTCGCCCTCGTCACCGATCGGGCTGTCCAGACTCGCCGGTGACTGTGCGAGCTTGAGGATCTCGCGCATGCGCTCCGCGCTCATCTCGGCCTTCTCGCCGATCTCCTCGTCGCTCGGCTCGCGCCCGAGCTCCTGGACGAGCCCGCGCTGGATGCGCGTGACCCGGTTGATCGTCTCGACCATGTGCACCGGGATGCGGATCGTGCGGCCCTGGTCCGCGATCGCTCGCGTGACGGCCTGGCGGATCCACCACGTGGCGTAGGTGGAGAACTTGAAGCCGCGCGAGTGGTCGAACTTCTCCACGGCGCGGATCAGGCCGAGGCTGCCCTCTTGGATGAGGTCGAGCAGCGGCAGCCCGTGGTTGGCGTAGCGGCGCGCGATCGAGACCACGAGGCGCAGGTTGGCCGAGACCATGTGCTTCTTGGCAGCGGCACCGGCCGCCTCCAGACGGTGCAGCCGGCGCAGCTCGACGCCCGACAGCGTGATCCCGTCGGCTGCGGCCTGCTCGAGCTCCGCCGTGGCGGCGACGCCCGCCTCGTACTTCTTGGCCAGGTCGACCTCCTGACGCGCGTTGAGCAGCGGTACCCGGCCGATCTCCCGCAGGTACTGGCGAACGGGATCCGGGGTCAGCGGCGCCGCCTCGATGGCTGCTGCGGCCTTCGCTGCTCTGACTGCTTTGGTCGACCGTACTGTGGCTTCGGGCACGTAGGGCGCCTCCGTGTTCGTGAGAAGTGTCGATTCGTATGGACGGCAAGACCCCCGCTGCGCGAGGGTCTGTGCTCGTGTCGATCCGTCGGTGCCGTGTAGGGCCGGCTGCCGTGGGTCTACTCCAGGTAGTCCTTGAGCCTGCTGGAGCGGCTCGGGTGACGCAGCTTGCACAGCGTCTTGCTCTCGATCTGGCGGATGCGCTCGCGGGTGACGCCGAACTCCCGTCCGACCTCCTCGAGCGTGCGCGGATGTCCGTCCACGAGGCCGAACCGCAACTCGATGACCTTGCGCTCGCGCTCGGAGAGCGAATCGAGCACGCGGCGCAGGTGCTCCGCGAGCATCGTCTCGTTGGCGGCATCGGGCGGCGCGACCGCATCGGAGTCCTCGATGAAGTCGCCGAGCTGGCTGTCCTCTTCCTCACCGATCGGCGTCTCGAGGCTGACCGGCTCCTGCGAGATCTTGAGGATCTCGCGCACGCGCTCCGCGGTCATCTCCATCTGCTCGCCGATCTCCTCCGGGCTCGGCTCGCGGCCGAGCTCCTGGAGCAGGTTGCGCTGGACGCGGATGAGCTTGTTGATCGTCTCGACCATGTGCACCGGGATGCGGATGGTGCGCGCCTGGTCGGCGATGGCGCGCGTGATGGCCTGACGGATCCACCACGTCGCGTACGTCGAGAACTTGAAGCCCTTCTCGTAGTCGAACTTCTCCACGGCGCGGATGAGGCCGAGGTTGCCCTCCTGGATCAGGTCCAGGAAGAGCATGCCGCGCCCGACGTAGCGCTTGGCGATCGAGACCACGAGGCGCAGGTTGGCCTCGACGAGCTGGCGCTTGGCCTGCAGGCCGTCGCTCTCGATGCGCTGGAAGCGGCGCTGGTCGGCGCGCTCGAGCTTCACGCCCTTGTCATCGGCGTCCTCGAGCTTAGCAGCCGCCTCGAGACCGGCCTCGATGCGCTTGGCGAGCGAGACCTCCTGGGCGGCGGTGAGAAGCGGCACCTTGCCGATCTCCTTGAGGTACATGCGGACCGGGTCGGAGGTCAGCGGGGCGACGGTATGGGCCTCTGCGCGGCGCTTGGGCTTCTTCTTGCCCTTGACCGCCTTCGGCGCCTTGACCGCCACCTCGAGCTCGGCGACCGCGTCGGCGGGCACCTCTGCGGCCAGGTCTCCCCCCGCGATGGCGACGGAGACCTCGTCGGCCTCGATGATCATGTCGGCATCGTCGGCGCTGACGTCGACGGCGGCTTCCGAGATGTCGATGCTGCTCTTCACGAAGTGGGCGTAGATGTTCTCGACCTGGTCCTCGGAGAGATCCATATCCCCGAGCGCGCCGTCGATCTCATCTTGCGTGAGGTTGCCCTTCTTCTTGCCGATCTTGATGAGCGTCTGGACTTCTGCGAGCGCGAGTTCCGGTGCGAGCTTCGCGGGCGCGGCGTCCTTGCTCTTCGCGCTCGCCTTCTTCGCGGGCGCGGGCTTCGCGGCGGCGGCCTTCTTGGGCTCGGCCGGCTCGGTGCTGTCCTTCTTGGGCTTGGTGCTCACGGGTCTCCTCACGCGTCGATCTATGAACGGTCCGCACGGCTCCCTGCGCGCAGCTCGGCGAGCTGTCGCTGGAGATCGGCGGCCTTACGGAACAATTCGTCATACGTCCCGGATTCCTTTACCGGGTCGGTGGATCGCATGTCGGCTTGCAGCTGCTGGACCTCGTTGCGGAGCACGAACTCGAGGAGCCGGACGCGCACTTCCTCGAACCGGTCCAGTGCCTCGGCGCGCTCCATCGTCTCGACCAGATACGTCGACAACGACTCGGCGACGGACGGGGCGGACGCAGCGACCGCCTGGTACAGGTTCTTTCCCGTCAACTCACCGGCGGAGACCACGGCCCGGATCAGGACGTCGAGTCCCTGGTCCGCGATGGCGCCCTCTCGTGCGAGCAAATCCCGTACCTTTTCGCGCAGTTCGGGCGCGGCGACGAGCTGGCGGGCCAGTTCCTCTTCCGCACGCGTGCGAGCGTCGGTCGCGCGCGGGGGCGCGGCGGCGCGCGTGGGGTCGGCTGCTTCCGCGTCCTCACGCACGCGGCTGTCGAACGCGGGCTTCGCGCTCTTGAGCGCTGCGGCCACGGTGGCGTAATCGACGCGGAGCCGATCGGCGATGTGGTTCGCGTAGTCCTGAGCCAGGATCGAGCCGCGCACCGTCGCGAGCACCGAGGCCGCCGATGCGAGCGCCTTGGCGCGGCCCTCCGGGGTGGTGAGGTCGTGTGCGTCGAGCCGGCGGTCGAGCACGAAGCGCAGGAGCGGCTGTGCGCCGTCGATGACGGCCTTCATGCCGTCCGCGCCGCGCGACCCGACATAGTCGGCCGGGTCCTGAGCCTCGGGGATGACGGCGACGAGCAGGTCCAGCCGTGATGATCCCGCCTCGGGCGTCGACGAGAAGTCGAGGAACTCCGCCGCCTTGTCCGCGGCACGCATCCCCGCCTCGTCACCGTCGAACAGGTAGACGACGCGCTTCGCGAAGCGACCGAGCAGCCGCACGTGGCGCGCCGTGAGCGCCGTGCCGAGCGTGGCGACGGCGTTGCGGATGCCCGCCTCATGCAGGGCGATCACGTCGGTGTAGCCCTCGACGACGACGGCCGTGCCGCTCGCGACGATCTCGCTCTTGGCCCGGTCGATGGCGTAGAGGTTCTGCGACTTGTGGAAGACCGGAGTCTCCGCCGAGTTCAGGTACTTCGGCTCGCCGACGCCGATGACGCGGCCGCCGAACGCGATCGTGCGCCCGGACAGGTCCCCGATCGGGAACATGACGCGGTTGAAGAAGCGGTCCTTGACCTCACCGCGATCGCCGGCCAGCGCGAGGTTCGCCTCGATCGCCTCGTCGCGGGCGAATCCCATCGTCGCGAGATACGCGGTCAGGGCGCCGCGGGCACTCGGCGCGTAGCCGAGCTTCCAGCGCTTGGCGACGTCGGAACCGAACCCGCGTCCGGCCAGGTAGGCGCGCGCGGTCTCGGCTCCCGGATCCTTGGACCCGACGAGCTGCTTGTGGAAGTACTCCGCCGCGGCCTCGCTCGCGCCGATGAGGCGCTCCTTGCGGCCCTGCGGCACGCCGGGGGCACCATCCTCGACCAGATCGATGCGTGCGCGCTCTGCGAGCAGGCGTACGGCGTCGGGGAACTCCAGGTTCTGTGCCTTCATGAGGAAGCCGAAGGCGTCACCGCCGAGGCCACAGCCGAAGCAGTGCCACAGCTGGGTGCCGGGGTCGACCTTGAACGACGAGGTCTTCTCGCCATGGAAGGGACACAGGCCCCAGAACAGGCGGCCCTTCTGGCGCAGCGGCACCGTCTCGGAGACGAGCTGGACGATGTCGGTCGCGTCACGAACGCGCGCGACGTCCTCTTCAGAAATCCGACCCACATCGACCTCCTCTCCCCGACTGTCGAGAAAGCGCCGACGCTCCCGGGAGGCACGGATGCCTCCCGGGAGCGTATCAGCGCTACCCGTCGTTCATGCCCGCGCGACTCGCGCGGGAAGCGCCAGGCTCAGTGCGCCTAGCCGTGGATCTTCAGGAACAGCGGAGCGAACACGAGCGACACGACGGTCATGAGCTTGATGAGGATGTTCATGGCCGGGCCGGAGGTGTCCTTGAACGGATCGCCGACGGTGTCGCCGACGACGGCCGCCTTGTGGGCGTCCGAACCCTTGCCGCCGTGCACGCCGCCCTCGATGTACTTCTTCGCGTTGTCCCACGCGCCACCTGCATTGGCCATGAAGATGGCGAGCAGGAAGCCGGAGACGGTCGCGCCGGCGAGGAAGCCGCCGAGAATCTCGAGGTTGAGGATACCGAGGCCGATCGGGATGGCCACCGCGAGGATGCCCGGAAGGATCATCTCCTTCAGAGCCGCCTTCGTCGAGATCTCGACGCATGCCGCGTAGTCAGGACGCCCGGTGCCTTCCATGATGCCCGGGATCTCCTTGAACTGGCGGCGCACCTCTCCGATCATCGAGAACGCTGCGCGACCGACGGCGGCCATGGTGAGCGCACCGAAGAGGTACGGCAGCATGGCGCCGATGAACAGGCCGACGACGACGTTCGGATTCTCGAGCGAGAGGTTGATCGGGGTGGCGAGGCCCAGGTTGACGGTCTCGCGGAACGCAGTGAACAGCGCGAGGGCGGTCAGTCCGGCGGATCCGATCGCGAAGCCCTTGGCGATGGCCGCGGTGGTGTTGCCCACCGAGTCCAGCGAGTCGGTGATCTCGCGGATCTCCTTGCCCATGCCCGCCATCTCGGCGATACCACCGGCGTTGTCCGCGACGGGACCGTATGCGTCGACGCCGACCGTGATGGCCGTGATCGAGAGCATGCCGAGCGCCGCGAGTGCGATGCCGTAGATGCCGGACGTGTTCGACCACGGCACGGCGAGGTTACCCATGTAGTACGAGCCCCAGATCGCGGCCGAGACCACGAGGATCGGGCCGACGGTGGAGACCATGCCGACGCCGAGGCCGGCGATGATGTTGGTCGCCGCTCCGGTCTGGCTCGCATCGGCGATGTCCTTGACCGGCTTGTAGTGATCGGAGCAGTAGTACTCGGTGATCTGACCGATCGCGATACCGGCGGCGAGGCCGGCCACGACGGAGCCGAAGTACCACATGCGGGACATGTCGCCCACCGAGTTGCCCCACCACCAGAAGAGCGCGCCCATGGCGATGACCTCGAGAACGGCGGCCACGTACGTGCCGACGTTGAGCGCCATGTGCAGGTTGCCGCCCTCCTTCGCGCGGACCGCGAACAGTCCGATGATGGAGGCGACGATGCCGGCTGCAGCGATCAGCAGCGGCATGGTGATACCGAACTGGAGATCCTTCGGCGAGATGGCGACGATGGCCGCCAGGTCGCCCGTGACGCCCTTCTTGGCCAGCGACTCGAGCGTGACCGTGCCCCACAGCGTGAGCGCGAGGACGATCGGTGCGAGGATCGAGCCGACGTAGGACTCGTAGAGGTCGGCGCCCATACCCGCGACGTCGCCCACGTTGTCGCCCACGTTGTCGGCGATGACGGCCGGGTTGCGTGGGTCGTCCTCGGGGATACCGGCCTCGACCTTGCCGACGAGGTCGGCGCCGACGTCGGCCGCCTTGGTGTAGATGCCGCCGCCGACACGCGCGAACAGCGCGATCGAGGAGGCGCCCATCGCGAAGCCGTTGACGATCTCAGGCTGCGGCGGGTTGCCGTTGATGACGAGGAAGATGCTCCACAGGCCCATGCCCAGCACGCCGAAGGACGCGACGGT
>JAUSAU010000083.1 GCA_030652345.1 Coriobacteriia bacterium
GTCGAAGTCACCCTCGGACTCACCGCTCACGAGTGGGAGAGCAGCCAGAACTCCGCGAACATCACGAACAAGGTCATCGTGAAGTTGGAGTCGTCGACGGTCACGAGGACGGACGCCGCCAGCGTCGCGAAGTACGGCACGCGAGCGATGGTCGTCTCCAAGGGACAGATAAAGAGCGCGGCGGAGGCTACCGCGTACGCTGACAAGGTGCTTGAAAGGTTCGCGTTCCCGACGTGGAGCGACCGCATCAGCGTCGACTCTGACATCACCGTGAAGCCTGGCGACTACCTGTCCCTCGGCGACTCGAACCCGAACGGCGTCGGCACGGAGAACTTCGTGAAGCAGGTCACGCGGGAGATGGGCGCCGTGTGGCAGGAAGTCATCCTCGGCATCCAGCCCGAGACCGTGCAGGTGAAGCGCTCGACGGGCTTGGACGGGAACGGCAGCGACTCGTACTCCGCGAACATGTTCAACGGCGACTGGTCCAGCATCGCCATCGGAACTATCTCTGCCGTGAACGCTCCCGTGTGTGACGTGACCGTCGCGGGACAGACCGTGTCAGGCGTCCCGTACATCCAGTCGTACTCCCCGACGGTCAACGACGAGGTCGTCGTCCTGTTCAACGGAGACGTCTCGTTCGTCCTCGGGCTCAGGTCCGCGTAGGAGGCACACGGCATGACATGGGTAGCCGAGCACCTTCACGCGTGGAACGGAACCATCACCGCCGTGAACCAGGCGGGAGGTCTCCTGAGTGGGGATTTCGACGACGACACGCAGTTTGCAGGCATCCCGTGGCTCCAGCAGGTCGCAACCCCAATCCCAGGTCAGCGCGTGACCCTGCTAGACCGCGGGCAGACGCCTGAAATCAACTCGGTCGAGAAGTTCGTCGCTCTCCCTCACGCGACCGAGGAAGTCATCGCATACCCGCTGAACCACTGGGAGGTACTGCTCCAACCGAACAGCGGAAGGCAACTCACGTGGCAGCAGATGCGGGCAGCCACGTACGGCTCGTCCCTGCACAGCATGGTTGAGACGATGGACCCGACAGTGTACGCGCTGAACGGGGACTACCGCTCGTCGAACAAACTCTACAGGGGCTTCATCCGCATGGACTTCACGGGGCTCATTCCCTCCGGGGCGCGCGTCGCACAAGCAGAGTTCCACGTAAGGTTGTCGTACTACGGAGGCGACCCTGTCACGGCGATAGTAGCCGGCACTCAAGGCTCGTCCGCTAGCGTGTGGGACTTCGGCAACTGCGGCTCCGCTCGCATGACAACGGAAGACCTCGATGCGTTCGGGGACAACGTCGTCACGCTGAACCAGGCGGGTGTCGACCACCTGAACGCCGCGATAATCGCAGGCGTGAACCCACGCTTCGCGTTCCGACTCGCGTTCGACCTTGAAGGCACGACCCCGAACATGACGCAGAAGATATGCAGCGTCGACGCCGGCTACAACCCGTACACGCAGGCGTACTACGGGAACGCCCCGCACCTCGTAATGACCCTGACAGGCTAGAAGCGAAGGATGAAGACGATGAACCCTGGAAGAAGCCATGTCTGAAATCCTGGCGGACATCATAGCCCTCGCCGAGCACTTCGGCGGGGTCGCAGCATGGGTGAGCCTCACGGTGGCGGCCGTGTTCACGCTCGCGTACCTCGGGACGAAACTATGGGCCAGCGGGCGCAAGGGAATCGACGAGGTGGTCGCTCAGAAGGACCAGGAGTACGACAAACTCGTCGCTCTCCTGAAGGAGCAGAACGCGTCCCTCGTTGAGTCAAGGAAGGTCGACGAGGAGAACATGACCGCTCTCCGCGAGGAGGTGGCGGCTCTCAACGGCAAGGTCGACGTGCTAGCCGCGCTCCTCGTGGAATTCGCGTGCGGCAAGGCTCCGACATGCGGCAGGCGTCAGTGCCCGAACCGCAGCGATGTCGCAGGCGTCGTGCTAGGAGACGCCAAGGACCTGTTCGACGGAGCGTCAGTCGGAGGCACCGACACGGAGTAGGTACCGTCCGCTCAGGCGGTGGCACGACAAGGAGGGCTCCCGCAAGCGGTGCGGGAGCCCTCCGACACTACCTAGCGAGCGTCTAGAAACTGACGCTGACGAACCTGCGGTCGCCGCCGAGCGTGATGACGGGGGACCCCTTGAGTGCCGGCGGGAATCCCTTCTTCACGCTGTACGGCTCGCGCCCGAGGTACGTGCCCGTGGCGACGAACCTGCGCTCGCGCGTCTCGATGAACCCTGTCGTGCGGTTCGCCGTCGTGTAGCAGTCGCCGGCTGACAGCGTCGCGTGAGTGTGACCGCTGCAGAACACGTCGCACTCCGGTATCAAGAGCCCTCCGCGCGTGGCGGCGTTAGCCTTCGCGCCCATGGTTCCTCCGCCCCCGTGACCGTGCCGCAGGTACAAGAGGTACTCGTTCGTCTGGCGGCTGTCCTTAGGGCAGACGTGGAACAGCACGAACAGTTCGTCGCCCGTTGGAACCTCAAGGAAGTCGCCGAGCATCCCCGTGACGTCGAAGCCGCTGTCCTTGTAGATGCGGTCCTCGTGGTTGCCGCCGACCATGCCCACGAGGCGTCCCGCGGCGGCGACCGGGCGAAGCGTCTGAGCCATGTACCTGAACTGCCCTGAGGCGTTCATGGTTTGGCTGAACGTGTCGCCGACGCTGGACTTGCACGCAAGGTCCAGTAGGTCTCCGCCCGTGAGCAGGTACCTGTTCCTGCGCTCCAGAGCCCACGCGACATCACGCTCGAACAGGTTGTGGTCGCAGGCCTCCGCTCCCGCGTGCACGTCGCTGATGACGCGCACCTGAATCTCGTCGTCCTTCAGCGCGTACGCGTGGACGATGCGGGCAACACCCTCGCCCTTGACCTTCTTCGCAGTCCATTGGCTCTTCCGCCCTGCAGGGGCGGTTCCAGCCGTCGCTCGGGCGAACGGCTTGGTCTGAGTCTGAGCCATCTGCACACCCTCCTAGGTGACAGGCGTGCCCCAAGTCTTGCGGGTCACGCGCCTCTCACTATTGGAGGATGCCGGACGGAAACGCGTTGTCAAACGATTTCGTCAAGTATTTTCAGACTCGCGGGAAAACCGCAGGTCAGAGCGTCAAGAAAGTTCCACAACCACCCGAAGGAGATGCACCAACATGGCTAAGTGGAGCCCGTTCATCGTCAAGGGAGACTTTCAGGCTCGCGCGGCAGCGGCGAAGCGCGGCGGAGCGGTGTGTTACTACGCCCAGCACTTCAACTCTGGCGGAGGTCACTACACGATGACCGAGGTCGCCAGCAACGCCAGCGCGACAAGCAAGGCGTGGGGCAGGAACCTCGCCGCCCGCTTCGCGAAGAGCACGGGAATCCCGTCGAACGGCTGCCGTCAGATACCCGCAGGCGGACGCGGGAACGCGTGCCTGGTGTACACGGCGATGCCGGCCGTCCTCGGCGAGGTCGTGTTCATCGACGACCACTCGCAGGACGAGTGGGCTGAGACGCACATCGACGTCATCGCCAAGGACGTCGCGGACAGCATCATGGCCCAGTTCCCAGGCGGAGGTCCCGTCGCCCTCGACATCGGTCACGCGTACAAGACCTCCTCGCCGAACGACACGGGAGCCAGCGACCACGACAAGGACGCGAACGAGCGGACGCTCAACACCCGCGTCATCAACAGGGTCGCCGAGTACCTGAACGCCGGTAACACCGCAGGCGTGCCCGCTCCCACGCCCACGCCGCAGCCCAAGCCCACGCATCCCGCGCACCCGCTCCTGAAGCGGGGCTCCACGGGCTCCGCGGTCAGGCACCTGCAGCAGAGGCTCGTCGCGCACGGTTTCAAGGTCGCGGTGGACGGCGACTTCGGCCCTAACACGCAGGCGGCAGTCCACGCGTTCCAGCACGCGCACCGCCTGACAGCCGACAGCATCGTCGGACCCAACACCTGGCGAGCCCTCTGCGGCTAGCCCCACCCGAAAGGATAGGAACATGGTCATCAACGTTGTCGCCCTGTTCGCCGTCATCTTCCTGGCGCTGCTCGGCAAGGTCCTCCTGGACGTCGTGAAGAAGGCGTTCGACGGAGCCGTGAAGGGCTCCTGGTGGGACGTCGTGAACATCGCCGCGTGCGTCGGGCTCGCGCTGTTCGTGCCCGCCGCGAGCGTGTTCTCGGCGTTCGGCGTCGGAACGCTCGGCGAGGTCGTCGCTCGTGCCATCACTGGAATCCTCATCGCTGGCGGAGCCGCACGCATTTACAGGTTGCTGAAGGACGCGCGCGCGGGAGCCGAGGCGGGTAACAGCCCGGAAGCGTAAGGCGTAGGCGAGCCAAGGTGCTCGTCTACGGCAAGGACTTCCACACCGTCTAGACAATGGAGAGGGGCTCGACCATCACGGTCGGGCCCCTCTCTGCGTTCACGCCCTGGACCGATGTCGGTCGACCGCGCTATGATGGGTCGTCACCGAGCGGAGGTCACGTGGACTACCCTGTTATCAGCCTGTTCAGCGGAGCGATGGGCCTCGACCTGGGGCTGGAAGCCGCTGGGCTCGACGTGCGCGTCAGCCAGGACTACGACCCGTGGTGCGTGCACACCATGGAGGCGAACGGGCGGAACCACATCCCCGGGGACATCCGCGCCCTGGTTGACGACGACCCCGACTGCAAGGGCATCCTGAAGGCTGCGGGGCTGAAGCGGGGAGAGGCGTTCGCCGTTGCCGGCGGTCCGCCCTGCCAGTCGTTCTCCACGGCGGGGAAGCGCCTGTCCGTCCAGGACCCCCGAGGCAGCCTGTTCATGCAGTTCGCTCACGTTGTCGGGAAGGTGCGCCCGCGCTTCTTCGTGATGGAGAACGTGAAGGGGCTCGTGAGCGCGTCCATCGTGCACCGCCCGCTTGACGCCAGGCAGGGCAATCCCACGCCTGACGAGACTCCTGGCAGCGTCTTCAAGGTCGTGCTGGAGACCCTCCACGGGCTCGGGTACACGACGGAATTCGCAGTGCTTGATGCCGTGCACTACGGCGTGCCGCAGTTCCGCGAGCGCCTGGTCATCGTCGGCTCGCGCGACGGCGAGGAGATACTCATGCCTCAGCCGACGCACTTCCCGCGTCACCAGGACGCCGAGTTCAGGTGGAGGACTCTCAGGGACGCGATAGGCGACCTGAAGGGACCCAGGGGAGCGTGCGGGTCGTTCTCCGAGGACAGGCTCGTCTTCCTCCGCAAACTCTCCGAGGGGCAGAACTGGAAGTCCCTCTCGATAGAGGACCAGAGGGTTGCCATGGGCGGGGCGTTCGAGAGCGGCGGCGGCAAGATGGGATTCTACCGTCGCCTGCTGTGGGACGAGCCCGCCCCGACGCTCGTGACCAGCCCAGTCCAGAAGAGCACGATGCTGTGCCACCCGACGGAGGACCGTCCCCTAAGCGTCCGCGAGTACGCGAGGTTGCAGCAGTTCCCCGACTCGTGGAGCATCAACGGCGGCGCCCAGCACGCGTACCGTCAAATCGGGAACGCCGTGCCCGTCGGACTCGGGCGGGCAATCGGTCTCTCGCTCGTCGCCACCGCTGACGGCGAGGGACTCAGGACCTACCGCCGCCTGCGCGGAACCAGCGTCCACAACAACCTCGGCAAGCCCTGACGGTATCCGATACCATGGCCTGAGGGAGAGGGAGGCCATGGCTGACACGTCGGAAGACCCGAAGGAACTGCTGAAGCGCGAACTCAAGGCGTTCGGGACCGCCCGCGCGGCGTGGTACCGGAACCCGCGCTCGTGCAACATCAAGCACCTGCTGAAGAAGGACGTGCTGATGTTCGCCGCCCGCGGCGTGAAGACTGCGGACGAGTTCGTCGACGAGGCGTTCCGCGCGTACGAATCCTCCTCGGAGGAAGGCGTGATGGGGACGCTCTGGCAGGCGATAGTCACCGGGCTAAGCAGCGACACCTTGGACACGGGCGACCTCACGACCGACCGCGACGGAGCCCTGTGGGCGTGCGAACTCAAGGCTCAGAAGAACACGACGAACTCGTCATCCAGCGTCCAGGAACTCAGGGACCTGAAGGCACGCATGCAGGAGATGGGGCAGTACAAGCGCTCCACGAAGAAGCCAATCAAGGGCGCGTACTGCGTCCTCAGGGGACCCGACGTTGACGAGGAGCGCGAGTTCAAGCCACGCCGAGCCGGCAAGGACGAGGACCTCAGGGGATTCAAGTACAGGTACCTAAGCGGACGGTCGCTGTGGCGCTGGCTGACGGGCGTGGAGACGCCCATCGACCTAATCGGGAACCTGGACGACCTTGACGTGGACGACGTGCTGAAGGCGCGAGCGGAGTGCGTCGCCCGACTCAAGAAGGAACTCGCGGCGATGCTGAAGGAGAAGAAGTTGGGCACGACCATCCAGGACGTGCTGAAACTCGTCTAGCAGTTGAACCGCCGCATCAGAGCCTTCTCCGCGCCTATCGGTATGACCAGCACGACACCAAGTTCCCCGGCGTCGAAGGCGGGCATGTCGCCGTCCTCCAACAGGTCCTGCGGGCGAGTGACACGAGCGTCCCTGACGACGAACGTCCTGATGGGCTTGTCGCACGGGACGGCTCCCGCTGCGGCGGTCGCCCTCGCGACGATGCTCTCGTCAAGAGCCACGGGGGACAGCGTGATGCCCTCCTCGGTCACCGTGAACGCGCGCCCGTCGACCAGCCACACGCCCACGACAGCCTCGTCATGCTCGTCAGGCACCCACCAAAGACCGGTCGCCGACCTCGTCTCCAGGACGGGCGAGCCGTCATCGTCGACCGCGTAGTCAGCCCTTGAGACGGACACGCTCGGCGTCACGTCACCGCCGAGAGTTGACGACACGAGAGCGACGAGAGTACGCCTGTCGACCCGCAGGTCGCCGTCAGGCGTGACCGTCAGCAGGGCGTCCAACTGCTCCTGGGTGAGCGTGACCATGATTCTCCAACGTCGGGTGCGTGGATTTCATGGTACCTCGTCCACGCGGGCGGCGTCCTTGACAGCGAGCCTGACAGCGAGAGGGGTCGACGGCCCGGTTTTTCGGTGCCGAAACGGACGAATTCGCGCGGAGGCGTTGAACGCGCTGGTCACCCCCGCTATAGTGGGTTGCCGTGCTCGGGAACATCCCCAGGATTTGAGCACGGGCACGACTTTCGGGCGCTTAGCTCAGGGGGAGAGCACTTCCTTGACACGGAAGGGGTCGTAGGTTCAAATCCTACAGTGCCCACCATGTGATGTCTCAGGACATCGTGGACAGATGTGTCACGACATCGTGGACACATCCCGTTCTCCGATGGACTGATAGTTCTTGGTCGGATCGAGGGTGAGGTGCCTCAGCACCTCACCCTCTTCCGTCAAGATCCGCACGTCGAGATCGGCGACGAGCATGATCACCGGCTTGTGCTTGTGGGCCTTGCCGATCCCGATGTGATGAAGCCGCCCGCGGCATCGCAGCGTGACGCTGCCGGCCTTGTCGACGCGGTCGCGGCGGACCCGCGTCCCTGCGGCCAGATCCAGCATCGGCCCTGTCGGTCGGGCCTTGTCCCGCGCTTCGAAGGCCGCCTTGGGAGTCATGCGTCCTCGAGCACGATGCGGTCGCACCTCGTTGTAGTAGCCGACGAACGAGTCGATCTGTGCCTGCAGTGCTTCGATGTCGTGCGCGGCTTCCTGCTTGACCAGGTAGCCCTTGAGCGTCTGATGGAAGCGCTCGACCTTGCCGCATGTCTGGGGGTGGTAGGGCCGCGAATGATGGTAGGTGATCCCGCGCGCGAGCAACTCGGACTCCACGACATTGATCCCACCCCGGTGCCAGGCCGTGTAGATGCACCCGTTGTCGGTGAGCAGGGTGGCTGGAGATCCCCAGATGGCAGCGGCGTCCGAGAAGACCCGCAACACGTCGGGGGCGCGCACCACGTGCCTCGCCTCGCTCGCCACGATGAGGCGGGAGTGGTCGTCGAGGAAGTTCAGGATGTCGACTTGCCTGCCATCGGCGAGCTTCCAGTGCGTCACGTCCGACTGCCAGCGCTCGTTGGGAAGCGATGCCTCGAATCGCACCCATGAGCTTCGAGGGCGCTTGTGCGGCTGCGGGATGATGAGACCGCGCCTCTTCAGGATCCGCCAGATCGTCGCGACCGACGGGACGCACTGGCCACCTGCTTGCCCCAAGTGGAAGTGGATGGTGGCAGCACCCGCGTCGAAGCCGGCGCGCGCCAGCTCGCCTCTGATCCGCACGACCCGGTCCTCGACATCGACAGGTGTGCGATGGGGGATGTGCACCGGCGCGCGCGAGCGGGGAGTGAGCGCCTCGTAGCCGCCTTCCCGAAAGCGCCCCACGACCTTTCCCACCCAGCTCTTCGACACCCCGTGGGCCCGTGCCACCTCGCGGTAGCTGCGCCCCTCCAAGACCACGGCTTCGACGACGTAGCGTGCCAGATCCATCGCAGACCCCCTCCATGGGTGTCCACGATGTTCCGACACAGGTGTCCACTATGTGGTGAACTCACACACTACATCGCCCACCATGGATTCGACGGAAGCCCCGGCTGATACAGCCGGGGCTTCCTGCTATATTCTGGCGGGAGCTTGACAGGGGCCCATTCGGAGCCGGGGGGCGACGATGCGGATCGACAGCAGTACCCTCACCATTCGTGATCTGGGATTCTCGTTCGCTGGGAATCCGGTCCTCAGCCGGGTCGATCTTGATGTGGCAGCGGGCGAGGTCGTGGTCCTGATCGGGCGCAACGGTGCAGGTAAGTCCACGCTGCTGCGGTGTGGGGCGGGATGGAGCAGTCCGAGCGAGGGTCGGGTCGAAGTCTTCGGTACCGCCTGGCATCTGGCAGATCGGAACGTGCGGAGTCAGGTCGTCCTTGTCGCTGATGTCCCATCCCTCTACGACGACCTCACCGGGCTCGAGCACATCCGATTCGTTCTCCGTGCGAACCATCTGGGAGATCGGGAGGATGAGGCGGCACGGCTCCTGGACGTGTTCGGTCTGAGCGGCGTCGCAGGGGCGTATCCGTCCACCTACTCTCGCGGGATGCGATACAAGCTCGCGCTCGTGCTCGCACTCGCGATGCGGCCCGGACTGCTCCTCCTGGACGAGCCGTTTGGATCCATCGACCCGGTTTCCGCAGACGGGCTGTGGCGCGAGCTGAGAGCGCTTGCGCGGGCGGGCGGATCGGTGCTTCTCAGCAGCCATGTACTTCCGATGTGCGCTGAGCCTGACCGCTACTACGCGCTCGACGCCGGTGTGATCGTGAAGGTCGGTCTCTGGGGCGGACCGAGCGCTGAGGATGTGGCCACCTTGGACGCGTTGCTTCGGTCCGCGATCGGCTGGGATGAGCCGCCGCATGCTTCGTGATCTGTCGCTGCTGCTGCGACTGTTCGCCCGCCACGCGCGTGCTCGAGCCGACTACTGGGTGGCGCTGGCCGGAGCGGACACACATTCCTCCAGAATCGGCGACAGGGTCTACCTGGCGTATGTGGCAATGCTGGTCCTCGGCTGGTGCGTCGCGATGCTGGCGGCGGCTTCGGCCGGGGCCTTCGCCGTCGGAGTTGAGCTGAGCCCCTCCGGTCGCGCTCTCTTGGACGCGGTCGCCTCAGCGCTTCCGCCCCTGGCCATCGCAGCGTTCTCGATCCGGGCGCTGCGATCGTCGCCGGTCAAGTTCACGAACGCCGACATCGCCTGTGTCGGGGCGAGTGCGCTGGATACGCGAGCGATAGCCGTCTGCTTCGGGGCTCGCGAGGTCGTGGCAGTGTGGATGACGGCGTCGATCCTGGGATACCTGCTGGGTGCCGCGGCATCCGGCGCAGGATCGCCCGGCGCGGCTTCGAGTGCCACAGCGCTCCTGTCGGGTGCGATGGTTCCTGCGGCCCTCCTGCTTGCGTGGGCCGCCGGACTTGTGCGGGTGCGCATCGCACGCCCGGGGGTTCGGTGGTTCAGAGCGATCGGCTCTCTCGGGATCGCCGCGGGCTTCGTGCTCCTGTCCTCCGCGCTTCGATGGCCGGGGACGGCACTGGTCGTGGCACTACGCGGTGGTGCTGTCGCCGGCGATGCCCTTGCGCTGTGTGCGGTCGGCCTGCTCGCAGGGTGCGCCGCGGTCGCCGCCGCAGCCGACATGGACATGATCGCTGTCATCGAGGAGAGCGGGCGCTACGCTCGGCTCCGGGCCCTCCGCCCACTCCGGCGTTACGACATGGCCGCGTATTCTGATGCTGTGCGGCGAATACGCCTGGTCGGCCATAGGCCGCTGTGGCATCTTCCGGACGGATCGGGCGCGCGGGCACTCGTGGGTCGAGCCCTGCTTTCCCACGTTCGCCAGCCGGCCTCGCTGGTATGGCCGATCGTGTGGGGCGCCGCCATTCTTCCGTACCTCGCCGCCTCTGTCGGCGGTGCTGCGGGAGAGTTCTCTCTGGTGCTTCCCGCATTCCTCTTCGTGGCCGGCCCGTCGGCAAGTCTTTCGCAGGTCTTTCGGCAGGACATCGATCGCCCGTCCCTGCGTGCGAATCTGCCGTTCGATAACCTCCGGCTCCTGATGGCCGACTCGGCGCCGGTGCTCTGCCTCATCGCACTCACATCGGCCCTGGTGATGGGGGTCCGAAGCACTTCTCTCGGGACGTGGGCAGGGGGCACCGTCCTGTGCGTCATTCTCGGCATCATCGCCGCACTCTGCTCCGGGCTGGAGTATCTGCGGCTGCCCCGCGTACCGTTTCCCGTCGCGTACCCTGTGAGCGCGGCGTGCTGCGTCGGACTTATCCTCGCGGCAAGCGTGGGTGGTGGACTGGCGGCCTCGTGCGGGATGGCTGCCGTGGTGGCCGTAGCACTCGGCGTGGCGGTGCGTCGGACCGTTCAGTAGGTCCGTTCAGGTGCCAAGGAAGAAGCCCGGGGCTGCTGCCGGATCGGACAGCACGTCGCGCTACTCGATCGTCACGTGGGACCCGTCGCAGTACGGCGGGTTCTTGGTCAGCCCGCAGCTGCAGATCGCAGCGGTCTGCGGCTTGTCGATCTCGAACGCGAGCGGCGTGATGCCGGAGCCCGCGTGCGAACCGTCGCAGTAGGGGACGGTCTTGCTCTTGCCGCAGCGGCACCAGTAGTACGTGCCGACACCGAGTTCGGTGACGAGCGGATGGGACGCGGATTCGTCGTTCTCGAAGCGCATGACGGCTCCTTCCGGATGGTCGCAGGGCATGGTGAGGGTACCCATGAGGTGCCGCCGCCCAATCAAAGCGGGCGCACCGGCGATGAGGGTCGGACCGCCCCATAACCGCCTGGTGAGAACTTAGTGGTTGAAGGGCACGGTTTTCGCGTATACTTCCGGTGCGGGCCAAATTGTGGCTCGTACGTCTGCGGCCTGACTCACCGCCTTCGTGAAGGCTGTCAGGTCGTATTGTTTTGCCCCGTGGGGGCAGGAAAGCAGGTTAGGAATGGCTGAAGGTACCGTTAAGTGGTTCAACCCGGACAAGGGCTACGGCTTCATCTCGCACGAGGGTGGCGACGACGTCTTCGTCCACTTCTCTGAGATCCAGGGCGATGGCTTCAAGACCCTCGACGAGGGTCAGGCCGTGATCTTCGACATCACGACCGGTCAGAACGGCAAGCAGCAGGCGAGCAACGTCCGCAAGGCCTAACTCAAGGCCGCGCGTCACGACATATCGCACTATGCGGAAGAGCGGCTCCATCGGAGCCGCTCTTCTTTTCGTCCCCGGGGCCGTCGGCCGTCCCGCGCTACACTGGGGCCCGGAGTCGACAGGGAGGCACGCATGCCCGAGAGCGAGGAACTGAAGAGAGCCCTCGATCGTGGAGAGCTCACCGAGCTGCCGCCCAACGTCCCGCCGGGCTTCCTCGGTGAGGTCGCTCCCGACATGCGCAAGGTCGATGAGTTCAAGCCGACGCTGAGCGCAGGGATCCTCCAGGAGAGCACCCCGGAGACCCGACTGCTCACCATCGTACTGCTCTACCTGCTGGTCATCACCTTCCCGGCAGCGCTGTGGGTCCTGTGGCGGACTCCCCGATGGAGCGTGAGACGAAAAGTCGCGTGGACCGCTGTGATGGTGGCGGGCTACGCCGTGTTCGCGCTCTTCGCTCGCCCTGTGGTCTGACGCGTCTCCGACTGTGCTTCGCCATGCTTTGCACAGCAGGGCGCATCACGTAGAGTGACGATGTGAACGGGGCTGCAGTCAGTACGCCGGAAGGGGAATCTCTTGAAGCTTGCGACGATCATCGGAATGCTCACCGCGACTCTCGCGGTGATCCTCTATTCGTTCGGCGTGTGGATGGCGTTCCGCAAGAAGGAGTACAGCTCCAAGGCCCTCCTGCTGTTGGATGCCGGTGTCATCATGGACATCACCGCCACGCTGGCGATGGCCTCGACGGTCGGCTGGACCTTGAAGTACGACACGGCCATCTGGGCCGTCAAGACGACGCTCGCCCTGCTCGCGATGCTCGGCATGATCATCGTGACGGCTGTGGGCTACTGGGCGAAGAGCACGGGCAACGCGAAGGTCATGGTCGCGCTCACGAGCTGGGCGCTGGCCCCGTGGGCGCTGTGGGTCTTCGTCTACCTCTGGGGCAGCGCGCGCATCGGCCTGAAGTAGCTCGCACAGGAGTATCGACTACCAGCAAAGGGAGGCATCATGCGGACCGGCACCGCATCAGTTGCTCTCGCCGTCGCGCTCGTGGTGGCGGCATCCGGACTCGGCGGCTGCCAGCAGCCGCTGTCACCCGAGGCGACCAGCGACGGACTCAAGCTCGTCGAGGCTCGTTGTACGCGCTGTCATACCATCGACCGCGTCAAAGGCAAGGTCGGGGCGAAGCGCTTCCAGTGGCAGGCGATCATCTCGCGCATGCAGGAGAAGGGCGCCGACCTGACCCCTCAGGAGCAGGTCACGATCCTCGACTTCCTCTCGAGCGGCACGCCGTTCTAGTCGGCGCCTCCGCCCCCGCCACCACCACCGCCGCCACCGCCACCGGAGAAGCCACCGCCACCGCCCGATGAGCCCGAGAGCTCGCTGGCGGCGATGGATGACGCTGACGCGAAGCCGACGGACAGCGATGAGACGGGCGAGTCGTAGCCGCCTCCCGCGTAGACCCACCAGTACGTCGTCGCGAAGCCCGGGTCCGCCAGGACCTCAGGCACGGCGACACGCATCTGTTCGATGACCTCGCGGGCGATGTTGAAGACCACTGCGACGACCAGGTAGCGGTTCCACAGCGTGACCGACATCGGAGGCGCTTCGCCGAGGCGTGAGAAGTCGCGCAGGAACGCCTTCATGGCCGAGTACTTCGCGAAGAGTTCCGCCGCCTCCGGAGACCGACGTTTCATGTTCACGGTGGGGACGATCCCCGCAGCGGTGAGCGCGAGCCCTGCGAGCAGCACCCAGGGGGAGTCGGACATGGTGAGGCCGACCACGGCGGCGATCCCCGACACGACCACGAGCGCCCATGCGAGGCCGTAGGCCATGCGGCTGCGGCTCTCGATGAAGCCGAGTCGGTCAGCCTCGGCGACCACGGCGTTCTTGTAGCCGCTCATGGAGGTCTGGAACGCCGATGGGTTCGCCTTGGCCCACGTCTTCATCTCATCGATGGTCAGCGTCGTGTCGCCGGCGATCTCGTTGAACAGGATCGAGACGAGCCGGGCATCGAGCGGGGCGAGGTCCTCCCACCGACGCGGGGTGCCTGCCGGCTGGGCGGTCGTGCCGTTGTAGGTGAGCAGATACGTCGGCTCGGTACGCGACGACAGGCCGAACATCGTCGGCGTCTCGCTCGTCGCGGGTTCCATGCGGATGTAGCCGCGATCGGACAGGTCCATGATCGACGCGGCGACCGACTGGTCAGAGACGCTCCCCATGTCCATGAGGCAGCTCAGGACGCCCGGCTGAAGCCCCGCCGGGTCCTCGCGCAGGTACTGCCCGGTGAACGTCGGCTTGAACTCGCGCCCGTACTTCGCCCACATGAAGACCAGCGCAGCGAGTGCCGCGAGCGGAAGGCCGACGCCCGCGAGCGCTCCCAGAGCGACGCTCACCTGCGCCTGCGTCCGAACCGCATTCGCCTGGTTCGACAGGTCGGCCTCCTCGACCATCACGGAGGCACGGCGATCCTGCGGGACCGGCGTCGCCGCGGGCAGCGCTGCGGCGGGGAAGAGCGCTCGCGCCTCGACGAACGTGTTCGCCGGGAGGTCCTGCACGCTCAAGGTGACTTCGCCCGTATCCCCGATGCGAACGGTGCCGTTGAGCGGTCCGTGAGCCCATGCCTTGACCTGGTCCTTGGTCACTCCCGCCGGGAAGTGCACGACGATCTCGGTCTTGCCGGTCGATTCGGTCCAGCCGTCTCCGACGAACTTCCAGTACAGCTCGGCGGTGTCGTTCCAGCGTGTGGCGGCTCCGGTCACGCGGTAGCGCAGTTCGAAGGTCGCCTGCGTGTCGGTCATCGGCGCGTACGCCTCGACGCGGACGTTGTCCGAGGTCACCGTGACGCGCGATCGGCCGGCGGGCCGCTCGCCTTCGGGTGCCGCGGTGACGGGGAAGGGCACGCCATCGCGGGAGACCGCGACGTCCGTGACCGCGACGGCCCGGCCGGTGCCGGCGGTCGCGGCGGTGGAGAGGTCCCAGAAGACACGCGTGTACGCGCCCGAGAAGTCCCAGGTCCGGCGCTCGGTCACATCAATCGAACCGTCCGTGTCGATCCGCGCGTCGATGACGACCGACGGCATCGAGAAGGACTTCGCGCTCGCGTGGGACGGCGACAGGAGCCCGAGAGCGAGCAGGAGTGTCGTGCAGGCGAGAAGCAGGCGGCGCATAGCGGTCCTTCCCGCGCGCCGCGGGCGCGCTTACAAGCCGATGCGGAACGCGGTGTATCTCAGCATCTCAGCCGCGACGTTGATGCCCGTGGCTTTCTCGAAACCCTCGAAGCCCGGCCCCGAGTTCACCTCGATGACAGAGTACCCGTCCGGGCCCTCGACCAAGTCGACACCCGAGATGTCGAGTCCCATGACCTCGGTGGCGCGCAGGGCGAGCCACTCCATGCGCTCGTCCATCGGGTACTCCTCGACGGCGGCTCCCTGATGCACGTTCGCGCGGAAGTGGCCGAGCTTGGCGCGCCGACGCATGGCGCCCAAGGCCTTGCCGCCCACGACGATCACGCGGATGTCGGTGCCCGCCGCCTCGGCGACGAACTCCTGGATCAGGAGTGTCTCGTTGAGCGCCCAGACGGTCTCGAGCGTGGACTCGATCGATTCGAGGTCGCGCCCGAGCATGACGCCCTTGCCGTGGGTGCCGCTGATGAGCTTGAGGATGACGGGCGGTCCGCCGACGAGACGCACCATCTTGGATACGTCGGACGGCTGACGGGCCAGCACCGTGCGCGGGAACGGGATACCCGCCTCGGCGAGCAGCTGGTGTGCGAGCAGCTTGTCGCGCGCCCGCACGATCGAGTCGTGGGTGTTGATGACCTCGACGCCGGCGGTCGCTTCCATCTGCTTGATGATGGCACGCGCGAACGGGGTCGTCTCGCTGCCCGTCCGGGCGACGAAGGCAGCCGGCATCTGAAGCGGCCGATTGCGGTAATACGTGCGTGGCGCCTTCGAGTCCACCAGGAGATCGAAGTGCTGTGGGTGGAGGAAGCGCATCGACATGCCGAGTGCGGGCGCCTCGTGCTCGAAGCGGCCCTTGCTGTAGGAGGTCTTGTCCTCAGTGAGGACTGCGACGACGGGTGCGCTCAACGATGCCCGCTACATCACGTAGTTGAGGGACACGATGGACCCGATGTTCGCCAGGATGTAGAGCGAGTTCACGACGTTGAACACCGTCACGAGCACGACGAACGAGCGGTAATAGGTGAACATGCTCGCGTGCCGACCGACGAAGCTCCGGGACAACACCGCTGTGTCCGTCGCCTTCTTGAGCGAGCCGTTGAGCCCGATGATGCGGACGAGGAAGACCATGTGCCCGCCGATCACCGCGAGCGTCGCGGCGAGCCAGAGCGGGTTGATCGTTGCGGCAGCAGCGGTGTTGCGCGCCAGAAGGTTCCCCAGAAGCCCGGTCACCGCGACGTAGGCGACGGGGATCACGGCGACGGCGAACGCGGCGGAGTCGACACCGAGGACCGAGCGCACGGCCGCCTGCGTGGATTCCCGCACGTCGGGGTCCTCGAGACTCGGCGTGACGTCGTCCTCACCGGGCACGCATCCCTTCGCCAGGGACACCGTCCGGGAGACGCCGGCGATGTACTGGATGCACGCGGCCGCGTACAGGAACGACAGCACGAGATAGGCGTACACATACAGCTTCGCGTCCATGCATCCTCTCCCAGGGTGTCCCGAAGGTCCGACACCACTCCCCTCGACCACAGAGTGTATATCACCCTCGTACGCGTGTCGCGCGCGCGTGTGACGGATCGCACCACGGGGACCGGAGCCAGGCCCGCCGCGGGTGGGGTAGACTCCGTCGGGACGGCAACGGGGCGACCGGGGAGGGGGCATCGCGTGAAGGAACTCCTGCTCGTCGCCGCCGGCGGCGCCCTGGGCGCGGCGGCTCGCTGGGGCCTCGGCGGCTGGGTCGCGGAACGGCTCGGTCCGGGGTTCCCGTGGCACACAGCCGTGGTCAACGTCTCCGGTGCGCTGCTCATCGGTCTGCTGATGGGCGTCACCATGGGCCGCGCATCGGTCTCGCCGGACTGGCGCGCCTTCCTCGGCACCGGTGTCCTCGGCGGTTACACGACCTTCTCGACGCTCGCCTACGAGACCGTGCGCCTCATCGAGCAGGGTTTCTGGGGCCAGGCGACGCTCAACATGTTCGGGTCGGGCGCTCTGGGCATCGTCGCCGCGCTCGTCGGACTGACGCTGGGGCGGCTGGTCTAGCGCCGCGCAGCGACCCGCGCTCCGTGTTCTCGATCTACGGGATCTGACCCGGGATCGGGGCGTTCTCCGGTATCACGAACGTCGCGGCCTTGGGCAGGACGCGTCCGGACAGCGGCGTCACGCCTCCGAGCGCGTCTCCGTCGGACTGCAGCGGCAACGCGGGTTCGCTGCGGATCTCGACGCGCTTCGCCGAGTACGTGTCGAGCCACTGCGTGCGGTCCGGGAACGTCACGATGCGGTCGAGGAACGCCGCCATCAGCACGGGCAGGAGCTCAGTCATGTGCTTCGCCTTGATGACCACGACCTCGAATCGCCCGTCGGTCGGGTCGCTCTCGTGTGCGATCGACAGATCGAACTGGATCCGCGCGAAGTTGAGGAGCAGCACCGCGCTGCCCTCGGTCTCGACCGTCTTGCCGTCCAGATCGAGCGTGATCGTCGCCATCTGGGGCTCGAGGTTCTGGACCGCGGCGATGAGGTACGCCCCGGCCCCGATCTGATCCTTGAGCCGTTCCGCGCCGTGCATGATGTTCGCATCGAAACCGGCGCCCGCCATCATGGCGAAGCCCATCCGGGTCGCCACTCCCGGCCGGGCGATCCTGCGGCGCTCGTTTCCCCCGGGAGGCCGTCCCGCGTTCTCGTAGGAGAGTTCGCCCAGATCGACCCGCACGGTACGGCCGTTGAGCGTCGCATCCGCGCAGCGCGCGGGCTCGAGCGGGATGCCCAGGTTCATGGCGAGCAGGTTGGCGGTGCCGGCGGGGTAGGGCAGGAGGGGCACCCCCGTGTTGCGGAGCAGGTATGCCGCCGCCGAGGCCGTCCCGTCGCCGCCGGCCGTCACGACACGGTCGTAGTCCTCGGCGTCGCGCAACCCGTGTTCGAGCGTGCGATCGCCGCCGATCGAGCGCAGCGTCACCTCGACTCCGCGCACGTTGAGTTCGCGGATGTAGTCGAACAGGCGCGCGTCGCCCTGGCCGGCCTTGAGGTTGTTGACGAGGAGTGCCTTCAACACGACTCCCGGCGATGGTCGCTCTGCCCCTGACGCGCGCGACGGGCGTTCCCGTGCTCGCGCGTCCTGCGTATGTTTGATAGTAGCCCACCGGGCGGGGATACTGACACATGACGACGCATACCCGCGGCGGCCTCACGCGCTGCTTGAGGCTCCCGACCGGAAGGATCCTGTGTACCTCCACGACGCCGATTCACTCCGCACGTTCTGCGACAGCGCCCGTGCCTACGGCCGTGTCGCGCTCGACACCGAGTTCATGCGCGAGAAGACGTACTGGGCGAAGCTGTGTCTGATCCAGCTCGCCGTGGGCGACGAGTGCGCGATCCTCGATCCGCTCGAGGTCGATGACCTCTCGCCTCTGTGCGAACTGCTGGTCGACGCCGACGTGGTCAAGGTCCTCCATGCGGGCTCCCAGGACCTCGAGATCTTCTACCGCATGTGCGGTGCTGCCGCGCAGAACATCTTCGACACGCAGGTCGCGGCGACACTGGCCGGATTCCCGTCGCAGGTCGGCTACGCGCGGCTCGTGCAGGATCTCTTCGAGGTCGCGATCGACAAGTCCGACACGTTCACCGACTGGGCTCGCCGTCCCCTGACGCCGGCGCAGATCGAGTACGCCCTGAACGACGTCCGTTACCTCGATGGCGCCTACCTCGAACTCGTGTCGCGCCTCGAGCGCGACGGGCGCATGCAGTGGCTGGCCAACGACTTCGAGCGGATGAGCGATCCGGCGCTGTACGAAGTCGTGCCGGAGGCGCAGTTCAAGCGGCTCAAGCGCGCTTCCTCGCTCTCCCGCCGCCAGCTCGGCGTGCTGCTCAAGGTGGCGGCGTGGCGTGAGCGTGAGGCGATGCGTCGCGACCTGCCGCGCCGCTGGATCATCGGCGACGAGACGCTCGTGGAGGTCGCACGCCGCCGCCCCGAGACGCTCGGTGCACTCGCCGACATCCGCGGCCTGAATGCCAAGGCGCTCAGCGAGGGCGGCAAGGGCCTCATCGCCGCCGTGAAGGAAGGCATCGCGATCCCCGAGGACGATCTTCCGCGCTTCGACCGCAAGCCGCGCTCGATCGTGGACATCGACGGCGTCGTCGAGCTCATGGGCGCCCTCGTGCGCGTGCGCGCGTCGGAGCACGGCATCGCCGTCCCGCTGCTTGCGACGCGCACCGACCTCGAGCGTCTCGCATCCGGCGAGCGCGAGGAGTGCGTCCTGCTCGAGGGTTGGCGCAAAGCGATCGTGGGCGATGACCTCGTCGACCTCGTTGAAGGCCGCCTGCGTCTGCGCGTCGGTGACGGGAAGATCGTGGTCGAGCGCCCCGTCGTGTGAGGAATCCGTGGAGCCGTCCGGCGTGAGTCGTCGGCGGCACGCGCGTTGCACGATGCGGCCCGGGGATGATCCCGAATCACGAAAGAGGAGCGATGTACTTCTACTCACCGACCTACCTCTTCATCATGATCGCCGGTCTCGTACTGGGATTCGGCACCCAGGCGTGGATCAACAGCGCGTACAAGAAGTGGAGCCGCGTCCCGCTCGTGACGGGGCGCTCGGGCGCCGAGGTCGCGCGCATGATGCTCGACGAGAACGGCCTGCAGGGTGTGGCGATCGAGCAGATCACCGGCAAGCTGACCGACCACTACGACCCGCGCGCCCGGGTCCTGCGCCTCTCCGAGGGCGTCTACCAAGGACGGAGCATCGCGTCTGCGGGTGTGGCTGCCCATGAGGCTGGGCACGCCGTGCAACACGCCCGGGCCTATGCTCCTGCCGCGCTTCGGCAGGCGCTCGTACCCGCGGCCAACATCGGCTCCCAGCTCTCGGGCGTACTCGTGCTCGCCGGGTTCTTCCTCAACGCGAGCGGGCTGATCGCGATCGGCGCCTGGGTCTTCTTCGCCATGGTCGTCTTCCAGATCGTCACCCTGCCGGTCGAGTTCGATGCCTCGAGGCGCGCGGTCGCCGCGCTGTCCAACGGCCTGCCGCCCGAGCAGGTCTCGGGCGCGCGCGCCGTCCTGACCGCTGCCGCGATGACCTACGTGGCCGCGGCGCTCATCTCGATCATGAACTTCCTGTACTACCTGGGGCTCTCCCGGCGCAACTGAGTCCGATTCCGGTAAGGACCCCGACAGGCCCCGGTATGGGGCCTGTCGCATGCTCGGGCCATGGAGACGATGGTGCGGGCATACGACGTGTGCCGCCCGGACGCCGTGGCAGCGGCGCCGGGTGCGCTCGAGGACGTGCTGGCTGCCCGATTCGGGCACAGCGCGTTCCGTTCCGGGCAGCGCGAGGTGATCGAGGCGGTCCTCGCGGGACGTGACGCCCTCGCCATCCTGCCGACCGGCGGCGGCAAGTCGGTCACGTTCCAGTTCCCGGCGGCGGCGACCGGGCGCACCTCGCTCGTGATCTCGCCGCTCATCGCTCTCATGCGCGACCAGGTCGATCAGGCCCGCCGTCGCGGCCTCACTGCGGCCTCGGTCGACTCGACACTGGGTGACACCGAGCGTCGCTCGGTACTCCGCGACGTGCGCGACGGCCGGCTCGAGCTGCTCTACGCGTCGCCGGAGGGCCTACCCCGGCTGCTGGGCGAGCTGGACGGGTGCGCGGCCGTCGGGCTGTTCGCCATCGACGAGGCGCACTGCCTCTCCCAGTGGGGACACGACTTCCGGCCCGACTACCGCCTCCTGGGGGAGGCGCGGGAGCGCTTGGCGCCCGGCGTTCCCGCGCTGGCGGTGACCGCGACGGCCACGAGCCGTGTGGCCGCCGACATCGTTGCGACGGCGCGGTTGCGCGACCCCTTCGTCCTGCGTGGCACCTTCTTCCGCCGGAATCTTCGGCTGGCGACGCGCCGCAAGGACGCCGTCCGGGACGCGCGCGGGGACGTGCTCGCCCTCGTGCGCGCACACGAGGGGCAGGCGGCGATCGTCTACCGCCTGTCGCGCGCGGGTGCCGCCTCGTTCGCGGCCTGGCTCCGGCGCCACGGGGTGCCGGCGGCTGCGTATCACGCCGGGCTGGACTCGGAGCACCGCTCCGCGGTGCAGGACGCCTTCCTCTCCGGCGAGACGCAGGTGGTCGTCGCCACGGTCGCCTTCGGTATGGGCGTCGACAAGCCGGATGTGCGCCTCGTCGTGCATGCCGACCTTCCCGACTCCATCGAGGCGTACGCGCAGGAGGTCGGCCGCGCCGGCCGCGACGGTGAGGCGAGCGACTGCGTGCTCTTCTACTCATGGGCGGACGTGCGCAGACGGGATGCGCTCACGCGCGGGCTGGAGCCCGTCCGCCGGGCGGCCGCGCGGATCGCGGTGCGGGAGGTCTACCGCTTCGCGGCCGGCGGTTCGTGCCGGCACCGCACGCTGTGCGCGCACTTCGACGAGCGGATCGCCCGCCCGTGCGGAGCGTGCGATGTCTGCGGGGCGCTGTCGGCGGGGCGTCTGCTGGTCCGTGGCGGGTGGTAGGATTGAGGCCGTTCCCGTCACCCGGTCGAAGGGGTCTGCGCCCATGTCCGATGCGTCGCGCGCGCTCACGGTGACCGAGGTCATGACGCTCACGAAGCGCACGCTCGAGAGCGTGACGTTGCGGGTCATGGGCGAGGTCTCCGAGTTCACCGACAAGTCCGGGTACAAGGCGGTCTACTTCACCCTGTGCGACGGCTCCTCGGTGATGCCGTGCCTCGTCTGGCGCGACGCGTATGCGGCATCCGGCGTGGAGCTCCGTCATGGCATGCTCGTCGAGGTCTCCGGCACGCTCACGGTCTACCCGCCGAAGGGGCGGCTGCAGTTCCAGGTCCGCTCGCTGCAGGCCGCCGGCGAAGGCGCGCTCCGCCTCAAGGTCGCCGCGCTCGCCCGCACGCTGGAGGATGAGGGGCTCATGCGCCCCGAGCGCAAGCGCGCGCTGCCGCCGTTCCCCGAGCGCATCGCGCTCGTGACCAGTCCGCGGGGCAAGGCCGTGCACGACGTCATCCGGACGCTGAGGCGCCGCTATCCGGCCGCCGAACTGATCATCGCCGGAGTCGCTGTCGAAGGCGCGGATGCGGTCGCTGCCATCGTCTCCGGGATACAGGCGGCCGGGGCGAGCGGGGCGGACGTCGTCATCCTCGCGCGCGGAGGCGGGTCGTACGAGGACCTCATGCCGTTCAACGAGGAAGCGGTGGCGCGCGCCGTCGCCGCGTGCCCCGTCCCGGTCGTGACCGGTATCGGGCATGAGCCGGACACCTCCATCGCCGACATGGTCGCCGACTTGCGCGCATCGACTCCGACCGCGGCCGCCGAGGCGGTCGCGCCCTCCGGGGACGAGGTCGCCGCCCGATTCCGCTCGCTGCAGCGCCTCCTCGGGCGCGGACTGCTCCACGCCGTTCGCGACGCGGGCCGCCGTGTCGAGGTGTTGGCATCCCACGCCGTCTTCCGCGATCCGCGGTTCCTGACCTCCGTCGCCTCGCAACGGCTCGACACGGCCGCAGCCGCCCTTCCCCGGGCGATCCCCGAGCGCCTCCGGCGCGACGGTGAGCGTCTCGCGTCGGCCGAGCGCGCGCTGTTCGCAGCGGTCGGTCGGCGCCTCGAGCGCGCCGGGGACGAGATGGCGCGTGCCGCGGCCCGGATCGCCGACCTTTCCCCGCTCGGTATCCTGTCGCGCGGCTACGCCGTATGCTATGCGGACGACGGGCGGCGGGTCGTGCGTTCGTCGGCCGATCTCTCAGCGGGGGACCGCGTGAGGGTGCGCCTGCACCAAGGGGCGCTCGGGTGTGTCGTCGAGTCGGTCGAGAGCGAAGGGGCCATGGATGTCTGACCAGTCCGCACCGGCGCAGGAGCCGCGCTTCTCTGAGGCCCTCGCCGAGCTCGAGGCGATCGTCAATGCGCTGGAGAGCGGTCAGCTCGACTTGGAGGACTCGCTCGCGCGCTACGAGCGCGGTGTGGCCCTCCTCAGGGACTGCCAGGCGCGCCTGAGTGCCGCCGAGCAGCGCGTGACCATGCTCATGGGTGAGATAGAGGACGACGAGACGTCCGACGAGTAGTGCTGAACGTGGGGCTTCGGCCGCGCCGGACACGCGAGGGGGCATCGCCATGACCGACGACTGCATCTTCTGTATGGTCGCTTCGAAACAGATCGACGCCCGCGTCGTCTATGAGGACGATCTCGTCCTCGCGTTCGACGACATAACGCCGCAGGCGCCCGTCCACACATTGATCATCCCGAAGCGGCACTACGCCGACATGGGTGACGGTGTCCCGGCGGAGGTGATCGCGGCGCTCTTCACCGCGGTCCCCACGGTCGCCGGGATCAAAGGCGTGATCGACAGCGGGTACCGGGTCATCGTAAACAGTGGTCCCGACGCGTCACAGACGGTCGGCCACCTCCACGTGCACGTCCTCGGGGGCGCGCACATGACGCATGGGATGGTGAGCTTCTAGATGAGCGAACTCGCATCAGTCGCGATCGTGACCGACTCCACGTCCGACCTGCCACCCGAACTCGCGGCAGCACTGGGCGTGACGGTGGTCCCGCTCACCGTCAACTTCGGTGAGGAGAGTTTCCACGACGGGGAGCTCAGCCAGGCGGAGTTCTTCGCCAAGATGAACGCCGCGTCCAAGCTGCCGACCACGAGCACGCCCGGCGTGGGGGCGTTCGAGCAGGCGTTCGAGAAGGCGCTCGCCTCGGCCGAGCATGTCGTCGCGCTCCACATCTCAGGTGCGTTGTCGGGAACGATCGAAGCGGCACGCGCCGCCGCGGACCGCTTCGGCGACCGGGTCCACGTGCATGACTCACTCAATCTGTCCTGGGGCCTCGGCTGGCAGGTCGTCCGTGCCGCGCGCGCGGCGCAGGCCGGTTCTGCGATGGCCGATGTCGTCGCGGTGGCCGAGCGCACGCGTGAGCGTGTGCGCATGATCGTCGGGATCGACAAGCTCGACAACCTCGCCAAGGGCGGCCGCATCGGTGCGGTCTCCGTCTTCCTCGGAGGCATGCTCGACTTCAAGGTCACCTTCACGGTGGACGGCGAAGGCAAGTACCAGCCCGTCGCGCGCTCGCGTGGAGCCAAGGCCATGCTGAAGGACACCATGGCGTGGGTGAAGAAGGAGATGGGCGAGTCGACCAAGGGCGCGTTCTGTGTCGCACACGCGATGTCGCTGGACCGCGCCGAGGCCATGCGGCAGATGCTCGAGTCGACCTACGACGTCACCGAGATGTTCGTCGTCGAGACCGGCGTCGTCCTTGCGACCCACACGGGGACGGGATACGCGATCGCGCTCGTGCCCGAGTAGGGGCGGTGCAAACGCTGCGGTGGCGGGGCGAAACCGGCCCCGGACACGGAGAAGCCCGGCCTTCGGGCCGGGCTTCCCACATTCCTTCCCTTATTACCCCTGAGTCTCATGCGGACCCGCTCATGCGGTTCCGCTCAGGTGCCGCGTCGCTGAGAGTGCCGGCTCTCGCGCTCTATCGTCACCTGCATATCCGCTTCGGATTCCCCGAAGCGGCTCTGAGGGAAGGGAAACTTGTCAACGTCGTCACTCTAAACCCGCGGTACGGGGGATTGCAACGGTAGTTACATGGAATCTCCACAGCATTCGGCAAGCGGTCTGTTTGCGGGGGCGACCCGTCCGGAACGCCGTTTGCCGACGACACGGCGCCGTCCACCGCTATCGGGCAGGACTTGTGGGCCGCACGCGTGAATACTGGTCGTGCGGCCGTCCGTCCCTGGGCGGCCGCACCGTCCACTCGCGTGAGGTCCCCCCGGCGAGCGGAGTACGGAGCCTGATGAGGCACACAGACTGAGGGAGGCGACTACAGGGATGTCCGACGCTATCGAATCGATGCAAAAAGAGGGCGGTGTCTTCGAGCCGGCTGATTGGGTGCGCGAGCGCGCCTGGATCCAGTCTCGCGAGCAGTACGAGACGATGTACAAGCGCTCGATCGATGATCCCGAGGGCTTCTGGGCCGAGCAGGCCGAGGAGTTCCTGTACTGGCACAAGAAGTGGGACTCGGTCCTCGAGTGGGAGTTCGACACTCCACGCGTCACGTGGTTCAAGGGCGGCAAGACCAACGTCGCCTACAACTGCATCGACCGTCATCTCACGACGTGGCGCCGCAACAAGGCCGCCATCATCTGGGAGTCGGACGAGGGACGCTCGAAGGTCTACACGTATCAGGCGCTCTATTACAAGGTCTGCCGCATGGCCAACGTGCTCAAGAAGCACGGGATCCGCAAGGGCGACCGGGTCGCGATCTACCTGCCGATGATCCCGGAGCTCGCCATCGCGATGCTGGCCTGTGCCCGCATCGGGGCGATCCACTCGGTCGTCTTCGGCGGCTTCAGCGCGGCTGCGTTGCGTGACCGCATCCAGGACTCCGGCTGCAAGATGCTCATCACCGCTGACGAGGGCATCCGTGGCGGGCGTGTCGTCCCGCTCAAGGCCGAGGCCGACAGCGCCCTGTACGAGTGCCCGACCGTCGAGTCGTGCATCGTCGTGTCCCGCGCCCGCGCTCGCGTCGACATGGAGCCGGGCCGCGACTACTGGTACCACGAGGAGGTCCGCGCCGCGGACATCCACCACCACTGCGATCTCGAGTGGATGGACGCCGAGGACCCGCTCTTCATCCTCTACACGTCGGGTTCCACCGGCAAGCCGAAGGGCGTCCTGCACACCACGGGCGGCTACCTGCTCTTCGCGGCCATGACGTTCAAGTACAACTTCGACTACCACGACGAGGACGTCTTCTTCTGCACCGCCGACATCGGCTGGGTCACCGGCCACAGCTACGTCGTCTACGGACCGCTGTGCGTGGGCGCCACCTCGCTCATGTTCGAGGGCGTCCCGACCTACCCGCATCCCGGCCGTTTCTGGGAGATCATCGAGAAGCACGGCGTGAACCAGTTCTACACCGCGCCGACCGCGATCCGTGCTCTCATGAAGCAGGGCGAGGATTGGGTCAACAAGTTCGACCGCTCCTCCCTGCGCCTGCTCGGTACCGTCGGTGAGCCGATCAACCCCGAGGCGTGGATGTGGTACTACAACGTCGTCGGTGAGGGTCGTGTGCCGATCGTGGACACGTACTGGCAGACGGAGACCGGCGGCCACATCATCACGAACCAGCCCGGCTGGACCCCGATGAAGCCCGGCAGTGCCACGTACCCGTTCTTCGGTATCCGCACCGAGGTGCTCAACGAGGACAAGACCGAGACGCCCGTGGGCTCAGGCGGCCGTCTCTGCATCACCTTCCCGTGGCCGGGCATGATGCGCGGAACGTGGGGCGACCCCGAGAACGCGCTCATGAAGAACGTGTACTTCACCGCGTTCCCCGGCAAGTACTTCACGGGTGACGGCGCACGCGTCGACGAGACCGGACACCACTGGCTGCTCGGCCGCGTGGACGACGTCATCAACGTCACGGGCCACCGCATGGGTACCGCCGAGGTGGAGTCCGCGCTGGTCAGCCATCCGCTCGTGGCGGAGGCCGCAGTCGTCGGCTTCCCTCACGACATCAAGGGCGAGGGCATCTACGCCTACGTCATCCTGAAGTCGGGCGTCGAGATCCCGGACAACGTCGACAAGATCCTGGGCGGGCACGTCCGCGAGGAGATCGGGCCGATCGCGAAGCCCGATCACATCCAGATCGTCCCCGAACTGCCCAAGACCCGCTCCGGCAAGATCATGCGCCGCATCCTGCGCAAGATCGCGGCGGGCGAGCGCGACATGGACACGTTCGGCGACATCTCGACGCTGGCGGATCCCT